>NZ_JAVDUA010000010.1:0-175244 GCF_031456105.1 Pseudomonas sp. BE134 | reverse complement strand
AGCCTTTTTTCGCCTGTTACCTGCACAAAAGCAAACGCCCCGAACAAGTCGGGGCGTTTGCTTGGATCGCCTTCAGCGTGTTTTCACACAGTCTGCTGAGCGGGTTTTTTACTTAAAGCCTTCGATTAATCATCGCGGCTCATGATGCCAAACAGCTGCAACAAGCTGACGAACAGGTTGTAGATCGATACATACAGGCTGATGGTCGCCATGATGTAGTTGCGCTCGCCGCCATGAATGATGGCGCTGGTCTGGTACAGAATGCAGACCGAGGAGAACAGCACAAAACCTGCGCTGATCGCCAGTTGCAGGCCGCTGATCTGGAAGAAGAAGCTCGCCAGCGTCGCACCCAGCAGCACGAAGAAGCCTGCCGTGATGAAACCGCCCAGGAAGCTCATGTCCTTGCGGGTAATCAGCACGTAAGCCGACAGACCACCAAACACCAGCGCCGTCATCGCGAACGCCGAACTGACCACTTCAGCGCCACCCTGCATTCCCAGGTAACGGTTGAGGATCGGGCCGAGCAGGAAACCCATGAAACCGGTAAGGGCAAAAGCGGAAACCAAGCCCCAGGCAGAATCACGAAGTTTGTTGGTGAGGAAGAAAAGGCCGTAGAAGCCGATCAGCACCACGAACACGTTCGGGTAACCGACGCGCATCTGCTGAGCGACAAACGCCATCACGCCGCTGAATGCGAGGGTGAGAGCGAGTAAGCCGTAAGTGTTGCGCAGGACGCGGCTAACCTCTAGCTGCTCAGCCTGCACGCTGTTATTAACTGCGTAATCCTGTTCGCGCATGGCGACACTCCTGTTGGTTTGAAACGTTCAGTCGCAAAGATCATAACAGACGCTCTGTAACAAGCTATGCAGAGAGTTTGACAGTGTGTTTCATTCAGGTATTATGGCGCCCGCAACACAAACGGAGGTGTGGCCGAGTGGTTTAAGGCAACGGTCTTGAAAACCGTCGACTGTAACAGGTCCATGAGTTCGAATCCCATCGCCTCCGCCATCTTTATACGACAAAGCCCTGATTATTCAGGGCTTTGTCGTTTTTGGGGTTTGAGAAAATCCTCCAGCCTGCACCCTGGGTGAAGTATCGCTTTTCGACCCGCGGCCAATTTTTCAAATGATCGTCTGCCTGTCCTAATAATCTGAAATCAGCGAGATTGACAGGTTGGCGAACAGGACGCGGGCGCGAGTCTGAAATAACCACCGGTTTCCTACGCGGCTATGTCGCTCAGGAAATCGGTGATTTTCCGTCCCGTCACGCGAGGCGTCGTATACGACGATAAATACTGAGCACTATTTCCCGCACTCCTGACATCCAACGGTTGCGAATTCTTCGTTGCCTGGCCCTCCTGATATCCAGTTACCCGACTCAAGCAGACGGCACCAACTGACAACGCTCGCGCATCACACAACTGCGCCAAAACGAACGGTCAGGCTCAAAAAAAGGGAGGGCATAATGCCCTCCCCTCCGTTGTTCGCGTTCCCTGCGACAGTACTAACCAGACCTCAAGTAGCCAAAATGAAGTCCGTGGCAGTGACGGTTGTTGCGTCGGCCACACCTACCAGGCGGATGGAGTCAGCTCCTGCGAAGCTGATCAACGTATCCGCACCGACATCGGCAATAGTGACGCTGCCGGCAAAGGATAACGCCGTGATGTTGAACGCGGAAATATCGAGCCGATCCTGGCCTCCGTTCCCCGGGTTGGCATCGAAGCCGGTGATCCGATCGACCCCGAAGCCCGCAGCGAACACGAAGATATCGTTGCCATTATTGGCAGACATCGTGTCGTTGCCGGCACCGCCAGTGACCGTATCGTTGCCAGCACCACCATCGATAGTGTCAGCGCCGATTTCACCCAACAAGGTGTCGTTACCGGCACCACCTTGCAGCGTATCGTTGCCATCGCCACCCCGGAGCAGATCGGTGCCGGTACCGCCATCGAGGCTGTCATTGCCTAGCCCGCCAAGCAGTGTGTCGTTGCCTGCTCCACCACTCAATGCATCGTTGCCGTCACCACCGTCGAGGCTGTCATCGCCAGTGCCACCGTCCAGGTTATCCGTGCCAAGGCCACCGAACAGTTGGTCGTTACCGGCGTCGCCATTAAGCGTGTCGTTACCGCCATTACCGGTGAGGATGTCGTTGCCGCCGCCACCATTGAGGGTGTCATTGCCCCCCCCAGAGGTGATGACGTTGTTCAACCCGTTACCATTTCCGGTGAAATTGCCGACGCCGGTGTAGGTCAGATTCTCGACATTAGCGCCCAGCGTGTAGCTGGCCAGCGACGTCTGCACGGTATCCGTACCGCCACCATTCGCCTCGACCACGTCGTCCCCACCTGCATTGACGACGTAGATATCGTTACCGCCCCCCCCTACCATTCGATCATTACCTGCTCCGCCATCGAGGAAGTCGTTACCCACCCCGCCGGTGATGGTATTGGCCAACGCATTTCCGGTACCGGTGAAGTTACCGGCACCTGTAAAGGTCAGGTTCTCGACGTTGGCACCTAGCACGAAGGTTGTCAGCGTGGTTTGCACCAGATCGGTACCACCATTCACTGCCTCGATAACAATGTCGCCGACATTGTCGACCACAAAGGTGTCGTTGCCGGTACCACCGCTCATGGTATCCGCGCCGAGCCCGCCGTTGAGTGTGTCGGTGCCGTCCTCGCCATTGAGGATGTCGTTGTCGTCTCCGCCGTTGAGGGTGTCATTGCCAGTGCCGCCAAATAGCTGGTCATTACCGGCCAGGCCGTTCAGCACATCGTTTCCGCCCAAACCAGACAGCACATCGTTACCCACGGTGCCGGTGAGGGTGTTTGCCCCAGCGGTGCCCGTCAGTACTACGCCAGCGAATACAGCAACCGCCGCGGTTGCCGCAGAGGTCACCGACTCCGGCGCGCCGAAGCCATCGGTGTACCGCACGATCACCCGCAGTTGCTGATTGATCTGCGCCACCCCAGGGGTGAAGGTCGCAGCGGTCGCGCCGTTGATGTTGGTGAAAGTAGCACCGCTACCTTGCTGCCATTGGAAGCTGAACGCACCCAGCCCATCCGCATCGGCAATCCCGGCAGTCAGCGCGGTCAGCACCTGGCCTTGATTCGGTGTCGTATCGCTGATCAGCAACGCACCTGTCGGTGCATCGTTGACGTTGGCAACCGGGTCCGAAGGGTCGGACGTAACGCTCTCGGCCACACCGAAGTCGTCCACGAAACTGACCACCACACGCACCTGATCGCCGACCTGATCCTGGCCAAGCGTGAAGGTGTTACCGGTGGCTCCGGCGATGTCGACAAAGCTGACCCCGTTGGTCGCCTGCCACTGGAAGGTGAACTGCGGATTGCTCAGGCCATCAACGTCGACGATGGTCGAAGTGTCAGCCGTCAACACCTGGTTCTGTACCAGAAGCCCGGTGACGGTCGGCCCTGCGGTCGGTGCGTTGTTCGCCGACGAGTCGACGATTTCCAGCGTACCCTTGGCATCTTGAAACACCGCCCGGACGCGGATGTTCAGGCCCGCAACATCGTCTGTCACCAGGAAGGTGGTGCCGGTCGCACGCTGTGCCTCGCCGGCGGCGACAACGGTGATGTCTTCATAGATGCCCGAGCCGGCAACGTTTTCGACCTGCCAGTAGTAAGCCATCGCACCGGCAATCGCGCCGGTCGGATTGGCAGCACTTACGTTATCCGCGTCATGTATCGCCCGATTGCTGACGCGCAGCAATTGGCCGGCGACCGGCGCATCCTCACGCGCACCGGTGTCCGCATCAAGGATTGCCAGACGGCCCGACAGCTCGCTGTTTACGCCGTTGCCAAAGCCGGTCACCTGAGCCTGGTCAGCGAACTGCAACCGCTCGATTCCCGTCAGGCGATCGACGCCATCACGCCCCGCCACCAGATCGGTCACGATGAGGGCGTTGCCCTCGACAGAGACGCTGTACTCCGACGAATTACCGGAGTACACCGCAGTGTCGAAGTTGTCAGTCCCGGTCAGAATCTCCCGCACGATAACCAACTGGCCCGGGTTGTAAGTACCGTTCAACATAAACGGCACCATTGGCTCCATACTGTCGAACGAAGCAATTTCAGGACCCGTGCCATCAGCGTTTGCCCGTACGCTGATGCGTACGTTCAGCCACTTGTCACCATCGATGATGTCGTCACCACCGCGACCTTCGATCAGGTCGCTGCCGCTACCACCGAGGATGATGTTGCCGCCGTCGAAGAACGTCGCTCCGGCTGGCAGCAGACCCGCCAGGCCGTTGATCAGGCTGATGTTGGTCAGCACACTGCCGGTTGCACCTGCGGTGGGTAGCGAAGTGGAATCTTCGTTATCGCCGCGCAGGAAGTCACCGTGCGCCGAACCCGACAGACCTTCCATGATGTCGAACCGCACCAGCGCCGAGGCACCGGAACCAGGCACCGTTGGCACATCGAAAAAGCGGTCGGTGTAATCGATGCTCACGCCTTGGGCGAGACCCTTGAAGGTCGCCCAGTCAAAGCCGGAGCCGCCGATATAGCGGTCACCCAAGCCGAGACTGCCGACCATGATGTCGTCGCCGCCTTCGCCGTTGAACTTATCGTTCTCGTTACCGCCGATGAACACATCGTGGCCGATCACCGGATCGTTGCCGAGCGGGTCGAAGTTGTCGCCAGGCGCACCGTCCGATGTGCCCTTCTCGATCCAGTCGTCGCCTTCGTTACCCATGTCCTGTTCGTTGGCTTTGCTGCCCAGGATGAAGTCGTTGCCCTGGCCACCAATGGCTTCGGAAGCGTCTTCACCAGTGATGATGAAGTCGTTACCAAACCCGCCAATGATCAGGTTGACGCCATTGCCTCCGTGCAGCACGTCGTTACCGTCGCCGCCCTGGATGTTATCGTCGCCACCGGCGTCGGTGATGATGTCGTCGCCGGCACCACCGCGCAACTGGTCGTTGCCGTCACCGCCTTCGATGCGATCATTGCCGCCATCACCCCAGACCGTGTCATCGCCTTCACTGGAGATGAGGATGTCTGCGCCGTTGGTGCCACCCAGCACGATGTGCTCGTCACCGGTGTACTTGATGTAGTTGGTGTCCAGCCCTGCCGTCTGCGGGTTGTCGCGGATCACGCCAAGCGGATCAACATTGCCCAGGCCTTCGTTGAACTGCTTGCTCTGGTCCACTTCCAGATAGAACCCAGGGTCCGAGAACACCAGGCCCGGCAAGTGGGTGGCCGAACTGTTGGCCATGATCAGCTTGGCGAACGAGTTGCTTTCCAGTTCCGCATTCATCGACAGGCCAGAGGTACGGTCAAGGTAGTAGAACCGGTCGCCGTCCTGCAGTTTTTCCATCTGGTTCTCGAACACGAAGTTGAAGGTCGAGCCGAGCATGCCGCCGAACGGGGTTAACGCTTCGGCCAGGCCACCGATCCAGAGATCGATGGCATCCACGCCCGTGACCGTCACCCCCCTCAGATCGTCGGCAGTCCCTGCCAATCCATCCCTGCCGACCAGCGTTACGTTGGCCCAGGCACCACTGCCGTTGAGGAAGTCCAAGCGGTCAGCCGGCTCACCCGTACCACCGAATACCAGCAACATGGCTGCGGCGCGTTTACCTTCCAGCGTGGTCGCCGCCGTGATGGTGTCATGCGTGCCATAGGCCGCGATGAAGTTGATCAACGACTCCGGATGTTTGAGGTGCTGCACCAGGTCGACCCAGCTGCTGTACGGCTTGAGTTGGGTGTCACCGGTTTGGCTGTAGATGTCGCGGCGGATCGCGTTGAGCGAGGGAATCCCGACGTCACGACCACGGGCGATGTTGATCGCCGGCAGGTCGAGCGGCAGGCCGAGCAGGTTATTGCGCAGCGCCTCGGTGACGAACTCGTCGATTTCGTTACCGGACTGGCGAGTCACCCCACGGATGATCGCACTGGTCGCATCCTCTGGCGTCACACCACTGGCGGCGTACGACAGCGGATTGAGGAACGCCGCGATCAAGCCGAGCTGCTGATTGGGATCAGCACTGTTCGGATCGCCAACCACGTTGAAGTCGGCGTCGTAGCGATCGACAGTCTCGGTCAGCATCGAGTGGCCAAACCGGTACACGGTGTGGGCAAACTCGGCGACGATCGAGGCATCGAGGTCGACGTCATAGACCTGGGTCGGAGCAAAGAACAGGTCGACCCGGGGCTGGATAGTCCGCGCAAACTCTTCGAACACCAGGTGCTGATACTGCATCTCGGTGCCGAACTTGGCAGCCTGGAACAAGCGCTCGCCATTCCACACCAGCGCATCGATCTCAGCCTGGTTGGCGGGCAACGCACTGACCGGAGTGAGCAGCCACTCGTTGAGGAAAGCCACGTCACCCGAATCGAGTACCGTGTCCATGGTTTGCGCGACCAGCCGATTGTGCTCGGAGTGGAAGATCGCATGCACCGCGGTCAGGCCGATGTTCTCGTTGACCCGGCCGTCGCCGGCGATGTAGTGAGCGTCGAGCAGTTCGTTGTCATAGGTCAGGTTGTTGCCCTGCGCGCCGACGTCCTGCGGATTGCCGACATCGGTATCACCATCCGCCTGCAGAACTCCGCCGACGATTACCGGCACGGCATTGTGCGCGATGTCGTTGAGGAAGGCATGGCTGGTGCGTACCGCGTTCACGAGGCTGACCGGATTGGCCGGATCGCCTTCGATAAGCGTAGTGACGTCGTCAGCGGTACCGGCAAGGCCGTCTACCCCGTTGTTGACCCGAATAACAACTTGCGGGAAGCCGTTCGGCCCCTTGATAAAGTTGCCAAAGGCGTCAGTCGCCAGCAGCGGACCGCTGTCGATATCGGCGTCGGTCAGGTTGATGCCAAGAACGTCGCGCGCCTGCGCCTTGACCACTTTCCAGGTCGCCATACCACCGATTTCGGTGTCGTCTGCGGTGCCATACTTACCATCCAGCCCCAGGTCAACGTTAGTGATCAGCCTGCCGGTCGCTATCGGGCCGCTGGAGGTCAGCTCATAAGCGCGCAGGAATACCTGGTGCGATGGATGCGAGCTGTAGGTCTGGTTTTGGTCCACGAACGGTGTCGTGGTGTTGGTGTGTTCATGGATGTCGTCGGCCGTGCCGAGAACGCCATCCACCCCTGGCAAGTTGGTCGCGCGGGTCAGCACCATGAAGTTAGCGTTGCCGCCGGGTACATACAGCGGATCATCCGGTTGCAGCGGAATGAAGACCGTACCCGAGCCACCCTTGGTCACGAGATCCAGACCATGGTCAAAAAACTGCCCGAAGAAGGTCATCCACGAGTTGAACGGCGCGGACAAGCCCGCATCCGGAGCAGTGTTCTCGAACAGGTACACATCGTGGTCGTCAGCAGTACCGAACTGACCATCCAGACCGGGGCTGGCGACGATCCGTACACCATCCTTGAGCACGTCGTCGTTACCCACCGCGCCGAAGTTGAGTTCGCCGTCGACACCCGCGTCGTAGGCCGTGGCATAGGCCGCCGGGTTGTTCGACGTCTGGTCGACGATCAGGTTACTGATGGTGCGCGGCTGCGAGTCAAACACATTGCCGCTGTTCTGCGCATACGACGATCCCGGGATGGCCGGCGAGCTGGGTCCGAAGAAGCCGGCAGGAGCACCTTCCGCTGGATTGAAGACCGGATCGGTCAAGCGCGGAAAGACGTTATCGGCAGAACCAAACCCGGTGTTGTTGGTGCCGTTGAGGTTCAGCAGGTTGTTGTTCGACCCGTCGACCGTACGCAGGCCCAATGGCGCACGAATATTCGGGATCAGCGAGAGGATGTCCTGTCCGTCCGCGACAGCCTCGGCAATCTTGATCTGATCAAGAATGAAGTTGAGGTCGGAGCGGACCATGTGCAGGCCTTCGCCACCCGCCGTGGCATCGACCACAGGTATCGGCGCCGTTGGCACAACCGGCGCGCCGGGAGCCACCACGGCAGTCGGTTGCGAGAACACTATTTCAGTCGTGCCATGGGCGTCCTGGTAGATCGCCTTGACCCGCAATGACAGCCCGGCAAGATCCGGCGAGACCTTGAACGCAGTGCCGTCGGCACTCTGAAACGCCAGGTCACCGGCCGGCAACAGAATGATGTCCTCGAATACGCCGGTGCCTGGATTTGCCTCGAACTGCCAATAGTAGGACACCGAAGAGTTGTTGAGCGTACCCGTAGGATTACCCGCCCCGATGTTGTTGGCATCGGTGACCCCGGCCACGCTGACTCTCAGCGTGTCGCCCACAGTGATAGCTCCGCCGTTTACATCCGTGAGGGCTGGTCTGCCAACCGGTTGTGCATTCAGCCCTGGTACCAACACTCGCTGGGTATCGGCGAACTGCAAGCGTTCGATGTGCAGCAGGGTATCGGTCCCGTCGCGACCCGCTACGGTATCTGCCACGGTCCAGACATCGTCAGCCAAAGTGGCCGTGCCACGGGTGTCCTGAGTCACCACATACTCGCCCTGGACCCCGGAGAAAATAGCGGTGTCGAAGGCTGCCCCGCCCGTCGAGGTGCCGGGAAGGATTTCCCGCACAGCCTTGAGTTGGCCCGGGTTATAGGTGCCGTCCAGCATGAACGGGATCATATCGGTCATGCTGTCGAAGCTGGCGACCTCCGGACCGGTATGGTTGACGTCGCCGGGAGCATAAACGGCGATTCTGACGTTGATCCATTTGTCACCATCGATCAGATCATCGCCGCCGCGACCTTCGATCAGGTCACTGCCATTGCCGCCGAGGATGATGTTGCCAGTGGCAAAGCCAGTGGTCGGCAAACCGGCATCGGACAGAAACTGCGCCAGTCCGCGGATCAACGCCACATTGGTCAGCGCGCTGCCCGTGGCACCACCGTGGTTGAGGATAGTGTCCGCATCCACATTATCGCCTTTGAGCACATCGGCGAAGTTCGAACCGGACAAGCCTTCGACCTCGGCAAAACGGTCGAGAATCGAGGCCGGCGAGGCGCCGACCGGATTGAACACCCCGGTGTTCTGGTTTGGCGCGTTGCCGTGTGGCTGTGCCAGCGCCGCCAGACTCAGGTCAGCGGTTACGCCAGCGTTGTCATTTTTGTAGGTCACCCAGTCGAAACCGGACATACCCTCCATCTTGTCCTGGGCATCGCTGCCGACAAAGATGTCATCGCCACCCTCGCCGATCATTTCGTCGAAGCCACCACCACCGACAAAGATATCGTTGCCAATCGTATCGTCAGCGAGCAATGGCGCAGCGTTATCGCCAGGTGCACCGTCCTGGGTGCCTTTTTCGATCCAGTCATCACCTTCGTTGCCGGTAGGCGGCAGGTTGGTCTTGGCACCGAGGATGAAGTCATCACCCCGACCGCCGAAGGTCGTGGTGATGTCTTCCGTGGTGACAATGAAGTCCTGGCCGTCGCCACCCAGGATCAGGTTGCCTAGAGCACCCATGCTTCCGGCGATGATCACATCGTTGCCGGCGTTACCTTCCAGACGGTTGTCGCCGAACGAGTCGGTGATGATGTCATCGCCCGCGCCGCCAAGCACCGCATCGTTGCCGGCGCCGCCTTCGAGGCGGTCATTGCCTTCGTCGCCGTAAACGGTGTCATCGCCTTCACCGGAAATAATGATGTCATTGCCGGCGGTACCACCGAGGACGACATGGTCTTCACCGGTGTAATGCAGATAATTACTGTCCAGATCGGGGGTATCGGGGTTGTCGCGGATCACCAGCGGCACGATTTCCACGCCGTTGATCATAATGCCGCCCGTCGGATCGGCTTTGAGATCCGCGCCAAGGTTCGTGAACTGCTTGGTCTGATCTACTTCAAGGGTGAAGGTCGGCGTCAGGAACACCGTGTTGGACAGGTGGGTGACATCGGTGTTGAGCATCATCAACTTGGCAAAGGAGTTGTTTTCCAACTCGGTGCCGAAGTTCAGACCTGCGGTACGCGACAGGTAGTAGAAGCGGTCACCGTTCTGCAACGCCTCCAGCTGGGTTTCAAACACGAAGTTGAACGTCGAGCCAAGCATGCCGCCAAACGGCATTTTTTCTTCGGCGAGGCCACCGACCCAGAAATCGACGTCATCAAGGCCCGTGATCGTCACGCCCGTCAGGTCGTCCGCAGTGCCCAGTTGCCCGTCCTTGCCGGCCCGCGTTACGTTGGCCCAGGCACCGGTGCTGTTGAGGAAGTCCAGCCGGTCTGCTGGCGAACCGGCACCACCGAATACCAGCGCCAAGGCAGCAGCGCGTTTATCTGCCAGCGTGGTTGCCCCCGTAATCGTGCCATGCGTACCAAAGGCAGCTATGAAGTTAACCAACGACTCGGGGTGCTTGAGGTGGTCCACCAAGTCAGCCCAACTGATGTACGGCTTGAGTTGGCTGTCGCCGGTTTGAGCGTAGAAGTCACGGCGAGCCTCATTCAACGTGGGGATGCCCGTGTCGCGACCACGCGCCAGGTTCAGGGCCGGCAAATCGAGCGGCAGACCGAGCAGATTGTTGCGCAAGGCTTCAGTGACGAACTCGTCGATCTCGTTCCCGACCTGACGGGTCACACCGCGAATGATCGCCCCTGCCGCTTCGTCCGCCGTCGCCCCGCTACCGGCAAACGCCAGCGGGTTGAGGAAGGCTGCGATCAGGCCGAGTTGCGAGTCCGGGTTGTTCGGGTCAGTCAGGAGCGGATTGAACGCGGGGTCGAAGCGATCGACGGTCTCGGTCAACATCGAGTGACCGAAGCGGTACACCACGTGGGCGAACTCGGCGAGGATCGCAGGGTTGATCGAGGTGTCATACCCGTTGGGTGCAAGGAATTCGTCGATCTGTGGCTGCACGGTCCGGCCGAACTCCTCGAACACCAGGTGCTGGTACTGCATCTCGGTGCCGAACTTGGCGGCCTGAAACAGACGTTCGCCGTCCCACACCAACGCTGCGATTTCGGCGGGTGTGGTCGGTATCGCGGCCACGTCGTCTATCAGCCACTGATTGAGGAAAGCCAGGTCACCGGAGGTCAGGATGGTTTCCTTGGTTTGCTCGACCAGGCGGTTGTGCTCGGAGTGGAACACATGGTGAACAGTGGTCAGGCCGATGTTCTCGTTCGCCCGGCCGTCACCGGCAATGTAGTGCGCGTCGAGCAGTTCGTTGTCATAGGTCAGGTTGTTGCCGCCCGCGCCAACATCCTGCGCATTGCCGATATTGGTGTCAGTATCGGCCTGCAGAACCCCGCCGACGACGACCGGCGCAGCGTTGTGGGCGATATCGTCCAGGAAGGCATGCCCGGTGCTCACGGCGTTGGCGAGGCTGATCGGTGCATCCCGGTTGCCTTCAACCAGTTGAGTGATGTCATCCGCTGTGCCAGCGATTCCGTCGGCACCGTTGCTGACGCGCATCACCACCTGCGGCATGCCGCTCGGCCCGCGCAGGAAATTGCCATAGGCATCGGTTGCCAGTAGCGGAATGCTGTGTACATCGGCGTCGGTCAAGTCGATGCCGAGAATGTCGCGGGCCTGGGCCTTGACCACGGCCCAGGTTGCCATGCCGCCATCTGTGCCATCGCTATCATCAGCAGTGCCAAACCGGCCATCGGCGCCGAGATCGCGATTGGTAATCAAGCGCCCCGTCGCAATAGGTTCACCTGCCGCATTGAGGACGTACTCGCGCAGGAACACTTGATGCGAGGGGTGCGAGCTGTAGGTCTGGCTTTGGTCTACGAACGGCGAGGTGGTGTTGGCCTGACCATCATCGGCAGTGCCGAGTACACCGTCCGCGCCGGCAGTGCGCACGGCACGGGACAACACCATGAAGTTGGTCGGACTGTTCGGGTCGAACAACGGATCGTCCGGCATCAGCGGAATATATACGATTTCGGTAATGCCACTGTTCTTGGTGACCAGGTCGAGGCCATGGTCGAAGAACTGGCCAAAGAAGGTCATCCACGAGTTGAAACCGGCGGTCAGACCAGCGTCTGCCGACTCGTTAGGGATAAAGAACACTTCCTTGTCGTCGGCCGTGCCGAACACGCCATCCTGACCGGGGCTGATCACCGGGGCCGCACCGCCGTTCGCCGCCACTGCGGCCGGGTTGTTGGCGGTCTGGTCGACGATCAGGTTACTGATAATCCGTGGCTGCGGGTCGACCACCGTGCCGGTCCCCGCGTAAGCCGCGTTTTGATACTGGGGATCAAGCAGGCGCACGAAGGAATTGTCCGCAGCGCCATACTCACTCTGGCCTGTGACCAGGTTGTTGTAGCTGCCATCGACGGTGCGCAGACCGAATGGCACCTGACTGTTGGGTAGCAAATCAATAAGGCTGGTGCCATTGGCATGCGCCTCTGCGATGAAGATTTGCTTGAGGATGAATTCCAGGTCCGCCTTGTTGAAATTAGCCATTTGGATTGCCCTCGAACTATATGGAGAAAGGCACGGGACGATAAAACCTACCCAGGCCTAGTCAGGTGCTGGCTTACGCTGTTTTTCTGATTATTTTTTGGCGAGAACCGGCGCAGGAAAGGCAAGGTCGTTCCCCGAGATGTGCACCTGGAATTCGCGGAAGGTAGTGCTCGCCGGATGATCAGGCAGAGCAACTATTGGACATGGGTGGGCCATGGAAACTGGAAGTTATGGCGAACTTCCTGAACGGCCCCTTCCCTTCACAAAAGAACGAAATGTTCGACATGTTGTGCTCCTTCAGGGAAATCACCGTGTCTTGCGTCGCCAAAGTTTTGGCAAGCTCCAAGCGAGGCGGCCGCTCCCCCGATAACTAAGACTAAAGTTCCATAGCAAAAGAATGTCAATTTTATGCCGTAAAAAGCAGACAGCCGGACACAGTGCCTCTAACTGACTGTTTTTTCGCGACTTATGGGATTTTAAAAGTAGCTATAGAGCAAAATGTTATTTCGAACTGTGTCGTCGGGATCTAAGCTTTTCCATGCGGGAGCACCGCAGAGATTTCGCAAGACTCGCCATAAGAGCGACCAGCCTGCGAATCGACGAGGGGCCTACAAAACAACATCACCGTGAGCTGTTGCGCTGGAAGGAACCGGCTTTTTGAAGGGGAGATCCAAATGCACAAGCAGCCGAGCACCCGTTCCGAATTGGCCGACGCGCTCTTTCGCCTACGCCACAGTTTTTACGCGCTGGCAGCGTTCAGCGGCGTCATCAACGTCATGATGTTGACACCCGCCGTATACATGCTTCAGGTCTATGATCGGGCCCTGGTCAGTCGAAACGTCACGACGTTGACGATGTTGACCGTTCTGGTGATTGGTCTGTTCTTGCTGATGTCTACGCTGGAAATGGTTCGCACCCGCATGCTGATCCGGGTCGGCAACAACCTCGACATGGACCTCAACCGGCGCATCTTCACCGCTGCCTTCGAGCGCAACCTGAACCGCGCCGGAGGTAATCCGGCCCAGGCCCTGCAAGATCTCGCGCAGGTCCGTCAGTTTCTCACCGGCAATAGTCTGTTCGCTTTCTTCGATGCGCCGTGGACACCGATCTACCTGTTAATCGCCTATCTGATCCATCCGCTGCTCGGACTGCTCACCCTGATCGGCTCGCTGATTCTGGTGGGTCTGGCCTGGCTCACCGAAAAGGCGACGCAGAAACCGCTGGCCGAAGCCAATCAGGCCGCCCTCTCCTCCGCCAACTATGCCAACAACAACTTGCGCAATGCCGAGGTGATCGAGGCCATGGGCATGCTGCCGTCAATCGGCAAGCGCTGGTACCAAAGCCATTTGCGCATTCTGGAAATGCAGACCCTGGCCTCCGACCGCGCCGCCATGATCAGCAGCACTGGACGCTTCGTTCGTATCACTTTGCAGTCGCTGATCCTCGGCGCCGGCGCGCTGCTGGCGATCGAAGGCAAGATCACCCCTGGGATGATGATTGCCTGTTCAATCCTCACCGGTCGTGCGCTGGGCCCGGTGGAACAAGTCATCGGGTCATGGAAACAGCTGCTCGGCTGCCGTACGGCCTGGGGCCGGCTTAACGAAATGCTGAACGAATATCCGCGCCGGCCGCCCAGCATGTCGCTGCAGCGGCCGCTTGGCATGCTGGCGGTGGAGAATGTGTATGCCGGTTCCCCCGGAACCAACAACACCATTTTGCGCGGCGTCAGCTTCAGCTTGGTACCCGGCGAAAGCCTTGGCGTTATCGGTCCATCCGCTTCGGGCAAATCCACCCTCGCCCGCCTGCTGGTTGGCGTCTGGCCGGCGCAGGCCGGCAAGGTTCGCCTGGACGGCGCGGACATTTTCACCTGGAACAAAGGCGAACTTGGCCCCTGGCTCGGCTACCTGCCACAGGACGTCGAACTGTTCGAGGGCAGCATCGCCGACAACATTGCGCGCTTCGGCGAAGTGGACAGCGATGCGGTCATCCGCGCGGCCAAGGCCACCGGCGTGCACGAGATGATCCTACGTTTCCCGCAAGGTTATGACACGCGCCTGAGCACCGATGGAAGCCCCCTTTCCGGTGGACAGAAGCAACGCATCGCCTTGGCCCGCGCGCTGTATGGCGAACCCAATCTGATCGTGCTGGATGAGCCGAACGCCAACCTCGACGACGTCGGCGAAAAAGCCCTGGTCGATGCGCTGGCCAAACTCAAGGAGCGTGGCGCCACCGTCATTCTGATTTCCCATCGTCCCAACGTGCTCTGCGCCGTCGATCAGGTGCTGATGCTGCGCGACGGCGGTGTGCAGATGCTCGGCTCGCGCGACGAAGTATTCGCAGCGCTGCGCAAGGCCACTGTAATGCCTGCAGGCACGTCGACCCCGCTAGCCTCCGTCAAATCACGGGAGTGATCGATCATGCAAATGAGCCCACACACCGAGATGATTCATATCGACCCCAAGAACGAGGTGGATCTGAACATCAGTAAACCCGCACGCTGGGGCATCTGGCTGGTGATCGCCGGCTTCGGCGGCTTTCTCCTGTGGTCCTGGCTGGCGCCGCTGGATGCCGGCGTGGTCGCCACAGGCACGGTCAAAGTCACCAGCAAAAGCAAAGCCGTGCAGCACCTGAGCGGGGGTACCGTGGAGGCGATTCTGGTTCAGGAAGGCGATGTCGTGGCCAAAGGTCAGGAAGTGGTGCGTCTCGACTCCTTGCGTGCCGTTGCCGAACAAGGTGCGGTCAGCGCCCAATACATCGTCAGCAAGACGGTGGAAAACCGTCTGGAAGCGGAACGTGACAATCGCAATGTGGTGAACTTCGATCCCGAGTTGCTCAAGCGTTTCAGGGGTGACCACCGCCTGATGGCCGCCATGGACCTGCAACAGCGCCTGCTGGACACCCGGCGCGCCGGTCTCGCTGGAGAAATCAGCATCCTGGAGGAAAACCTCGCGGCGTCGGCGGTGCAGCTCAAGGGCCTGCAGCAGGTCTATAGCGCCCGCGGCTCGCAAATCAACTTCCTCAACCAGGAACTACAAGGCACCCGCGTACTGGCAGCCGAAGGTTATGTGCCGCGCAACCGCCTGCTTGAGCTGGAGCGCAGCAATGCCGACCTCTCCGCCGGTCAGGCCGAGAACCTCAACAACATCGCTCGTGTGCGCAGCCAGACCACCGAAATCAAACTGCGCATCCTGCAGCGCCAGCACGATTACCTGAAGGAAGTCGAATCGCAACTGACCGACACCGCCAAGGAAAACACCACCCTGGCCGACCGCTTGCGCGCGCTGGACTATGAAGTGACCCACACCGTGATTCGCTCGCCCATCGATGGCATGGTCCAGGCCCTGAGCATTGCCACCGTCGGCGGGATCATCCAGCCTGGCTTCAAGATCATGGAAATCGTTCCGCTCAACGAACCGCTACAGGTCGACGCGATGATCCCCGTCCAGGCCATCGACAAGATGATCCCCGGCCTGAACGTAGACATTGCCTTCCCGGCTTTCAATCATGCCCAGACGCCGAACATCCCCGGCCGCGTGAAGACCATCTCCGCTGACCGCCTGCTCGACGAGGCAAGCAAGGAACCGTTCTATCTGGCCCAGGTCGAAGTCACACCCGATGGCATGGGTCTGCTGGGCACCAACCACATTCGCCCCGGCATGCCCGCGACCGTCACCATCAAGACTGGCGAACGCAACATGATGAGCTATCTTCTTAAACCAATGCTCGACCGTGTGGACAGCTCATTCAAGGAACAATGAAATGGAACGTCATTGCCTGTTCCTCTGCCTGCTGGGGCTGGCTTTACCTGCCAGCGCCATGGACCTCAAGCAAGCCTGGGACCTGTTGCAGTACCAAGGCCCTATCTACCGCGCCGCCGTGCATGAAAAAGAAGCCGGTTCGGAAAACCGCGCCATCGGCACGGCCGGCCTGCTGCCGCAGATCAATGCCTCGGCCTACGACAACAAAGTCAATGGCTCTCAACGCCAGAGCGGCGTCAACAACGATCTCGACTACACCTCCAAGGGCGCTAACGTGCGCCTGCGCCAGCCGCTGTTCAACAAACAGAAGATGGCCGAGTACCGCCAGGGTCAGCAGCGTGCCGACTACAGCGTTGCGGTGTTCGATGCCAAGAGTCAGGACGCCGCGGTGCGCCTGGCTGAAAGCTATTTTGATGTGCTCCTGGCCAGCGAAACCATCGCCTTGGCCAAGTCCAAGCTGCGCGCCTTCGACGAGCAGCTTGCCTCGGCGAAACGGCGCATGGAGCTGGGGGCCGGCACTATCACCGACATTGACGAGTCGGTTGCTCGCCGCGACCTCGCCGAGGCCGAACTGATCGAGGCGCAGGACAACCTGGTCAACACGCGCAGCAAACTTGAGGAATATATCGGTGAAACTCCCGAATCGCTGACCACTTTACGTCCCAACTTCGATACCCCGCCGCTGCTACCGAGTAACCTGCAGGACTGGTTGGTCAAAGCCCAGACCGATAGCCCGCTGATCCTCGCGCGCCGTTACAGCCGCGACCTCGCCGAAGAAGAAGTGAAGCGCGCCAGCGCTGGCCACTGGCCGACTCTGGATTTCATTGCCGGCTACACCGCTGGCCAGAGTCAATCACTCTCCGAATTGAACCAACGCAACCACTACGGCTCAATCGGGCTGGAAGTCAATTTCCCGCTGTTCAGCGGTGGCGGCGTCAGCGCGCTGACACGCCAGGCCAGTGCCAATAGTGATAAGGCCCTGGACGAACTCGACGCCACGCGGCTGGAAGTCATCTCGGGAACCACCCGTGAGTTTCGTGGCATACAGAGTGGCGCCAAACGTATTCACGCGCTGGAGAGAGCCGTAGAGTCCAACGAACGCTCACTGATTTCGACACGCAAGGGTTTCAAAGAGGGGGGCACCAGCACCAATGTGGACGTGCTCAATGCCGAAGAATTGCTCTTCGTTGCACGCCACGATCTGTTCGAGGCCAAGTTGCGCTATTTGATGTCGCACCTGCGCCTGGCTTCTTCGGTGGGCAGTCTGGGCGACGATGATATCGCCCATATCAACGACTACCTGGGCCCGGAACTGCTGGTCACCAATTAACTGTCACCTGCCCTGCCTGCATTGCGAAGCAAACCCTTGGCAACTTACAAACACGCCTTGACTGCCTTGCGCATCGCGTCGGACTTGGCCCATGGCGGCCCCTGATACAGCGAAACCCGGCTGCCGTCCTTGTATTTGACGATGTCCAGAATTTCATCTGCCGTGATGATGCTCGGTGCCGTGATCCGGTAGCCATTGGAAATACCCGCCTGAGTCGTCTTCGGTATTTCTTGCTGCCACGCTGGCAAAATGCACGCGGCCAGCTCTTTCGGCGGTTTATCGCTGTATTTGCTGACGTTGGGCTCACCCGGCACTACAGACGCCGGCAACGAACAACCCGCCAGCATTGCCAGCGTTACTCCCCCAATCAACATCCGCATGACGCACCTTCATCCCGAAAAAAAACGGAATGTACCGCGTCGCCGTCCGGACATCCATCTATTGAACACCACTCAGTGTGAAGCATTGTTTTCAGGAGGGTCGGGATAGGTTCTTTTGTTCAGATAGTCCATCCACCGTTCATACGCTTCATGTTGCCATTGCGTGACCCGCTCCCACTCCGTGCCACTGAGTTGATGAGCTGAAATCAGCTTCATCATCTCCGAAGTGGCGGCATCCAGATCAACGATCAGCTCATGGGCATGCAATCTGAAATCATCGGTCTTGCTCATTTAGGGCCTCGGCGTCGCGATATGGGTTGACCTTCGTACGACATCCGGCGGTGTCACTCGCACTCAACTTCCCGACCAACGGAAGCACCCTTCATCGCTCAGGGATCAGACGAGCAAACGGTGTGTCATACCCAATAGAACTACTTTTTCATTGCGAGAAATGGCGGGAGGTCATCATGTGGCTTAACGAAGATGAAAACGAACTTCGCCGCGACCTGCAAAGCGTCGCGTCGGACTTGAGATGGTCGGCAGTCGAATTGCTGCGCATTTCAGAGCAGCTACGCCAGGCAGGCAATGAGGTGGATGCGCAAGCCGTACTCAGGTTGTGTGAGTTGTTTCAAGGCGATGAAGGACGACTGGCGGGCTATGCCGAAGAAGTGAAAGCCAAGGTGATCAGTCGAACGAAAGCTCACTGACAGGAGGAAGCGACTGACCGTCCTGCCCTGCTGAACCCGCTCGCCGTACACATGCTTATTGCAGGCGTCCAAACAAGAAGCCCCGGTATCCGGGGCTTCACACGTGCTGTCATGCTGATTTCTGGCTTGACGGGCGGACCGTCCTGGCTCGATAGGCGGGAAGTGATGCGGCATAGGCCAATGCTTCTTCTCTGCTGCTGAAATCCCCCAACCGATCACCTTGGGTGCATACCCGCCAGGGACCGTTGTTTACGCTCAGCACGTCATAACCGTTCATGTGCATTTTATTCAACATCGGAACGCTCATGGTGACCTCCTGTTTGGCAGTGATATCGACGACGGCCTGATTACCTTACACCCGACCCTCGCCCACGTACCGACCAGACGTCGCGTCAGGATTCAATTGCACTTTTCGACGAGAGTACTCTTCTAACCCGTGAAGCAGAATTCACGGCCCGAATATTGCAGATCGATGTTTTTTTATGACTTCCGTCAGTCAGGTGACGAATGAAAGTACGTGCAACAGTCATTTGCGAGCTGGATCGACATGTTCTCCTGGTGCGAAAACCCAGGTGCCGCTGGAGTTTGCCGGGTGGAACAGTCGAGGCCGGTGAAACTACCGCAGGCGCGGCGCGACGTGAGCTTCAGGAAGAAACCGGCCTTGGTGCCGACAGCCTGCTGTACCTCATGGAACTGGAATCGGGCGGCACCCGCCACCACGTCTACGAAGCGTGGGCGCCGAACCTTGATCTGGCCCGCCCCTTGAATGAAATCATCGATTGTATCTGGCATCCCCTGGAGACCGTCGACAACCTGAGCACGAGCGACGCCACACGCCAAATCATCAAAGCGTTTCTGCGTCGCCTGTAGGCTGCGGCGGCAATGGCTTGCTGTCAGTGAGCGTCAGCCCTGATCACCACCGCCGACCGGCATGATCATGCCAGTGATGTACGAGGCTTCGTCGCTGGCCAGAAACAGAATGGCGCCAGCCTGTTCATCAAGGGTGCCGTAGCGCTTCATCAAACTGCTCTCAAGCGTCTGCTCGACGATCTGCTGATACCAGACCTTTTCTTCCGCGCTTTGCTCGGCATCGTTGCGTGCGATGACCCGAGGCGGCGCCTCGGTACCGCCGGGTGCAGTCGCATTGACCCGGACGCCGCGACCGGCGGTTTCAAAAGCCAGGCACGCCGTCAGGGCATTCACGCCGCCTTTCGCCGCGCCATAGGGCACGCGATTGATACTGCGCGTGGCGATGGACGAAACGTTAACGATGGCGCCACTGCCCTGCTCCAGCATGATCGGCAGCGCCGCATGACAGCACCATAACGTGGGGAACAGCGAACGGCGGACTTCGGCTTCGATCTGCTGCGCTTCATAGTGCTCAAACGGTTTGGCCCAGATCGTGCCGCCGACGTTGTTGATCAATACGTCGAGGCGCCCGAAATGCTCGACGGCGGCGCGCATCACCCGGCTGCATTCGTCATATTGCTCAAGATCAGCGGTCAGGGCCAGCACCTGGTTGCTTTGACCCAATTGTTGCTGCACTTCGAACACATGTTCGGAGCGGTCGACCAGAATCAACCGCGCACCTTCAGCAGCCATGCGTTCGGCCACCCGCCGCCCGATGCCTTGCGCCGCCCCGGTAATCAGCGCGACTTTTTCGTGGAATCTGTTCATGTGTACCTCATGACGAAAATTGTTGTCGCGATACACGCGATCTGTAGCAGCTGGCGAAGCCTGCGTTCGGCGGCGAAGCCGTCGTCAATTCACCCACCTCGGTGTGTCAGGCCGATCCCGAGCGCATGTTTTACGACTGCTGCGCAGCCGAACGCAGGCTTCGCCAGCTGCTACATGAGTGCATCACTGCTGAAAATACTTATGCCGCGCTGGCGGCAAATTTTTCGTAGTAAAAATTCGCAGGCTTGACGCCTTGCTCGCGAATGAACTGACTGACCGCCTCGACCATCGGCGGCGGGCCGCACAGGTAGACGTCGACGTCGCCCTCGTTCAAATGCCGGGGCTCGATGTGTTGAGTCACGTAACCCTTGAGCGGGTGCTGACTGTCGGGGCTGGCCACGCAGGCACTGAAGCTGAAACTCGGGATGCGTGCGGCGAAGGCTTCGAGCCGATCGAGCTCCACCAGGTCGAAATCGTTGGTCACGCCGTAGATCAAATGCAACGGATGTTCGCTGCCCTGCTCGGCGATTTTTTCCAGCATCGCCGTGAACGGCGCCAGGCCCGTACCACCCGCCAGCAGCAACAACGGACGACGAATGTCGCGCAGATAGAAACTGCCCAACGGCCCGGCCAGGCTCATGCAGTCGCCTGCTTTCGCCATGCCGGTCAGGAAGCTGCTCATCAAGCCGCCAGGCACGTTGCGGATCAGGAAACTGACCTCGCCGTCGCGCTGCAACGAGCTGAACGAATAGGCGCGGGTCTGCTCGCTGCCGGGAATCCCGAGGTTGACGTATTGCCCCGGCAGGAATGCCAGGGTGCTCAGCGCTTCGCCCTTGATCGACAACGCGATGGTGCTGTCAGACAACTGCCGCACAGCGCTGATCGTCGCCTCATAACTGGCCTGCCGGGTGCGGCAAACATCCGAGGACGCCGGCACCCGCACCACGCAATCGCTCTGGGCGCGCATCTGGCAAGTCAGGACAAAACCCAGCTCGGCTTCTTCGGCGCTGAGCGCGTCTTCGATGTACTCCTCACCCAAGTCATAACGACCGGCCTCGGCAAAGCATTTGCAGGTGCCGCACGCGCCGTCGCGGCAATCCAGCGGGATGTTGATGCCCTGACGGTAGGCGGCATCAGCCACGGTTTCGCCGGCATTGGCGTCGATGAACCGGGTGACACCGTCTTCAAAATTGAATGCAATGGAATGCGTCATGACCGCCGCCTCACAAGTGGTAGACATCGATGACCTGGCGAACGTAATCGTTCTTCAGGATCACTTTCTTGGCCTTGATCAGCGGGTTTTCGCCGCGCACATCGAGGGTGTAGAAACTGCTGCCGAAATAGCTGTCGACGGTCTTGTAGCGAAAGCTCAAGGTGTGCCAGTTGAAGCGCACCTTGCACAGACCGTCCGCCTGTTCGAGCAGCTCGATGTTGCTGAGGTTGTGCGACGTCCGAGTGTCCGGAATGCTCGCGCTGGAGCGCTCGGTCTTGATGCGAAAGATGCGGTCTTCCAGGCCGGTGCGGTTGCCGTACCAGATCAGCGAGATTTCCCGCTGCGGGTCTTCGGTCAACTCGTCGTTATCGTCCCAGGACGGCATCCAGAACGAGGCGTCGACCGCATACAGCTCCAGCCACTCGTCCCATTGCTTGTCATCGAGGTAGCGTGCTTCGCGATACAGAAAATCGCGCACGGCTTCATAGGTGATGGTCATTGCACGGCCTCCACGGCAATCAATTCGGGCTGTTCCGCGGCCAACGCCTTGAGCATCGCTTGCTGCCAATACTTGTGTTGCAGCACGAACAGGCCTTCGTCTTCGGTACGCACGCCACTGAGCAGCGGATGCAGGTCGATTTCCTTAGCCGCCTCATCGGCGCCCTCGACCCAGTGTTCGGCCCCGCGGGACATGTCATTCCAAGTGGTGACGCTGCCCTGATAGCTGGTCTGGCACGAGCGAAACTCTTCCAGATCGTCCGGGGTGGCCATGCCGCTGACGTTGAAAAAATCCTCGTACTGGCGAATCCGGCTGGAACGGGCGTGATCGCTTTCGCCTTTGGGGGCGATGCAGTAAATGGTGATTTCCGTGCGGTTGACCGAGATCGGCCGGGCGATGCGGATCTGCGAGCTGAACTGATCCATCAGGTACACGTTCGGGTACAGGCACAGGTTTCGCGAGTTCTCGATCATCCAGTCGGCGCGGGCCTGGCCAAAGTCTCGGGCCAATTCGTCGCGACGCTCGTACAGGGGACGGTCCTCGGGGTTGGACCAGCGCGTCCACAGCAACATGTGGCCCTTGTCGAAGGAATAGAAACCACCGCCCTGCTTGGCCCAAGTGCCGGCGCTCATGGTCGGATTACAGTCACCGGCCTCGCGTTGTTTGCGCTGGTTTTGCGTCGCCGCGTAGTTCCAGTGCACCGAGCTGACGTGGTAGCCGTCGGCGCCGTTTTCGGCGGTGAGTTTCCAGTTGCCTTCGTAGATGTAGCTCGAAGACCCGCGCAGCACTTCCAGGCCATCAGCGGACTGGTCGACGATCATGTCGATGATCTTGGCGGACTCGCCGAGGTGTTCAACCAAAGGCACCACATCGGCCTTGAGGCTGCCAAACAGGAAGCCGCGATAGGACTCGAACCGCGCGACTTTGGTCAGGTCGTGTGAGCCTTCGCAATTGAAGCTCGCCGGGTAGCCGGCCGCTGCCGGATCCTTGACCTTGAGCAGTTTGCCGGAGTTGTTGAAGGTCCAACCGTGGAACGGGCAGGTGTAGGAGCTTTTGTTGCCGGTCTTGTGCCGGCACAGCGTCGCGCCGCGATGGCTGCAGGCGTTGATGAACGCATTGAGCACACCGTCCTTGTTGCGCGCGATGAAGATCGACTGGCGCCCCATGGTGGTGGTGTAGAAATCGTTGACGTTGGGAATCTGGCTTTCGTGAGCCAGATACAGCCAGTTGCCTTCGAAGAGGTGTTTCATTTCCAGATCGAACAACCGTGGATCGGTAAACATCTCCCGCTTGCAGCGATAGATGCCGGTTTCTTTGTCATCTTCAAGCAGGGAGTGAAGGTATTCGGGTCGCAGGGACATGGCCGCCGCCTCCATTGTTTTTATTCAGGCAGGGCCATGCTAAGACGGGGGGATAAGGCGGACTATCCGCTGGGTGCAAACCTGTATCCGTTTACTGCAGCAGTCAGGTGCAACGCAACCCTGTAGCAGCTGCCGAGCCCGCGAGGCTGCGTTCGAGGGCGCAGCACTCGCAAATGGGTTCGCATAGTGTTTCGGTAGAGCGCATTGTTCCTTGGCGAGCGCTTCGCACTCGAACGCAGCCTCGCAGGCTCGACAGCTGCTACATACAGCCTCGCGCTGCTCGGCAGCTGCTACAGGGATATTTGGCGGGTCAGTGGCGGCGTTTGAGGGTATCGGAAGGCAGCTCGCCGAATTGTTTGCGGTAGCTGTCGGAGAACCGGCCCAGGTGCAGGAAGCCATGATCCATGGCCACTTCCGTGACGTTGCGCACGTTGCACGTCGGGTCGCTCAGGCACTGGTTGATGCGCTCCAGCTTCTTCTGGCGGATATAGTTTTGCGGGGAAGTTCCCGCGTTGCGCTCAAACAGCCCGTACAACGAACGCAGGCTCATTCGCGCCTGACGTGCCAGTTCTTCGCTGTCGATGTCGTGCTTGAGGTGGTGTGCGATGTAATCGGCAATCACCTCAAACGTGGGCGAGTTCAGGCTGCTCCGGATAACGTTGGTTTTCATCAGGCTGAGCATCTTGCTGACGATGATCTGGGCGTAGTGTTCCTGCACACGCGGGATCTGCTCGGTGGCCTCGGCTTCCTGGCAAATCATCGCCAGCAGGCTGACGAAACCTTCCAGCTCATCGAGCTGGTAACGGTTCTCCAGGAACCGCACGCCCTGCCCCGGGTACTGCCAGCGCTGTTCATCACATACCGACTCAAACAAACGTGTGGGGACTTTCAGGATGAATTTTTCGCAATCGTCGGAATAGGTCAGATCGACCGGTTCATCGGGGTTGATCAGCAGTAACTCACCCGGTGCGAAGTAATGCTCCTGCCCGCGCCCACGCGCCAGGCAGTTGCCCCGCAGCAGCACTTGCAGGTGATAGATGCTGTCGAGCGCGCCCGACGTCACGCGCACGCTGGCGCCGTAGCTGATGCGGCACAGGTCCAGGCTGGCGAATTTGCGATGATCGAGGCTGGCCAGCGGTCGACCGGCCTTGGGCATCAGGATGCAATGGTTGCCAACATGCTGATTGACGTAACCCGATACCGCATAAGGGTCGGCATGGTCGAATACTCTGCTGCGCTCACTCAACAGTTGCGCGTGCATAATCAGGTCACTCTCATTGTTGTTATCGGCGGTTGGGCCATTCTAGTGCCCTGGCCCAAACACAAAAGGCCACGAGATAAACGGTCAGTTATCTCGCAGCCCGGTTCGTTGCTAGAGGTGATCAGTCCTCCAGCGCACGAACCCGTTCGTGACGTTGCTGTTCTTCTGGTTGCGCCGTGGACTGCAAGGTGAAATCAAATTCGATTTCGGCAAACCGGCCGCTGACACCATGTGCCGCTGCGCGTTGCTGATCGTCGCTGAAGGTGATTTTGGCGATCAGTTCATCACGGGTGGCGTAGGCGAAATCGTCGTGCAGGTATTTTTCGCCATCGAGGTTGATCTGGGTGGTCAGATGGCGATGATCCGGTGCCGAGATGAAGAAGTGCACGTGCGCCGGACGCTGGCCGTGACGGCCCAGTTGATCGAGCAGTTGCTGAGTCGGACCATCCGGTGGGCAGCCGTAACCCGACGGCACGATGCTGCGGAAACGGTAGCGACCTTCAGCATCGGTCACGATCCGGCGACGCAGGTTGAATTCCGATTGCGTGGTATCGAAGTACGAGTACGTACCGCCGGTGTTGGCGTGCCAGACGTCCACCACGGCACCGACCAGCGGTTCGCCGGCGGTGTTGAACACGCGCCCCTGCATGAACAGCGTCACACCCGGATCGAGACCATCATCGAGACGCGCTTCGCCTTCGGACAACGGCGCACCGGCCACGTACAACGGGCCTTCGATGGTGCGTGGCGTGCCGCCGGATTTGCCGGCCTGCTCGTCTTCGGCGTCCATCAGCAGGTCGAGGTAATGCTCCAGACCGAGCCCGGCGACGATCAGCCCGGCCTCCTGACGCGCGCCCAGTACGTTGAGGTAGTTAACGGCTTTCCAGAACTCTTCCGGGGTCACGGCGAGGTCTTCGATGATGTTTACCGAATCACGCAGGATGCGGTAGATCAGGGCCTTGGCTCGCGGATTACCGGCATCGTTGTGCAGGCCGCTGGCCTCTTCGAGAAACTTCTGGACTTGGGCAGTGTGGGAGATCTTGACGTTCATTTTGTTGGGTTCCTCATCTTGTAATTATTTGCTTGGCGAACTGAACAGGCTGGGTTCAGCGGTCATCCTCGCGGATGGAAGACGGGTGCCGGCACATCGCGTCGATCTCGATCGCCATGTACGGAAACAGCGGCAGTTGCATCAACAGGTCGTGCAGTTCTTGAACGCTGTCGACGTCGAATACGCTGTAATTGGCATAGTGCCCGGCGATGCGCCACAGGTGACGCCACTTGCCTTGCTCTTGCAGGCGGTGGGCCAGGGCTTTCTCGTCAGCCTTGAGTTTGGCTGCGGTTTCCGGGTTCATGTCGACCGGCAGGTTCACGGTCATTTTTACGTGGAACAGCATGATCTCTCCTCAGGCTTGATGAACGGAAGTGGATGTTTTGTCGCGACGGAAAAACGCCAGGCGTTCTTCGTCCAGGGTCAGGCCCAGGCCCGGTGTTTGTGGGACATGCAGCTCGAAATCGCGATAAACCAGCGGCTCGCTGAGAATATCTTCGGTCAGCAGCAAGGGGCCGAACAGTTCGGTGTCCCAAGCCAGTTTGTTCAGGGTGATAAAGGCATGGGCCGAGGCCATGGTGCCGAGGCCGCCTTCCAGCATGGTGCCGCCGTACAGGGCGATGCCGGCTGCTTCGGCAATCGCGGCAGTACGCAGCACGGCGCGTGGGCCGCCGTTCTTGGCGATCTTCAAGGCAAACACCGACGCAGCGCCTTCGCGCGCCAGATTGAAGGCGTCTTCCACGCATTCGATGGACTCGTCGGCCATGATCGGCGCCGGGCTCATCGCATTCAGACGCGCCATGCCGGCACGGTTGTTGCGCGATATTGGCTGTTCGATCAAGTCGATGCCGTTGGTGCCGAGGATCCGGCAAGCGCGCAACGCGACCGCTTCATCCCAGGCCTGATTGACATCGACCCGCACGCTGGCGCGGTCGCCCAGGGCTTTTTTGATCGCAATGACGTGGGCCAGGTCGCGGTTGACTTCACCGGCACCGATTTTCAGCTTGAAGATCCGATGGCGGCGCAGGTCGAGCATTTTTTCCGCTTCGGCGATGTCTTTGTCGGTGTCGCCGCTGGCCAGGGTCCAGGCCACCGGCAAGGCATCACGAACACGCCCGCCCAGCAATTCGCTGACCGGCAGGCCGAGGCGCTTGCCCTGGGCATCGAGCAACGCGGTTTCGATCCCGGATTTGGCAAAGGTATTGCCCCGAATGCTGCGTTCCAGACGCAACATGGCGGCATTCACATTGCCGCTGTCCTGGCCGATCAGCAGCGGCGCGAAGTGTGTGTCGATGTTGGTCTTGATGCTGTCCGGGCTTTCGTTGCCATAGGCCAGGCCACCGATGGTGGTGGACTCACCGATCCCTTCAATGCCATCGGCGCAGCGCACACGGATGATCACCAAGGTCTGATTCTGCATGGTGTGCATCGCCAGCTTGTGCGGGCGGATGGTCGGCAGATCGACGATGATCGTCTCGATGGATTCAATGGCTGTTGCACGCATGTCGATACCCGTCAGGTTCTTAAAGTTCTGGAACCGATTCTCGTACGGCTTTTTTCGCGATGCCAATATAGAATTGGTCTGACTTGATACCTTTAAGGTATGCAAACGACTGATGTTCGGAGGCCCCATGGAACTGCGTCACCTGCGGTATTTTCAGGTGTTGGCTCAAACCCTTAATTTCACCCGTGCCGCCGAACTGCTGCACATCGCCCAACCGCCCCTGAGCCGGCAGATCCAGCAACTGGAAGACGAGCTGGGCGTGTTGCTGCTGGAGCGTGGGCGCCCGCTGAAGCTGACGGAGGCCGGGCGGTTTTTCCATGAACACTCCACCGCCCTGCTCGAACAGCTGAACAAGGTCTGCGACAACACGCGGCGGATCGGCCAGGGAGAAAAGACCTGGCTGGGCATCGGCTTCGCGCCTTCGACCCTCTACGGTGTGCTGCCGGAACTGATCCGCCGACTGCGCAGCGGCGAACCACTGGAGCTTGAGTTGGGGCTGTCGGAAATGACCACGCTGCAACAAGTGCAAGCGCTCAAGGCCGGGCGAATTGATATTGGTTTCGGGCGAATTCGCATCGACGACCCGGCGATCATTCAAACGGTGCTCACCGAAGACCGCTTGGTCGCCGCCCTGCCCGCCGGCCATCCCCTGCTGTCCGGGCCGGTCAGCCTGCGCCAACTGTCCAAAGAACCCTTTGTGCTGTACCCGGGCAATCCGCGCCCCAGCTATGCGGACCATGTCATCGCGCTGTTCGAGTCCTATGGCGTGAGCATTCACGTGGCGCAATGGACCAACGAACTGCAAACGGCAATCGGTCTGGTGGGCGCCGGGATCGGCGTGACGCTGGTGCCAGCCTCGGTGCAGCTGCTGCACCGCGACGACATTGGCTTCACCCCGTTGCTGGAAGACAACGCCACCTCGCCGATCATTCTCAGTCGGCGGGTGGGCGATGTTTCACCGGGGTTGAATCATTGTTTGAAGGTGATCGAGGAGCTGCAACCGCAGGCCAGGTTTTAATGGGAGTTCCTGTCCCAGAACCAGTTCCAGAAACCCGGCAGTTCTACTGCCTGCGAACTGTCCTTGACGGTGCGCGCCATCGCCGCTTGCAGCACCGCGTCGTGATCGTCGTAAAACGGCTTCTGCGCCAGTGGCACGCCGGTGGCCTTGGCGCTGTCGATCAGGATTTGCAGGTATTCCCGGGTGTGCCGGGCGGTGTAGCGATTGAGGTCGTGGAAGGTCACCACCACCGGAATCACCCCATCCACGGTCGGCAACTCACCCTGCGCAATGCGCTCACGCACTTCAGACATTGAACGCAGCATATGCGAGCGTCGCCGGGGGCTGGCGTTAAAGCCCCAGATTTTGCCGTCATTGGCGCTCAAATCGGTCAGCAATACATGCATGCCGTGCTGCTGATAGGCGGCGAAGACGCGTTTGTCATAGTTCCAGAATGGCGGACGTACCAGGGTCGGCGGCTTACCGGTGATGGCTGCTATGTCTGCACTGCCTTTGCTCAGCGCCTGTTCCAGTTCTTGCGGGCTCAGCGAGCGGTGATTGGTGTGCCAGTGGGTGGCGGTGTGAAACCCCAGCACCTGTCCTTCTTCCTGTTCGCGATGCATGAGCTGGCGCCCGATGTCACTGTCGCCGGCCCGTGGCGCGCCGGTCTGCACGAAAAACACCGCTTTGATGTTTGGCTGTAGAGGATTGTCCTTCAGGCTGTCGAGCACGGTCGCGGTGGGGTTCCAGAAGCTCGAAGCGCTGGGGCCATCGTCGTAGGTCAACAGAAAACGAATCGGTGCCTGGGCCTGCAGGCGTTGTTCCGTCTGTGGGGTCAGTTGGATGGGGGCAGCAATACAGCCTGCGAGCCCGACGGCGATGGCCATTGCGCTGAATAGTGTGTACAGCTGCTTCATGTTTTGCCTTGGATCAGACCGTGACGGTCAACTCATCAAATGGCAAAAGTCCTTCGCCCGTTCATCCTTCGCCGGCCCGCCAGTTTCGCGGGCCGGGGTTGGATCAGGGTACACAGTGTTTGGTTCCGCTGCCCGCCCTCCTCGCTTACTGCGCCAAGGCCTGCTGGAACGAGTGGTCGATGATCGGCGCGGTCGCCAGCGCCGTCGGCAGTGCCTTGACCTTGAACAAGAAGTCCGCGGTGCTCTGCAAATCCGCCGCCGCTTGCTGATCCACCGGGCCGACGGTCATGTGGGCCTGACGCAACCAATGGCGCGACACGTTCTGATCGAGATTGGCTTTCTTCGCCCACAGGTCGGCGTATTCGTCGGTATGGCTGTCGACCCAGGCACGGGCTTTTTTCAGGCGCACCAGGAAATCGGCGATGGCTTCGCGCTTGCTGTCGATGGCCGGTGTCGAGGCGGCGATGGCGCTGAGGCCAGGCATCAGGTTTTTAGCAGTGAGAATCGGGCGCGCGCCGGAAAACAGAATCTGCTGGGAAATGTACGGTTCCCACACCGGGAACGCGTCGATGCTGCCCTGAGGCAATGCGGCTGAGGCGTCTATCGGCATCAGTTTGATGAACTCGACGTAGTCTTCCGGCAGATCGGCTTTCTCCAAAGCGCGCAGGGTCAATTGCTGGCTCCAGGCGCCGGGCCAATACGCGACTTTCTTGCCCTTGAGATCGGCGATGCTGCGGACCGGTGAATCCTTGGGCACGAGCAAGGCAATGGTGTCCGGATTCTGCCGCGACACACCGATCAGCTTCACCGGCGCCTGTTTGGCTGCCAGAAACAGAAAGCCGGAATCCCCGAGAAACCCCACGTCCAGTGCGCCGGTGTTCAATGCTTCGGCCAGTGGTGCAGCGGCCTGGAAATGCTTCCAGTCGACGGTATAGGGCGCGCCCTCCAACGCACCCGAGGCCTCCACCGAAGCGCGCACGTTGTAGTAATTCTGATCGCCGACATGCAGGACCACGGGGTCGGCGGCGTAGGTGATCGGGGCGGCAAACAGTGCACTGGTCAACAGACTGCGCACGAATCGGGACAGGTTCATCGGAGGCTCCATGGGCGTTATTTATATAGACCCTAACGCTCTTACAAACACCTTTATAAATTCTATTTGTGCATAAGCTCATGACCTGAATCCAGTGGTGTTGCCCCAGCAACACCCATTCAACACACTGCCTGCCCCGGTACACCAATCACGTCTCTTAACACGGAAAACGCCCCGACAAACCGGTAAATCCCAGACATGGCACAGAGCCTGCAATATTCCATTTATGCAGGAAGCACTCAGACAAAATATTTTTCTGGATATAAAAAATCGTCGCCTTGCCCGGAGCCACCCCATGAAATCCACCTTCCGCTTTTCCAGCGTCAAGTACCTGCTGAGTGCCTGTGCACTGGCCCTGAGCCTGCAACCGCTGGCCCAGGCTGCCGAAACGCCACCCGCCGAGGTGCATCTGGATTACGCCTATTACTCACCGGTGAGCCTGGTGCTCAAGCACTTCGGTTTCCTTGAGAAGGCCCTGCCACAGACCAAGGTCAGTTGGGTCCTGAGCCAAGGCAGTAACCGTTCACTGGAATACCTCAATAGCGGCGGCGTCGACTTCGCTTCGTCCGCCAGCCTGGCCGCTGTGCTCAGCCGCGCCAACGGCAGCCCGATCAAGTCGGTTTATGTGTACAGCCGCGCCGAGTGGACCGCGTTGCTGGTGCGCAAGGACTCGCCGTACAAAACCGTGGCAGATCTCAAAGGCAAGAAAATCGCCGCCACCAAAGGCACCGATCCGTATCTGTTCACCTTGCGCAGCCTGCAACAGGCCGGCTTGAGCAAAGACGATGTCGAACTGGTGCATTTGCAGCACCCGGACGGTCGCATCGCCTTGGAGAAAGGTGACGTCGATGCTTGGGCCGGGCTGGATCCGCACATGGCGGCCAGCCAGGTTCAGGCCGGTTCGCGCTTGTTGTATCGCAACACCCAGTTCAACAGCTACGGCGTGGTCAGCGTCACTGAAACCTACGCCAAAGAGCATCCGCAAACGATCGATACCGTGCTGAATGCTTATGAACAGGCCCGCGAATGGGCGGTAAAAAATCCTGAAGAACTCGCGAAACTGCTCGCCAGCGAATCCGGCCTGCCGCTGGAAGTGGCCTCGCTGCAACTGTCGCGCACGGACCTCAGCAGCCCGCAGCTGACCGCCAAGGATGTGCTCGCCTCGAAAGCCGCGGCGCCCATTCTTGTGTCCGAGGAGCTGGTTCGTCGTGGGGTGAATGTCGATCTGGTCATTGATCAACTGATCGATACCGGCGTTAAACAAACCGTGGCTCGTCAGTAACGGGGAACTCATGACCAGCAAAAGCAAAAATCTGCCACTGGAACTGCCCACGCCGCGCCGCGCCAGGTTTTCCCTGCACAACGCCTGGCGCCTGCGCCTCAAGGGCCTGGTGTTGCCGGTGCTGATCGTTCTGTTGCTGGAGTTCGTCGTGCGGATCGGCTGGTTGCCCTCCTACCAAATGCCGGCGCCGAGCGAAATCGCACTGACCCTCAGGGACCTGGCCGACGGTGCATTGTGGAAACACATCAGCGCCAGCCTGCTGCGGGTGTTACTCGGTTTCGCCATCGGCGCCAGCCTGGCGCTGGTGTTCGCCGCGTGGGTGGGGTTGAGCCGTGAAGCCGAGGCGTATCTGGAACCGACGTTCGCCGGTTTGCGCTCGATCCCGAGCCTCGCCTGGGTGCCGCTGTTGTTGCTGTGGCTGGGCATCGACGAGACCTCGAAAATCGTTTTGATCGCGATCGGCGCGTTTTTTCCGGTGTACCTCAACGGCGTTGCGGCCATCCGCGACATTGATCGCAAACTGGTGGAAGTCGGGCAAATGTATGGTTTCAGTCGGCGTCGGCTGGTCCGGCGGATTCTCCTGCCCGCCGCCCTGCCCGGCCTGTTCACCGGGTTGCGCAGTGGCATGAGCCTGGCGTGGATGTTTCTGGTGGCCGCCGAACTGATCGCCGCGACCAAAGGCTTGGGCTATCTGCTGAGTGACGGTCGCGAGACTTCGCGCCCGGACATCGTGCTGGCCGCGATCATCGTGTTGGCGCTACTGGGCAAACTCAGCGACGGCCTCCTCGCCGGCCTGGAGAAACGTTTCCTGGCCTGGCGCGACACCTTCAACGGTCAAAGTACCGAGGACTAAGCCATGACCGCGCACCTGCTGGACATTCGGGTCGAGCGCAAATCCTTTGCCGCCACCACCGTCCTGAAAAACATTCACCTGCAATTGCAGCCAAGGGAAACCGTCAGTCTGCTCGGCCCCAGCGGCTGCGGTAAAAGCACGTTGCTGCGCATCGTCGCCGGGCTGGAAAAGGATTTCCAGGGCGAACTGCGCAACAACGCGGGCGAAGTGGCCTTCGTGTTTCAGGAGCCACGGCTGATGCCCTGGCTGACGGTCGAGCAAAACATCGGTTTCAGCGCCGACAACCATTACGACAGAGCCTGGGTCGCACAACTCATTGAGGAAGTCGGCCTGGGCGGTTTCGCCCAAGCGCTGCCCAAAGCCCTGTCCGGCGGCATGGCTCAGCGCGTCGCAATAGCGCGGGGGCTGTATTCGCGACCGCAGGTCTTGTTGTTGGACGAGCCTTTCAGCGCGGTGGACGCCTTCACCCGCATGAAGCTTCAGGATCTCTTGCTGCAACTCGCCCAGCGTCACGCCATCGCCCTGCTGCTGGTGACCCACGATGTCGATGAAGCGCTGTACCTCAGCGACCGGGTGCTGGTCATGGACAATCGGCCCAGCAGCATCCGCCAGCAACTGAGCGTGGATTTGCCCCATCCACGGGATCGGCGCGATCCGCAGCTGGCGAGTTTGAAGGCGTTGTCATTGACCGAACTGCAGCGTGCCCATGTGATCTGAAGGCTAAGCTGAACATTCTCGTCACAGCTTTCAACCGCAGGGTCAGCCGATGTGTGGACGACTGTCGCAGTACCGGGGCATTCACGACTTTGTTGCCGTGTTGAGCATTCCCGATGCAATGATCAATCACGTCGGGGATGAGCCTCTGGCTCGCTACAACGCGGCGCCCACCACCCAACTCGCCCTGTTGCACCTTGAGCCTGACGGCTTGCACGCCGATCCGGTGCGCTGGGGCTGGCGCCCGCACTGGGCGAAAGATCGCGCGGCACCGATCAACGCGCGAGTGGAAAAAGTCGCTCATGGCCCATTCTTCCGGGCGATCTGGCCACACCGCGCGATTGTGCCGATCGACAACTGGTTCGAATGGGTCGATGCCGGTGATTCGACGCGTCTGCCCTGGCTGATTCGTCGACGGGACGGCGCACCGAGTTACTGTGCAGCCATCGGCCAATTTCCCGGCCCTGGCAATGAGCCGCGCGGCGACGACGGTTTCGTCATCATCACGGCGGACAGCGTTGGCGGCATGCTCGATATTCATGACCGGCGACCGGTGGTTTTGTCACCTGAACTGGCGCGCGAATGGCTTGATCCGGCCACACCAAAAGAGCGCGCCGAGCAGATGGTGCTGTTACAGGGTGAAACCAGCGAAATATTCGAGTGGTACAGGGTCGAAAAAGCTGTCGGTAATGTCAGGAATCAGAGCAGCGCATTAATCAATAAGCTTGATTAACGCCCAACAAATGGACGGCCACGCTATAAGCAAACTGAATAGCTACCAATTAAGAATGCATATAAGCGTTACACCGTCTGCTTCTCACCAGGCTCTCTTACCGCGGAATGCCGAATTGGCCATTAACCGCTGGTCCGACACTTCCTCCCTCGTACATACATAAAGCGACATAAAAGTTAGGATTCGCGCCGCATTTCCCATGGCATTGCCCAGTCGACCAAAGAGTCGACAAAGAAGGAAACTCCTAACAATCAACAAGCCTTGCAGAGAACTAAGTTGCGCGACGATCTTGTAATTAATCAAGTCAGCAGCCTGGAGTGTGTGCACCTGTCGAAGACGGAGCGCTATCAACTTGACTGCTTTATCGGGCAATACATAAAGACCCGAAACCTGCGACCTATTCCCAATATCAGCGAAATTCTGCGTACAACGCTTGCGTACTACACCGGCAAACCACCGGTCATGGTCAACGAGCTTAATGCATGGATCGACAAGACCTTGGGCTTTCGGGCTTCCCATCCGGATTTTCCGGAACTGGAAGACCTTTGAAATAACGTTCGGCAAAAGAAAAGCCCCGCTTGATAGCGGGGCTTTTTCGTATACGTGGGTCGGTCAGGGCTTCAGAGGACGCTCTTCATCGCGGTCTGACAACTCTCGGCTGTCGTCATGTTTCCAGTCCTGCCGCGAACGTTCTTGACGCCTGATCTCTTCCTCCGAGGGTTCATCCTCATCTTCAACATCCGGACGTTTGGGATCGTTGGCCATGCGCACCTCTCTTCCTGTGAAGGGACCTATTAAGCGTAGAACAAATTCCAGCGCTCGATTCAGAGCCACCAGCGCAGCAAAAAGAAAAAACCCATGCTCAACAGCATGCTAAGCAAGGTGTTGCGGGTGTAAAGCACGAGTCCCACCGCCACCAGAGAACTGATCAGGTAGGGGTTGTCCCACTGCAGGTTCAGTTGTTTGTCGGGCATGAACACAATCGGCCCGCAGATTGCGGTCAACATGCCCGGTACGGCAAAACCGAGGAACTGTCGGGCATTGCTGCTCAAGCGCACCGGCAGCCGGGGCTCGAGAAACACGTAGCGATTGAGAAACACCAGCACGCCCATTCCGATAATCACCGCCCACACCATCATGCTGCGCGTCCCCTGTAGAGTTTGTTGCAGATAAAACCCGCGGTCATGCCCGCCAAGCCGGACAGCACCAGCGCCGAGCCCCATTGCCAGTAACTGAACAACACCGAGCAGAACAGCGACACCGCGACGCACACCACAGTGGGCACGTTGCGCACCACCGGCGTGATCAACGCGATAAAAGTGGCGGCGATGGAGAAGTCCAGGCCCAGATGCTCCAGCCCCGGAATGCTGCTGCCCAGCACAATGCCTGCCAGGGTGAACAGGTTCCAGGCGATGTAAAACGTCAGCCCGACACCCAGCGCGTACCAGCGATTGAATTGCTGTTTGTCGTGCTGACTGGTCAAGGCAAACAGCTCGTCGGTGAGCAAAAAGCCCAGCCCCACCCGCCAGCGCCCCGGCAACGGTGAAATCACCGAACGCATGCTCATGCCGTAAAGCAAATGCTGGGACGTCAGCAACACCGTGGTCAGCAAAATCGAAAAGATCCCGGCACCGCCCTTGAGCATGCCGATGGCGACCAATTGTGCGGCACCGGCAAACACGATGCTCGACAGCCCCTGCCCTTGCAGTGGGGTGAGGTTGGCCTCAATGGCCATGGACCCGGCCAGCAAGCCCCATGGCGCGGTGGCCAGGGACAGCGGCATGATCGCGGCGGCGCCACGCAGAAACGCACTGCGCGGCATGAGTGAATTCGACATAACGCCCTACAACCAGTGAAAGACCGCTGACTTTGCCAGCAGTCGCGGGGATTATCGAGCCAAACACACTCGTGTTCGCTGATATGCACTGAACACCTCGAACCCATGGAGCCGCCGCTGACGCCCGAGTACCATGAAGCAACTCGCATAACAGATCAGGGGAGGCAACATGCTTTACCGGATCGCTGCCGACGGGCTGCTGCTGTTTCATCTGTTGTTCATTCTCTTCGTACTGTTCGGCGGGCTACTGGTGCTCAAGTGGCGGCCGCTGATCTGGGCGCATCTGCCTGCGGCCGCGTGGGGCGTGACGGTGGAAGTCTTGCACTTGACCTGCCCGCTGACCCAGTGGGAAAACCTGATGCGCCAGGCGGCCGGGCAAACCGGTTACGGTGGCGGCTTTATCGAACACTACATATGGCCAGTCATTTACCCGGCCGGCCTGACACCCGCGATTCAATTGGCGCTGGGCAGCGCGGTGCTGGCAATCAACGTATTGGTCTATCTTCGTCTGATCAGGCTGTGGAAATTGCGCCGGGTCACCTGAAACAAGCGCCGAGGATTGAGTCCATGCTGTCGATTGAAGACCTGAGCCTGCTCCAGGCGATCCGCGAGACCGGCAGCCTGTCCCGGGCTGCCGCTCACTTGGGCAAGGCGCCGTCGACCGTGTCTTACGCCGCGCGGCAACTGGAGGAACGCTTCGACGCGTTGCTATTCGACCGTCGTCGTTACCGCTTGCAGCTCACCCCGGCCGGCGAGTTGCTGGTGAACGAGGCGGCGCGGTTGATGCAGGACGTGTCCCGGCTGACCCAGCGAGTGCAGCAAGTGGCCAACGGCTGGGAAAGCCGGTTATGGATTGTCACCGACGAACTGCTCGAATTCGAAGCCTTGATTCCCGTGATCCACGAATTCGACGCACTGGAATCCGGCGTGCCGTTGCGCATCACCCAGGAGGTGCTCAAAGGCGTGTGGGAAGCCCTGCGTGAAGGCCGAGCGGACTTGATCATCGGCGCCACCAACGAGCCGCCGGCGATCCCGACCCTGCGCTGGATGCAATTGGGGGAAATGGAGTGGGTGTTCGCGGTGTCGCCCAAACATCCGCTCGCCAAGGCCAAAGAACCGATTTCACGGGCGATGGTGGCGCAGCACCGGGCGATTGTCGTGGCCGATTCATCGCGGGGCACGGAAGGCAGCACCTACGGCGTCTCTGGCGGCCAACCGGTGCTCGCGGTGCCGACCATGCGTGCAAAAGTCCTGGCTCAATGCGCTGGCCTGGGCGTCGGCTGGCTACCCCGCCACCGGGTTGGCTCGTTACTGAACAACGGCACCCTGGTGGAAAAACAGATGGCCGACCCGCGCGAACCGAACATTCTGTATGCCGGCTGGCGCGGCGATCATGACGGTCGAGCATTGGGCTGGTGGCTGGAAAAACTCAAGCAGTCGTACCTGTCCACCCGGCTGGTTCAGGGCAGCGACCGGTTTGTCTGAACTCAGTTGGCCGTGACACTCATGTTCCGTCCGCTGGCCTTGGCCACATACAGTGCTTTGTCCGCCGCGCTGACCAGGTCTTCGGGCTGGTCCTGCGAGGCCGGGTTGAAGGCGCAAACACCGATACTGACCGTCACCCTGCCCCCCGGGCTTTCACAGTGCGCAATGTCCGCCCGCAGGACCGCGTGACGGATATTTTCGGCCACCAGAAAAGCCCCCGGATAGTCAGTACCAGGCAGCACCACCGCAAACTCTTCGCCACCGTAACGGGCTGCGAGGTCACCGGGGCGCTTGATGTTGTCCTTGATGATCGCGCTGATCCGGCGCAAACACTCATCGCCGGCCACATGACCATAACGATCATTGAAGCTCTTGAAGTGATCGACATCGATCATCAGCATCGCGAGGTGGGTCTGGGTGCGCCGTGCGCGGCCCATTTCCGCGAGGATAAACAGGTCGAATTGACGCCGGTTGGACAGTCCGGTCAACGCATCCTCAAGGGCCAGCAATTCAAGGCTGCGATTGACCTCGATGAGTTTTTCCTGGCCATCGAGCAACACACGCTGGATGTGATGTTGCTGCTTCATGCCGTGAATGAGGCGGTAACCAAGCACGCCCAGAATCAGCAGCAGCGATAACATGATACCCGCGCTCAGCGCCGTCTCTTTGCGCCAGTCCGCCAGCACTTCCTCCTTGTCCAGCGCGGCGAAGATAATCAGCGGATACCCGCTGACCCGCCGAAACCCCACTACCCGCACCACACCGTCCACAAAGGACCGGACAGTGGTTGTACCGGAATCACCTTCGGACAACAGCTGGGTAAACAGCGGCGCATTGGCCACGGTGCTGCCAATTTCAGCCTCGTTGAATGGCCGCCGAACAACAATGCTGGCGTCATCGCTGACCAGGTTGATCGCGCCGTTACGGCCCATATCGATACTGTCGTAGAGCTCAAGGAAATGACTGAGATTGATGGTGGCCAGCGCCACACCGGCAAATCCGCCATCCGGATGATTGATCCGGCGTGACACGGTCATGATCCATTCACCGCTCGAACGACTTTTTATCGACCGACCGACATGCGGACCACGGTCAGGATGGTCTCGATGAAAAATGAAATATTCACGGTCGGCATTATTCGCGCCCGGCACCTCGGCGCCATTGGAATTGGCGATCCAGCGCCCTTCTTCGTCAAAAACGAACAAGCCGTGCAGTTGCTTCAGCTCGCTGCGTTGAGCGCCGAGCAAACGTTGCAATCTGGGCAGTTGTTGCGCTCCGACGCCATCATTTTCGAGGCGGTCCACCAAGGTAAACAGCAGCGTGTCGGTCTGTTTTATCGTTGCCTGCGCTTGTGACGCGAGGGTCTGCGCCAGGTTGGACATGGCCACTTCTTTGTCATGCAAGTGGTACTGGCGCGAAGTCCAGGCTTCCCATATCACAATCGCCGTCATCGACAGGCACACCGCCACAAGCAGTACCACCGCGTGTCGGACCTTGAGCCTCGACGCACGCAGGCTGCGCTTCCACGGCAAGGTGGTACGGGCACTTTCAATGGGATTTTTAATAGACGAATGCCCCCCATGACGCTCGTTGACTCGTTATGACAGGGCGACTTCTCCTGTTCGCCCTTGAATGACCTAACCGCAACAATAGGTGATTTGCGCACATCATGACGGGCTAATGCAGGGAAACCGCCTCAATGCCTTACTTCGACGACTGTTTCACCGCCTCAAGCCAGGCCGGATCCAGACGGGATTGATCGGGGTCGATGCCCAGTGCCTCCATGCGTGCCTTGTGCTGATCCATCTCGCGGACCAACTGACTGTGGTCGCTGGAGTTAGCGTCCAGTTCATGCATCTGGTTCAAGCCCAGGTGGTAAAAACGCAGCAGCTTCATGGCCACCGGATCACCCGTTTCAACCGCTGCGGTGACCTGATGCATGATGTTGGTGACGCTCATCAGGCTGCGCTTGAGCCGCCAGCCATACACCGCGGCCGCCATCCAGGGCTGGTTCCAGAACCTGCCGCGCATCAGCGCCACCATCAGCAACACCGCGACAAACACACCGCCGACGTTAAAGCGCAGGTTGTCGCCGCCGGGCTCACCGAACAAAGCCACCGCTGCCGTGGACAGCCCCATGGCCAGCACCAGGAAAATCAGGGCAATAATCAGCGTACTGCGGCGCGTCTGCTGTCGATAGGCTTGGGCATTCTTCGGCTGGATTTCGAACATCGCGACAGGGTTCCTTGGGGCATGGACAAAAAAGACGGCCAGGCATTATCGCCTCTGCGAGGGATTTAGCTATGCTGATGATCCTCTTCATCTTTTCATCATCAAACGGGGGACTTGGCGGTAAAGCGCAGTTCGTGCCATCTTCATCCATGGATACACTCTATTCGGATGCCATTCGCGCGGCTCGGTGAGTGACATCGTTTTAAGGATCATTGAATGACCCAACGACAAGTAATCAACGCCTCGGTCAGCCCAAAAGGCAGCCTGGAAACCCTTTCTCAACGCGAAGTCCAACAACTGAGCGAAGCCGGTTCCGGCAGCACCTACGACATCTTCCGCCAATGCGCCCTGGCCATCCTCAACACCGGCGCCCATGTCGACAACGCCAAAACCATCCTCGAAGCCTACAAAGATTTTGAAATCCGCATCCATCAGCAAGATCGCGGCGTTCGCCTGGAACTGCTGAACGCACCGGCCGACGCCTTCGTCGACGGCGAAATGATTGCCAGCACCCGCGAGATGCTGTTCAGTGCCTTGCGTGACATCGTCTACACCGAAAACGAACTCGACAGCCAACGCATCGACCTGAGCACCTCGCAAGGTATCAGCGACTACGTGTTCCACCTGCTGCGCAACGCCCGCACCCTGCGTCCCGGCGTCGAGCCAAAGATCGTGGTCTGCTGGGGCGGTCACTCGATCAACACCGAAGAATACAAATACACCAAGAAAGTCGGCCACGAACTGGGCCTGCGCAGCCTCGACATCTGCACCGGTTGCGGCCCCGGCGTGATGAAAGGCCCGATGAAAGGCGCGACGATCGCCCACGCCAAACAGCGTATCCACGGCGGGCGTTACCTTGGATTGACCGAACCGGGCATCATCGCCGCCGAAGCCCCCAACCCGATCGTCAACGAGCTGGTGATCCTGCCGGACATCGAAAAACGTCTGGAAGCGTTCGTGCGCGTCGGCCACGGCATCATCATTTTCCCGGGCGGCGCGGGCACGGCCGAAGAGTTCCTGTACCTGCTCGGCATCCTGATGCACCCGGACAACCAGCACCTGCCCTTCCCGGTCATCCTCACCGGGCCTAAACATACCGCCCCGTATCTGCAACAGCTGGATGCGTTTGTCGGCGCCACACTGGGCGACGCCGCGAAGAAGCATTACGAAATCATTATCGACGATCCGGCGCAGGTCGCACGGCAAATGACCCAGGGGCTCAAAGAGGTCAAACAGTTCCGCCGCGAGCGCAATGACGCATTCCACTTCAACTGGCTGCTGAAGATCGACGAAGGCTTCCAGCGTCCGTTCGACCCGACCCACGAAAACATGGCCAACCTGAAACTGAGCCAGGCACTGCCGGCCCACGAACTGGCCGCCAACCTGCGCCGAGCGTTCTCCGGCATCGTCGCCGGCAACGTCAAGGACAAGGGCATCCGCCTGATCGAACAGCACGGGCCTTACCAGATCCGTGGCGATGCAGCGATCATGCATCCACTGGACGAACTGCTCAAAGCCTTCGTCGCCCAGCACCGGATGAAACTGCCGGGTGGTGCGGCTTATGTGCCGTGTTATCAGGTTGTGGCCTAGCCCTCGACCGGACCAACACTAAAAATCCCTGTGGGAGCGAGCGTGCTCGCGATGAGGCCCTGTCAGTCAACATTGATATTGGATGACACACCGCCATCGCGAGCATGCTAACCCCTGTAGCAGCTGACGAGCAGCGCGAGGCTGCGTCCGGCTGCGCAGCAGTCGTAAATCCTGCTGACGCGGTCTGTCTGAAATACCGCATGTTCCGATTTTACGACTGCTTCGCAGCCGGACGCAGCCTCGCGCTGCTCGTCAGCTGCTACAGGGGTTAGTGTTGGTTACAGGTGATCGGCGTCGATTACAGCCTTGGCAAACGACTTCGGGTCTTCCTGCGGCAGGTTATGGCCGATGCCGCCATTGATCAGTCGGTACTCATACTTGCCTGTAAAGCGCTTGGCATAATCCTCGGCCGCCGGGTGCGGTGCGCCATTGGCGTCACCCTCCATCGTGATGGTCGGCACTGTGATCGAAGGTGCCTTGGCCAACTGCTGCTCCAGCGCTTCGTATTGTGGTTCACCTGAAACCATGCCCAACCGCCAGCGGTAGTTGAAGATCGTGATCGCAACATGGTCAGGGTTGTCCAGCGCGACTGCGCTGCGGTCATAGGTCACGTCGTCGAAGGCCCACTTCGGGGACGCCGTTTGCCAGATCAGCTTGGCAAAGTCATGACGGTTTTTTTCGTAGCCGGCCTGGCCGCGCTCGGTCGCGAAATAGAACTGATACCACCACTGCAACTCGGCCTTGGGTGGCAGCGGATTCTTGCCCGCGGCCTGGTTGCCGATCAAGTAGCCACTCACCGAGACCAGCGCCTTGACCCGTTCCGGCCACAGCGCCGAAACAATGTCCGCCGAACGCGCGCCCCAGTCATAGCCGCCGAGCACGGCCTGTTTGATCTTCAGCGCATCCATGAAGTCGATGACGTCGCTGGCCAACGCCGCAGGCTGGCCGTTGCGCAGGGTCTTGTCAGACAGGAAATGCGTGTCGCCGTAACCCCGTGCATAGGGGATCAACACCCGATAACCCTTGGTCGCCAACAGCGGCGCCACTTCGCTATAGCTGTGAATGTCGTAGGGCCAGCCGTGCAGAAGAATGACCACTGGGCCGTCAGCCGGGCCGACCTCGGCGTAAGCCACGCTCAGCAACCCGGCATTGACGTGCTTGAGCGGGCCGAACGGGGTGTACGACTGCGCACTGGCCACCGCCGGCTCTGCGGCCGTGGTAGCGGCTTGCGCAGTGGCAGCGCCGAGGGCACCGAACTGCATGAGCGCAAATGCGAGCATCGTCGGCGCCATGAAGCGGCGGCGAGATGCGGTTTTACGGCTTAACACATTCATCTTCATGGCGATGTCCCTACAAGTCATTTTGTCTGTGCTTTTAGCAGCGGGTATGAGGCAAGTCGTCTTGTCTCGATGGAAGCCATTTAATCGCCCGCCGGTATCTGCCATGTGTCGCCAAAACAGCGTTATTAAGGCGTAAGGTATCCAACAGCACGCCCGATACAGTGCGATACAAATCCCCGCAACGGCCTGCAACGCGCACCACGCGAACAACAAGAGGGTTGAGCAATGGAGCATGTAAACCACATCCTGATTGTCGATGACGATCGCGAGATCCGCGAGCTGGTGGGCAATTACCTGAAGAAAAATGGCCTGCGCACCACCGTGGTTGCCGACGGTCGGCAGATGCGCCATTTTCTGGAAGCCAATCAGGTGGACCTGATCGTGCTGGACCTGATGATGCCCGGCGATGACGGCTTGGTGCTGTGTCGTGAATTGCGCGCCGGCAAACACAAAGCCACGCCAATCCTGATGCTCACCGCGCGCAACGACGAAACCGATCGTATCCTCGGCCTGGAAATGGGCGCCGACGATTACCTGACCAAACCTTTCGCTGCCCGTGAGTTGCTGGCGCGGATCAACGCCGTATTGCGCCGCACGCGGATGCTACCGCCGAACCTGCTGATCACCGAAACGGGCCGGTTGCTCGGCTTCGGCCGCTGGCGCCTCGACACCACGGCGCGCCACTTGCTGGATGAAGACGACACCATGGTCGCCCTCAGTGGCGCGGAATACCGCTTGCTGCGCGTGTTCCTCGACCACCCGCAACGGGTACTCAGCCGTGACCAATTGCTTAACCTGACCCAGGGCCGCGATTCCGACCTGTTCGACCGCTCCATCGATTTGCTGGTGAGCCGTTTGCGCCAACGCCTGTTGGATGATTCACGCGAGCCAACCTACATCAAGACCGTGCGCAGCGAGGGCTATGTGTTTTCCTACCCGGTGGAGCTGCTCGGCGCAGAATCGGGATCCACACCAAAATGAAGATCCCCTGTGGGAGCGACATGGATCAACGCGCTCGATAACGACTATGCCCAAGGGTGTTTTTTCATCACCGGGCTCCAGCACTACAGTGGCGACATCTTCTTCCCACGCTCTGGAGCAACTTCATGAAAAGCCTCATCGGTCTTGGTTTCGCCCTCTCGGTACTTGGCGCTACGTCCGCCATCGCTGCGCCGCACGCCACCTCCCAGGTTGTCGCCGCCGTTAAAGTCAGCCAGCCGGCCACACTGAACGTGAACACCGTCGGTAGCGATCACAAAGACAGTCAGCCGAGCACACTATATGTTGCTGAAAACCGCCCTGAGTTCGGCTCGAAGTATCAACGTTATTGATTAATGACTTTTGCGCCGTTTGAACAAAAAACCCCGGATAGATCCGCTCTACCCGGGGTTTTCTTTGAGCCACACTGATCCCCCCGTAGCAGCTGCCGAGCCCGCGAGGCTGCGTCCGGCCGCGTGGCGGTCGTCAAATCAGGCGACGCAGTGTTTCAGGAAAACCGAGTGCGCAGGGTTTACGACCGCTGCGCGGCCGGACGCAGCCTCGCGGGCTCGGCAGCTGCTACCACCAATCGTGCGGCAAGGGCTTTGGCCTGTAGCGCGACGTCGGTGACTGCGGTGCTTTCCCACCACATGCCGCGCAACGGTGGCCCCATGGCGAACAGACGCCGGGCGATCTGGCCCTCGGCGTCCAGTACGGCACCGTCGACAGCCGCCGCAATCCCCAATGCCAACGGTCCCGGGCGAATCAATCCGCGCGCCAGCAGTTGCTGTGGCAGCGGTCGAGCGACCCGGCGCCAGTCATACTCGATGCCACTGGAGTTGATCAACGCCGCGCCCCGCACCACACAGGTATCGGCCTCGCCACGGCGACGAATGCGAATGCTGACCCCGTCCTGCGACCCCGGCTCTAGGCCTTTGAACGACGCCGCCTGAATTCGCAAGCGCCCTTCCCTGTGCAACCGCTCCACCAGGGCGGCACTCAAGGGTGGCGAGCGGTGGTGATGACTTTCCCACCACGGCCGGACATGTCGCACAAACTGCCGACGCTGCCGGTCTGTCGCCTGATTCCATAACCGTCCGATGTGTGCCCGCACGGTGTCGAGGGGGGCTTGCCAGTCGATGCCTTGGACGATGGCCTCCCGACAATGTCGACGCAGTTCGCGCACCAACTGGCGGGGTGTGCGAATGCTGTGATCCTCGGCCAGAAAATCGACCCAGGCCGGTGGTTGCCGACGCACATGCGGGAGCAAGCCATGCCGGGAAAACACTTCGATCGGCCCGCGATGCCCGGCCTGTTCCAGCGACACCACGGCATCGACCATGGTCAGGCCGGAACCTATGATCAGCACCGTCGACTGTGGATCAAGCTGGCGCATGGCGGCGACATCCCACGGATCCAGCGCGGCGGCATTCAAACCGCTGGACTCTTTCTGCGGCGTGCGCGCGGCAGGAAACATCCCGGTCGCCAGCACTGCAAAAGCGCCCTGCAAGCGTTGCCCGTCACTCAATGTCAGCCGAACTGAATCGTCGTCCGTTTGCAGATCGATCACTTCCGCCTGCACATGCTCGACCGTGGAGCCATTCAGTGCCCCGACGGCTTGCGCTTCGGCCAGGCGTTGCTGCACGTACACGCCGAACAGACCCCGTGGCGGGAACAATTCGCTGATCGGCACCGGTTGTTCGGCCGATTCGGGCCAGCCACCAGCGCCGATGTGGTCGGTCAGCCATTGCGTGAGGTCATCGGCGTTATCCGGGTCAACACTCATCCGTGCCGCGTTGCCGTTCAGCGTATGGCCCAATTCGACCGCGCTATAGGCTTCACCCCGACCCAATTCGGTACGCGGTTCGATCACCAGCACCGAGCGCCGGCCAGGCAAGCGCAACAGTTGCGCCGCCAGCATCGCGCCACTGAGGCCGCCGCCGATGATCAGAATGTCGGCGTGGCGGGCGTTGCTCGCCGGTCCGCTTTGGATTTCGTTCATGCCCTGCTCACTGGTTAATGGTTGCCGGAATGGAAAGCTGTGCGGGCCACCTTAATGTGTTGCTCTCCAGCAACAAATCCCTCTTTGGTAGAAGTGAGCCTGCTCGCGATGGCGTCGAGGCAGACACCACTTCCTTCTCCTCCTGCCGCATCGCCGCCAGCCCCCTGCCCGGTGATTGCCCCGGAGACTACAGCAGGAGTCGTGCCTAACTACAATTTCATTATATTTCAATGAGTTGAAATACATTCCTATAAAAATCTACAGCTTTAGAAGGGCAAAGTGTTTATCCACTGTTGACCCGCAAACAGTCAGATCACCACATTGCGCACGAACCGCGCGGCCACTGGCCCGTCGTTGCGATAGCAATGCGGCTGGTTGCTGGCGAACATGTAGAACTCACCGGCAGCAATGTGCTGCGGCGTGTCGCCCAGCATCAAGGTCAGGCAGCCTTCGAACACGTAGATCTGCTCGCTCCAGCCTTCGGCGTCCGGTTGCGACGGGTAAATTTCCCCCGGTTGCAGGCACCACTCCCACTGTTCCACTTCGCGAGTGGCGTTGGCTTTGGACAGTAAAACGGCTTTGCTGCCGGGGATTAATCCGGCCCACGCCACTTCGTTGATTCGACTGGGGTCGCGGGCATCCGGGGCCTGGATCAAATCGCTGAACGCCACGTCCAGCGCTTGGGCTACGCGGTCAAGGGTGGTCAGGCTGACATTCTTCTCGCCGGCCTCCATGGCTACCAGCATCCGGCGGCTGACGCCGGACTTTTCGGCCAATGCGGTCTGGCTCATGTCGGCGGCGTGGCGCAAACGGCGAACGTTCTGGCTGACGTGCTGGAGGACCGAAGCCCGTGGCGGGGAATCTTTGTGCACTATATTGCTCACTTGGTGGGGTTGGGCAGTATACTGCGCAACATTCGGCGCATTGTGCGTCCCCCTCAGGTAGTGTGCAAGGTCATGACGTCGGTGAACTCTTCCCCCCGTTTCTCACGGTTCAGCAAAGCCGAGTGCGTGCTGGTGCTGATCACCATGGTCTGGGGCGGCACCTTTTTGTTGGTGCAGCACGCGATGACCGTCAGCGGCCCGATGTTTTTCGTCGGCCTGCGCTTCGCCGCTGCCGCGATCCTGGTTGCGCTGTTCTCCTGGCGCCACCTGCGGCAACTGACCCTGTTCGAACTCAAGGCCGGGGCCTTTATCGGGGTGGCGATCATGCTCGGTTATGGCTTGCAGACGGTGGGTTTGCAGAGCATCCCCAGCAGTCAATCGGCGTTTATCACCGCGTTGTACGTACCCTTCGTGCCGTTGCTGCAATGGCTGGTGCTGGGACGACGTCCGGGGTTGATGCCGAGCATCGGGATCATGCTGGCGTTTACCGGGTTGATGCTGTTGTCGGGGCCTTCCGGCGCTTCGTTCAATTTCAGCCCTGGTGAAATCGCCACGCTGATCAGCGCCATCGCGATTGCCGCCGAAATCATTCTGATCAGCACCTATGCCGGCCAGGTCGATGTACGTCGGGTGACGGTGGTGCAATTGGCAACCACGTCGGTGCTGGCGTTTTTGATGGTAGTGCCGACTCAGGAACGTATTCCGGACTTCTCCTGGTTGCTGTTGTGCAGCGCGTTGGGCCTGGGCGCGGCGAGTGCGGCGATTCAGGTGGCGATGAACTGGGCGCAGAAGAGCGTTTCACCGACGCGGGCGACGTTGATTTATGCGGGAGAACCGGTGTGGGCAGGAATTGTCGGACGGATTGCCGGGGAGCGGTTGCCGGCGATTGCACTGCTGGGCGCGGGGTTGATTGTGGCGGCGGTGATTGTGAGTGAGTTGAAGACCAAGGGTAAGGTCCCAGCAGAGCCAGAGTTGGAGCAGGAAACACCGGTTGAACCTTAATATCTCGATTGCCAGTCAGATCGCTATCGCGAGCAGGCTCGCTCCCACAGTTTGATTGCATTCCCCTGTGGGAGCGAGACCGGCTTGCCGGCGATGGGTCCAGCCCGGTGGATACAAATCTTTGAAACAATGTGATCCAAGGTTTTTGCGTCTACCGTGAAGGATTCTGCGACAGCATGGCGTTTGGCGATCCGGGTTGTGGCACGTATGATGCTTCACAAACTTCCGCAGATTAGAAGCCTATGTCCCTGATAGTTCTACTGCTTCTGCCTTTTATCGGCAGCTGTCTGGCAGCCGTGCTGCCGCACAACGCGCGTAATACTGCCTCCCTGCTGGCGGGCCTGGTCGCACTGATCGGCACCGTCCAGGTCGCGCTCTTGTACCCGCACATCGCCCAAGGCGGCGTGATCCGCGAAGAATACTTTTGGCTGCCAAGCCTCGGTCTGAATTTCGTCTTGCGTCTGGACGGGTTCGCCTGGCTGTTCTCGCTGCTGGTGTTGGGCATTGGCACACTGGTCTCGCTGTACGCACGCTACTACATGTCGCCGGACGATCCGGTACCGCGATTTTTCGCGTTTTTCCTGGCGTTCATGGGCGCCATGCTCGGGCTGGTGATTTCCGGGAACCTGATCCAGATCGTGTTTTTCTGGGAGCTGACCAGCCTCTTCTCGTTCCTGCTGATCGGTTACTGGCACCACCGCAGCGACGCACGACGCGGTGCCTATATGGCGCTGATGGTGACCGGTGCGGGCGGCTTGTGCCTGCTGACGGGAGTGATGCTCCTCGGCCATGTGGTCGGCAGCTATGACCTGGACAAGGTCCTGGCCGCTGGCGATCTGATTCGCGCACACGCCCTCTACCCGCTGCTGTTACCCCTGATCCTGGTCGGCGCCTTGAGTAAAAGCGCGCAATTCCCTTTCCACTTCTGGTTGCCCCATGCGATGGCGGCGCCGACCCCGGTCTCGGCCTATCTGCACTCGGCAACCATGGTCAAGGCCGGGGTGTTCCTGCTGGCACGACTTTGGCCTTCGCTGTCCGGCAGCGAAGAATGGTTCTACATCGTCAGCGGCGCCGGCGCCTGCACCCTGCTGCTGGGCGCTTACTGCGCGATGTTCCAGAACGACCTCAAAGGTTTGCTGGCCTATTCGACCATCAGCCATCTGGGCCTGATCACCCTGCTGCTGGGCTTGAACAGCCCGCTGGCGGCCGTGGCTGCGGTGTTTCACATTCTCAACCACGCCACCTTCAAGGCCTCGCTGTTCATGGCCGCCGGGATCATCGACCACGAAAGCGGCACCCGCGACATTCGCAAGCTCAGCGGCCTGATCAAGCTGATTCCGTTCACCGCCACCCTGGCCATGGTCGCCAGCGCCTCGATGGCCGGCGTGCCGTTGCTCAACGGTTTCCTCTCAAAAGAAATGTTCTTTGCCGAAACCGTGTTCATCAATGCCACGGCCTGGATCGAATGGAGCCTGCCGATTGTCGCGACCATCGCCGGTACCTTCAGCGTCGCCTATTCGCTGCGCTTCACCGTCGACGTGTTCTTCGGCCCGACCGCCACCGACCTGCCGCATACCCCGCACGAGCCACCGCGCTGGATGCGCGCGCCGGTGGAACTGCTGGTGTTCACCTGTCTGATTGTGGGGATTTTTCCGGCGGTAGTCGTCGGCGCCATACTGGCTGCCGCGGCCCTGCCGGTGGTGGGCGGCACCCTGCCGGAATACAGCCTGGCCATCTGGCATGGCTGGAACGCGCCGATGATCATGAGCCTGATCGCCATGTCCGGCGGCATCGTGCTCTATTTGCTGTTGCGCAATCAGCTCAAGCGCGGGCGCTTCAAGTACCCGCCGATGATTGGCCGGCTCAGCGGCAAGCGCCTGTTCGAGCGCAGCCTGGTGATCATGATGCGCCTGGCCCGTCGTCTGGTGCGGCGGATCAGCACCCATCGCCTGCAAACCCAATTGTTTCTGGTGGTCCTCGTCGCCGTGTTGGCCGGGTTGATCCCGATGCTCCACAGCAGCCTGAGCTGGGGCGACCGGCCGAAAATCCCCGGTTCGATCGTGTTTGTGACCCTCTGGCTGCTGGCGATTGTCTGCGCCCTCGGCGCGGCGTGGCAGGCCAAATACCACCGGCTTGCGGCCCTGACCATGGTCAGCGTCTGCGGTCTGATGACCTGCGTGACCTTCGTCTGGTTTTCCGCGCCCGATCTGGCACTGACGCAACTGGCGGTAGAAGTGGTGACCACGGTGCTGATCCTGCTGGGCCTGCGCTGGCTGCCACGACGAATCGAAGAAGTGTCGCCACTGCCAAGCAGCTTGCGCAAGGCGCGCATCCGGCGTATCCGCGACTTGTTGTTGTCGACCATGGTCGGTGGCGGCATGGCCCTGCTGGCCTATGCGATGCTGACACGCCAGACGCCCAACGACATTTCCTCGTTCTACCTCAGTCGTGCCCTGCCCGAAGGCGGCGGTAGCAACGTGGTGAACGTGATGCTGGTGGACTTCCGCGGCTTCGACACCCTCGGTGAAATCACCGTACTGGTGGCCGTGGCCCTGACCGTATTCGCCCTGCTTCGACGTTTCCGTCCTCCGAAAGAAAGCCTGCAGCTGCCTGCCCAGCAACGCCTGCTGGCACCGGACGTGGTCACTGACCTGGTCAACCCGCGCCACGCCAGCGACACCGCGCTGGGTTTCATGATGGTCCCGGCGGTGCTGGTGCGCCTGCTGTTGCCGATTGCACTGGTGGTGTCGTTGTATTTGTTCATGCGCGGGCACAATCAACCGGGCGGCGGGTTTGTCGCCGGGCTGGTGATGTCGGTAGCGTTCATCCTGCAATACATGGTCGCCGGCACGCAGTGGGTCGAGGCGCAAATGAGCCTGCGACCGCTGCGCTGGATGGGCACCGGGCTGCTGTTCGCCACGGTCACCGGGCTCGGCGCCATGGCGGTCGGTTATCCGTTCCTGACCACCCACACCTGGCATTTCACCCTGCCGGTACTGGGTGACATTCATATCGCCAGCGCACTGTTTTTCGATATCGGCGTATATGGCGTGGTGGTCGGTTCGACGCTGCTAATCCTCACCGCCCTCGCCCACCAATCGGTTCGCGGCCACAAAACCGCAGCCCAGCCCAAGCCTGTCGCCACGCAAGGAGCCGTCTGATGGAAGAAGTCATCGCAATCGCCATCGGCGTGCTCGCCGCGTCCGGCGTGTGGCTGATCCTGCGGCCACGGACCTTTCAGGTGGTGATGGGTCTGTGCCTGCTGTCCTATGGCGTCAACCTGTTCATTTTCAGCATGGGCAGCCTGTTCATCGGCCGGGAGCCGATCATCAAGGACGGCGTTCCGCAGGACTTGTTGCACTACACCGATCCATTGCCGCAGGCGCTGGTGCTGACCGCCATTGTCATCAGCTTCGCCATGACCGCACTGTTTCTGGTGGTGCTGCTTGCCTCCCGGGGCTTGACCGGGACCGACCATGTCGATGGCCGGGAGCCTAAAGAATGAATGCGATGACGCACTTGATCGCCGCGCCGATTCTGCTGCCGCTGCTGACCGCCGCCATCATGTTGATGCTCGGCGAGAAACACCGGCCGCTGAAGGCCAAAATCAACCTGTTCTCCAGCCTGCTCGGCCTGGGGGTTTCGGTGGCGCTGCTGCAATGGACCCAAACCACCGGCGTGCCAGGTTCCATCGGCGTGTACTTGCCGGGCAACTGGCAAGTGCCGTTCGGCCTGGTGCTGGTGGTTGATCGCCTGTCTGCACTGATGCTGGTGTTGACCGGGATCATTGGCGTCAGCGCGTTGCTGTTTGCCATGGCCCGTTGGGATGGCGCCGGTTCCAGTTTCCACGCACTGTTCCAGATTCAATTGATGGGGCTGTATGGCGCGTTCCTGACCGCCGACCTGTTCAACCTGTTCGTGTTTTTCGAAGTGCTGCTGGCGGCGTCCTACGGTTTGATGCTGCACGGTTCCGGCCGGCCGCGCGTGTCGGCGGGGCTGCATTACATCTCGATCAACCTGTTGGCGTCGTCGCTGTTCCTGATTGGCGCGGCGCTGATTTACGGCGTCACCGGCACCCTGAGCATGGCCGACCTGGCGTTGAAAATCCCGCTGGTGCCCGAAGCCGACCGTGGCTTGCTGCATGCCGGCGCGGGGATTCTCGCGGTGGCGTTTCTGGCCAAGGCCGGAATGTGGCCGCTGAACTTCTGGCTGGTGCCGGCCTACTCCTCGGCCAGCGCGCCGGTAGCGGCCATGTTCGCGATCATGACCAAGGTGGGCGTCTACACCTTGCTGCGATTGTGGACGCTGCTGTTCTCCGGTCAGGCTGGGGCGTCTGCCTACTTTGGCGGCGACTGGCTGATTTACGGCGGCATGGCGACGATTGTCTGCGCAGCCGTGGCGATTCTGGCGGCCCAACGCCTGGAGCGCATGGCCAGCCTGAGCATTCTGGTGTCGGCCGGGATTCTGCTGTCAGCGATCGGCTTCGCCCAACCGAACCTGATTGCGGCGGCGCTGTTCTATCTGGTCAGCTCGACCCTGGCGTTGAGCGCGTTGTTCCTGCTGGCCGAGTTGATCGAGCGTTCCCGCTCGGTCAATGAACTGCCGCTGTTCGATGACGCCGACCTGATTGCGCGACCGGTGCCCTCCGCGCAACCGCCCAAAGGCATCAACCTGGACGACGATCTCAAAGCCGTGGTCGGCCAAGTGATTCCCTGGACCATGGCCTTCCTCGGTTTGAGTTTCATTGCCTGCGCACTGCTGATCATCGGCATGCCGCCACTCTCCGGCTTCATCGGCAAACTCACCCTGCTCAGCGCCCTGCTCAACCCGCTCGGCCTGGGCAATGGCGCAGGTGAACCGGTGTCGAATGCGGCGTGGGGATTGCTGGCGCTGTTGATTCTGTCGGGGCTCGCCTCGCTGATCGCGTTCTCGCGCCTGGGCATCCAGCGTTTCTGGACCCCGCAAGAACGTCCGTCGCCGCTGCTGCGTCGGTTTGAATGCGTGCCGATCATCGTGCTGCTCGGGCTGAGCATTGCGCTGACCTTCAAGGCCGAACCGCTGTTGCGCTACACCCAGGCCGCCGCCGATGCCTTGAACAACCCGGAGCAATACGTGATGGCCGTGCTCGGGACGCGTGCTGTGCCAAGCCCGGCAGCCAAGGCGGCGATGGCGGAGGTGCAACCATGAAACGCCTGCTCCCTTCACCCTGGTTGTCGCTTGGGCTCTGGCTATTGTGGCTGGTGCTGAACCAGTCGATGAGCCCGGGCAACCTGTTGCTCGGTTCCCTGCTGGGTTTCTGTGCACCGCTGATGATGCGCCGGTTGCGACCACTGCCGATTCGTATTCGTCGCCCCGGGGTGATCCTGCGTTTGCTCCTGGTGGTCGGTCGCGACGTGGTGGTGTCCAACCTCGCCGTGGCCTGGGGCGTGCTGAATGCCGGTCGCCGACCGCCGCGCTCGCGCTTTATCAAAGTGCCGCTGGACCTGCGCGATGCCAACGGTCTCGCCGCGCTGTCGGCGATCTGCACCGTGGTCCCGGGTACCGTCTGGTCAGAGCTGGCGCTGGACCGCAGCATTCTGTTGCTGCATGTGTTCGATCTGGATGACGAAGCGCTGTTCATCCAGCACTTCAAGGCGACCTATGAACGCCCCTTGATGGAGATCTTCGAATGAGCGCATTGCTGTCGAACGCAATCCTGCTGAGCCTGTTCCTGTTTTCCGTGGCGATGATCCTGACCCTGATCCGTCTGTTCAAAGGGCCATCGGCCCAGGATCGGGTACTGGCGCTGGATTACCTGTACATCATCGCGATGCTGATGATGCTGACGCTGGGTATTCGTTATGCCAGTGACACCTATTTCGAGGCGGCGCTGTTGATCGCCCTGTTCGGCTTCGTCGGCTCGTTTGCCCTGGCGAAATTCCTGCTGCGTGGCGAGGTGATCGAATGAGTGGAGAACTGTCGCTGTGGGTTGAGATTCCAGTGGCGATTCTGCTGCTGCTCAGCAGTTTGTTTGCGCTGATCGGCGCCATCGGCCTGGTGCGCATGAAGGATTACTTCCAGCGCATGCACCCGCCGGCGCTGGCCTCGACATTGGGCGCGTGGTGCGTGGCGCTGGCGTCGATCATTTACTTTTCGACGCTCAAGTCGGGGCTGGTGCTGCATGCCTGGCTGATTCCAATTCTATTGGCGATCACCGTGCCGGTGACCACCTTGCTGCTGGCTCGGGCGGCGCTGTTTCGCAAGCGCATGGCCGGGGATGATGTGCCGGCTGAGGTGAGCAGTCGGCGGACTGAGAGCGGGAGCTGAATCAAGGGGTTTTGTATTGACTGGCAGGGCCTGCTCGCGATGGCTATTGCCCAGACAACTCAAATCCAGGCAACCGCCAACAACCCGGCCCCCAACACCACACACAACGGCGAATACACCCAGGTATCGAGCCGGGCAAACATCGAGTCCTTGACCTCTTTGAAGAACCCCACCAGGTTCGAATCTCCAATCGCCCGGGCGAACATCAGTATTGCAATGGCACTGATCACCCATTGCAGCCACCGGTCATGCACCAAAGGTAAACACAGACCGACTCGCAAGCACACCAGCATGGCGATCAACAGCAACCCCACCGCCACCAGCAACGTCAGCCAACCCGACGGCTTGAACGCAGGCCTTGATTGCGCGCCGCCCTCCCCGGGTACTCGTGGTACCGCCGCTTCACTACCCCATTTGCCGCCCGACGCCCAATACACGTGGATCAGGCTAATAATCAAAAAGATTGAAGCCATCCATTGCGCGACCATCAGACTCATATTCGGGCATCCATCCAGTGGGAGCGAATGTGCTCCGGGCGGTGATAGCGATACTCGGCAAAATACAATCGGGTGAGCCACCGGTTTACTTGAGGTCGGCGTTGACCTTGTCGGCCACCTCTTTTGGCACCCACGCCTGCCAGATCTCAGGGTGCGCCTTCATGAACGCTTCCGCCGCCTGGCGCGGTGGCGTATGTTTTTCGCTCATCTCGGCCAAGGCCTTGTTCAATGGATCGATCGGCAAATCGACCTTGCTGAAGAATTCGGCGATTTGCGGGTACTGTTTTTGAAACGGCGCAGACACACCGATGGACAGCTTCGAGGGCAGCGAACGCGTCGGCTTGGGATTGGGATTGTCGGCGTCGGTCAAGGTTTTCCAGGCTTGGGCATCGAAGGGTGGCTCCTCCAGCTGAATCAGCTTGAAGCGCCCGAGCAAGGGCGTCGGAGACCAGTAATAGAACAGAACCGGCTTACCCCGATGGATCGATGAAGTGATTTCTGCGTCCAGCGCGGCCCCGGAACCGCTGCGAAAGTTAACGTAGCTGTCGTTCAGGCCATAGGCGGCGAGTTTCTGCTTGTTGACCACTTCCGATGTCCAGCCGATCGGGCTGTTGAGGAAGCGCCCCTTGCCAGGGCTTTCGGGGTCGGCGAACACGTCTTTGTATTTGGGCAGGTCGCTGACACTGCGCAGCCCCGGCGCGAGCGGCTTGATGCCTTTGGCCGGGTCGCCCTTGATCACGTATTCCGGGACCCACCAACCCTCGGTGGCGCCCTTGACCGTATCGCCCAGGCTCGCCACCTTGCCTTCAGCCTCGGCCTTGACCCAGACCGGGCTGCGACCGGCCCATTCTTCACCAATGACCTGAATGTCATTGTTGGCCAGTGCGGTTTCCAGAGTGATCGTGGTGCCTGGCAAGGTATCGGTCGGCAGCCCGTAACCCTTTTCGACGATGATCCGCAGGATATCCGTGATCAGACTGCCGCTTTCCCAATTGAGGTCGGCGAAGTGGATCGGCGCCTGGGCCGCGAATGCCGGAAGGGGTGAGGTCAACAACCCGACACTGGCCAGTGACGCCGCCAGCAACCGTCGAAATCCTTTCATGCTTTTGCACCTCGTGCTGTTCACAGCAATAGCAGGATGGCCTGATGAACGACCGCAGCCTCAAAATATTCAGTCAATTGACTGTAGTAGAGGATCCTGATTTCGAGGGGCGGGAATTAACTTTAGTCAGCGGCCTGCAAGCGTGACAACTCTCTTCGGACCATGCTGGCGTACGCCGCCGGACGCAGTGTATAAATCTGTGACGCTACCCAATTCAGCCAGGTTCCCTGCAGAACAGCCTTCTGCTCGAAAAGCCGCCGGGCCTCAGTAAGTGCACTGGCCTGGTTCTGTTCGTGGAAATCGGCGCGGGTCAGGGTCATTACTCGCTGGCCTTGAAAGTCACCAGCTCGCCCTTGCGCCACTTCGCGGCCTTGGCGGTTACGGCTTTCAGGGTTTTAGTCAGGCCTTCCTGTAACTGTTGGTGGGCGGCGAACACCGTGACCACGCTATGGCCTTCCTTGAACACAATTGCCTGACCATCGGCGGTGGTGACAAACGCGTAATCGCCCAACCCATACACCGTCAGTTTGATTTCGCGAAACTTGATGTCCAGCTTGCCACCTTCGCGGCTCGGTAGAACAGAGGCGCTGAAATGATCGCCGACCTTGAGTTTCAGCCCCGGCTTGTCGTCCACCACCAGCGCTTCTTCGGTGTCTACCTCGGCAATGTAAATGCCTTCGGCGTTTTGTTCGGTGATGTAGACGAAACGAGATTGAAACTGTTTAACCAACTTTGCGCGCAAATCACCCAACACGAACAAAGCATGCATATCGAGATTACTTACTGCCAAGGAAACATCCCCATATCTGAAATTGGATACCGCACGCAGGAAAGGCGCACAGCAAAAAAAAGCGGCCATACCGATAGTCTTGCAAAAAATCCGGGTTGAAATCCTGATCCGGGCAGAGGGCTCGTGCATCGCGAGGTTGGTGAGCGTACTGGAATACCACTCGCGCCGTCTTCCCTCAACGTCGTCAGAGGTTGAAGGAAAATACCCTTCTTGCTGCCAGAGGAAACAGGATGACTAACTTTAAGGATAAAACGCTTCAAGAAAAGCACTTTTCTGACATATCGCTCGCAAAAAATTGCTTTAGATGTACAGCATTCGCCAACCCGTGATGGCAATTCTAGAGCAGCGATGCTGACAGAGACTACCCAAAACGACGTACATACGTCGGTAAAACAATGAAAAGGACTTCATATGTGCACTATGACTCATTTTGCAACCGCCCAGATGCCTTATACGCACGACGCCTCGTCGCACCCTCAGGGAATACTCGAACGACCTCGATTGCCCCCCGAAGCCCCTGCCTGGCCGAGATTTCAGGTGATTTTGGCCGGCAACGCGTTTTTCCATATCAAGGAAGCCGCCACCGGTCGCGTCAGAGGTTTTCGCGGCGACCACAATGAAGCCTGTGCACTTGCCCGCTCACTTGAGTCACGCGAATGAGGCGCCGCAGAGCTCAATCCATCCGACGTTTCGTCACACCGCCGACTTAACTCAGCCGTCGGCGGGCAACTGCTGCCATACTGCCCGCCCCATGAAACCCGTTCCCACGTCGGACGGCGCTCAAAACAACAAAATATTTCCAAGGGAAGGCTGCTACGTGACGGAATTTGATATTGGCGAATTTATGATCCGGGGCGAAGCCAGAGAGATCGACGGCGAATTCCAGGCAGTGATTGTCATGCGCGCCAAACCGAAATTGACCACGGTGACGTATCACCAGGTCGAGAAGGATCGCTGGTTCAAAACGGCGGATGTTGCCGCCATTGCCGCCCAGGAATCGGCCCAAGCCCTGAAGGCGGCTGTCGATGCAGGTGCATTGAAAGCCTGATCATCGAATTTGCCGTCTATGCTCACTCCTGCTTTGGAACATCCATCGAACTCCTGAAGCGCGGCCTCCTCAGATGCAATGAAGCCGCCCTTCAGATCTCGCACTCGACGCGAACCACCAGGAGATGAACATGGATTCACCCACACACGACTTGAAAGGTTTGTTCGACCAACTCGGCCTGGAGTCCAGCCAGAAGGCCATCGACGATTTTATTGCCAGCCATTCACCCTTGGCTGACGACAAAAAACTGATCGATGCCGAGTTCTGGACGCCTCAGCAAGCCGGTTTCCTGAAAGAGCAATTACGGGAAGACGCCGACTGGGCGCGGGTGGTCGACGAACTGAACCTGCGTCTGCATCAGGTTCACTAACCCGGCTGTCAGGTGCCAGCACCCTTCTGTAGCAGCTGGCGCAGCCTGCGTCCGGCTGCGTAGCAGTCGTAAATCCTCAACGCGCGGATTTCCTGAAACAACGCTTCGTTTGTTTTCACGACTGCTACGCAGCCGGACGCAGGCTGCGCCAGCTGCTACAAGGTTCGCTACGATATTGGGCCTCTAGCGAGGACTCTGTGGCTTGTAACCCAACCGCAACCCACCCCAGTGCCGGCCCTTGAGCATGATCGGCACCGAGAGGTCGTGCATCAGTTCGCCGGTGTCGCGGGTGTACGTCTGCAACAACACGGGTTGTTGATGGCTGCCACAGCGGATACCGGTGCGATCGGCGAATTTACGTTTGGTGCGGTTTTGCAGGGTATCAACCTGCGTGTCTCCGGTTAGCGCCTGGCAGAAGACCGTGTTATGGGTCGGCACATACCCCTGCTGTGTGCAGGCGATGGCAAACACCAATCCTTCATGACGCGGTAGCAACGGCTCCTGAATCGCCGGCAAGACCTGATCGGTGTAGCGGTCGAAACGGGTTTGAAACTTGACCGGGCTGGTTTTGGGGATCGCCTGGTAATTTCGGTCAAACAGGTCATCAAGGCTGACACGCCCCTGGTCGATATCCGCTTCGAAACGTGCGGCAATCTGACTCGCGCCTTCGCGGGCCAGGTCATAAATACGTTGGTGATAGTCATCCAGGCCGACTTCGGCCAGGCGTTCACTGATGGATTCGGCCTGACCTTCCATTTGCACGGCGGCCTGGGCCAGACGCTGGGTCTGTTGGTCGCTGACCGCCAGATCGCTGCGCATCTGTTCGATGGCATGGAACAGGCTGTCGAGTTGTTCGCGATTGGTGTCCGCGCCCCGAGCGATTTCCCCGACCTGATGTTCAACGCCAGCGGCCAGCCGCGCGATGTTTTCAAGGTGTTGACCGGTGTGCTCGACTTGCTCGACACCGCTGTCGAGGTCGCTGGACAGTTGGCGAATCTGCTCCACGACCTGAGCGGTGCGTTGCTGGATATCGGCCACCATCTCGCCGACCTCACCGGTCGCTGTCGCCGTTCGCGCCGCCAGACCGCGCACTTCATCGGCCACGACCGCAAAGCCGCGACCGTGCTCACCCGCCCGCGCGGCTTCAATAGCGGCGTTCAACGCCAGCAGGTTGGTCTGGTTGGCGATGGACTGAATCACCAGCGTTACCCGCTGGATGTCGTCACTGCGCAGGCTCAGGGCCTCGATCAACTCGCGACTGTTGCTGGCGCGCTGACTGAGTTGATGCATTCGGGCGATGGATTCAATCAGCTCCTTGCGCCCTGCTGCGCCGCTTTGATGAGCTTCGCTGGCAGCACCAAGGGCTTCACGGCTGAGTTTGGAGGTAGCCTGCTCGGTCGCGATCATCACCTCGGCATTGCGGACAATTTGTGCCGCCGCGCTGAGTTGCGACTGCAGTTTGTCCGCCAGTTGCTTGACCGAAAACGCTACGCCGGCTGCGGATAGCGCGTTATGACTGGTGGTGTAGGAAAGGTCGCGAGTCAACGCGGTGATGGTACTGGAAGCGTCCATCGAGGTGACTTCGGGCGTAGCGCGGGAGCGTAGACGCGGCAACCACACAATCAACACGGCCAAGGGCAAGCCAAGGTAAAGCGACCAGCCACCCAGCGCCATGCCGCTCAACAACAGCATCAGGGCGACACTTTGCAGGGTCGGGGTCAGCCAAAGGTTTTTCGGCAAAAGCACTGGCGCAGGCGCTGCCGCCGCCAGAGATCCGTCTCTCGTCATCTTCATCACCCCATGACCTTCTAATTGTTGTCTGCGTATTTAACGCCACTACAAGGCCATTATCTATGATCCATTAGTCGTGGTTTTTGCAGCCGAACAATAGAGGTGCGCGAGGTTTTTCGCAGACGAAAAAAAGCATCGCGGGCCAGCCCTGCTCCTTTTGGAGTGAGGCTCGCCCGCGATGCGGGGCGCTACGAAATCAGGCCTGACGCTGGTGCTTGTCGATCTGTTCGTGACGCTCTTGAGCTTCGATGCAGTACTTGGTGGTCGGGCTGATCAGCAGGCGTTTGAGGCCAATGGCCTCGCCGCTGTCGTCGCACCAGCCGAAGCTGTCTTCTTTGATGCGTTCCAGAGCCTGTTCCAACTGAGGCAGCATGCGCTGGTCGCGATCGATCGCGTTTACCAGCCAGGTGCGCTCTTCTTCAACGGAAGCTGCGTCTGCCGGATCGGCCGGGGTGTCCAGGCTCTCGATGGCGATGCGGTTCTGTTCGATGCGCTCATGGGTTTCGACTTTCATGTTCTGCAACAGCTCGGAGAAAAAAGCGTGCTGCTCAGCATTCATGTAGTCATCCGCCGGCATGGCCAGCAACTTGTCCTTTGTCATTGATATCTCTATAAAAAAACGTGCATTAAGGCGAATTAGGGAGCGTTCCGGCGGACCTGGTGAGGCCATCGGAAAGGCGCCGTTTATTCCAAGCGCCACCCGGCACTCAATTTACGAGGGGCGGCAGTCTAAGGCCGACTTGAGGCCCCAGCAACTGAAAAGTCAGCGAATTTGTCCGACAAGGTACGTAAAGTGCTCTATGGCAACCGTTGCCGCCGTTATCGGAGTGCGTTTATAGCAAGAAATTCAATTGAATGGCGGTATATAGGAGACAAAAGGCCGCGCAAGGCCTGATGCCGATCAGTCAAGGAGCAAAGTCCGTCCCGCGATGGTCCTCTGAAGGAATGTATTAATGAAAGAAACGCTTGAGGCATTCATCAGTACCCCCGATAACCTGAGCCACCCCCTCAACCGGACTTACCCATGACCGCCGCCGAACAGCCCTCCCCGGCGCTGAAGGATATCTTCAACGCCGAACGCCTCAAGCACATCGCAACCGAAATGACGGCGGTTTACCCCGACTTCAACGCCAAGGCCTTCCTGAAGATGGCCAACGATGGCCTCGTCGACTTGTCGATCATGCAGCGCATGGCCCGGGTCAGCGAAAGCCTGCACGCGGTGCTGCCGCTGGGCTATGAAGAAACCCTCAAAGTGCTGCGCGCCCTCGCCCCGCGCCTCAACAGCGGTTTCGTCAGCATCTCGCTGCCGCATTACGTGGCGCTGTATGGCGCCCATGATTTCGAACAGTCGATGGACGCGCTCAAGTACTTCACCGCGTTTGGTTCGGCGGAGTTTGCGATCCGCTATTTTCTGCGCAGCGATTTACAGCGTTCATTGGCGCTGATGCAGCAATGGTCGCGGGATGACAATGAACACGTCCGGCGTCTGGCCAGCGAAGGCAGTCGACCGCGTTTGCCGTGGTCGTTTCGGCTGGAACAGATTCAGGCCGATCCGACACTGGCCGCCGCCATCCTCGACAACCTCAAGGCGGATGAAAGCCTTTACGTGCGCAAATCCGTAGCCAACCACCTCAATGACATCACCAAGGATCACCCCGAGTGGGTGCTGGATCTGATTGAGGGCTGGTCGCTGGAAAACAGACACACCGCGTGGATTGCCCGGCATGCGTTGCGCAGTTTGATCAAACAGGGCAATCAACGGGCACTGGCGATTATTGGGGCCAGTGGCAAGGCTGAGGTCGAGATTATTGAGGTGAAGGTCGAACCGGCGGTGATTCGTCTGGGGGAGAAAATCACACTGTCGTTTGTGGTGAAATCCACGGTAGCAGAGAGTCAGCGGCTGGTGATCGATTATGCAATTGACTACGTCAAAGCCAATGCCAGCACGTCGGCGAAGGTGTTCAAGCTTAAGGCGGTGACGTTGCCTGGCAAGGCGACTGAACGGGTCAGCCGTGGTCAGCAGATCAAGGAGCTCACCACGCGCAAACACTATGTGGGCGTGCATGCCGTGCACATCCTGGTGAACGGCGAGCGCCTGGCCAGCACCTCATTCGAAATCATTGCCTGAAATATACGGTTTCTGTAGGAGCAGACTGCTCGCGAAGGGTATCTGATTTGGCACTGCGAAATCGGGTCATACGATCTCCACCCATTCACCGAGGCACACAAAACTGCGCTAAAGCCCAACAACAAAGCCTACAGCCCTCCCAATCTCTCTTGCCCGACCTACCCGAATACGGTACAAAATCGACCAAGTTGTACGACAACATAATAAAACACCCACGCCATCCCGAGTTGGCCTGTCACCCTTCGAGATCTGCCATGCCCCGCCCTACCTTAGCGCAAACCGTACCGCCGCCCTTCCCCCGCCATCTCGCCGTGATCATTCTTATGTGCATGGGCTGTGCGTTCGCCGGTAACCATGTGGCGGCGCGGGTCGCTTTTGATGATGGCGCGGGGGTGTTGCTGGCTATTTTGATGCGTTCTGGTGGGACCTTGCTGGTGCTCGCCATCCTGGTGCTGTGGCAAAGACAAAGTCTGCGTCTGCCGGCGGGTGCCTGGCGCTGGCAATTGCTGTTGGGCCTTCTGATTACCGCGCAGAGCCTGTGTCTGTACTCCGCCGTCGCACGGGTCCCGGTGGCGCTGGCGCTGCTGGTGGCCAACGTGTTTCCCATCCTGCTGGCGTTGCTCACCTGGGCGCTGGGAGGCCCGAGACCGACCGCTCGCACAGCTTCGTTGATGGGTTTGATTCTGGTGGGACTGGTGTTTGTGCTGGACGTCCCCGGGCGTCTTTCGACCACGACCAACGTCGGCCCGGAATGGCTGCCGGGCGTCGCGCTCGCATTCTGCGCCGCCAGCGTGTTCGCCTGCGCGCTGTGGATCACCGACCACAAGTTGTCTCAGGTACGTGGTTCGGTGCGCAGTCTGTTGACCATTTTTATCGTCTTCAGCAGCGTCAATCTCGCGGGAATGACTGGCGCCCTGCCAGGCGGACTAAACCTGCCTGCGACCTCGACAGGATGGCTGGCCCTCGCCACCTTGGTGGTGCTGTACGGCACCGGTTTTATCGTGCTGTTCATTTCGGTGCCTCGGCTGGACATGCCACGCAATGCGCCGGTAATGAACATCGAGCCTTTGGCGACGTTGCTGATGGGCTGGATTGTGCTGGATCAAATGCTCAGTGCGGGACAGGTTCTGGGCGGGGTGATTGTGGTCACCGGCATCGTTTTGCTGACGTACCGCAAATCAGCTATCAAGGCTGAGGCCAAAGCCGTGGTGTGAGAATGCCTCGATAGGAGGCCTCTTCGCGGGCGAGCGTTGCACCAGGTTTTTGCCCCTTTTTGTGAGGGTTCCTAAGGCTTTATACCAATCAATTGCTGATATTCATCTGTGCGCTTTAGCGCCACTAGCGCCTTATTGAAGCGCTCCAGTGCCGGCTGCACATTCATGGCTTTGCTAAAGGCCAAATGTAGAGGGTCGCGAACCAGGGGTTTGGGTAGCATCACAAATTGGTTTCGATTGGCCTCAAGCCCAGGGTCCGAGGCCAGTATGACTTCAAGCCCGGCAATGCCATTGCCAATAATCGCCACATCTATGCGGCCGGCCAGTAACTTCAGCAGTCTCGATTGCCCACCGTTTTCACGTTCCACATGCAGCTCGCCGTTACTGATGGCCTGATCAACGACTTCACCGTAGCTGGCACCAGACAGACCGCCGAGCTTCTTGCCCTGCAAGTCTTTGAGCGTATTGAAGTCAAACTCATGGCCTTTCAAAACCACCAAACTGATGTCGTCGTCGTAAATCGGTAGTGAGAAATCGTAGAACTTTTCGCGAGCCTCGTTACGCGAAATATTGGTGATACCACCGTCGCTATTTTGAGCATTCTTCAACGCTCGCTTCCATGGCAATAAGCGCAGCTCATAGGTATCGCCGGTATCTTTTTCCAGTCTGGCGAAGATCGCCGGCAGGATTCCAGCGGTCTGATCGTTATCCAGGTAAATAATCGGCGGGTAGCTATTGTCGCCATAGATCACCAGATTCTCGGCGCTAACGCACAGCGTCACGCAAAAAAGAACGCACACGCAAACCGCAGCAGAGCAGTAGCCTTTTATCGTCATAAGCGTCTCTTCTGGGGATTCCTGAAGACTATCAGGCAACTGAAAATGTGTTTGAGATCTTCCCATTCAATAATTCCCTGACCCCATGACCGATGATTACGCTGATTGCAACGCGCGGGACGTGCAGTTCGTAAACAGGTTCTCAGCCCTGCGCAGTGATACTGGCTTTACTTCGGAACATGGCGGTATCGGCCTTGAAAATCAGCTCGTCGAGCAGTTCACCATCTTCCGGGTACAGCGCCACGCCAAGGCTGGCGCTGACCTTGATCTGGCTGTTTTTCCAGGGAATGGCCTGGGCGATGACCTTGCAGATTTCCTGGGTGACGCGCTGGATATCGCGTCTGTGATGCGCGCCGTCGAGCAACACGACGAATTCGTCTCCGCCCATGCGCGCGGCTAAATCGGACTCTCTAATATTGGATTTTATGGCCCAAGCCGCGTGGATCAGGATGGCATCGCCAGCCTGGTGGCCGAAACAGTCATTGATCTGCTTAAAGTGGTTCAGGTCGATATAGCATAGCGCCAGGTGTTCCCCACGGCGCTTGGCGCTGAGCAGCTTCTGATTGGCGAAGGGAATAAAACTGTTGCGATTGGGTAAGCCAGTCAGGCTGTCATTGAAGGCTAGCTTGCGCACTTCCTCTTCGGCCAGTTTGCGTAACTTGATCTCGTTGCGCAGGCGGCGCTGGGCTTTCAATAGGGCCAGGGTGAAAATCAGCGCCAGAGCGCAGCCAATGCTGATCATGACAATAATCTTGCGCAGCCGCTCGACAAGCTGTGGGGGGTTGGGATCGTAGATGAAGTCTTTCAGACCGTCGATGCTGGTGACCATGCCCAGTTCGAGGAAGGCTTCAGCCATACGTTGCCAGCGTCCGGGGTTCATGTGGCCGATCTCGATCAGGTCGGGCAGCACCAGCGCACGCATGGCTTGGGCTTCGAACTGCAAGTGTGCGCGGGTTTTCTCCACCGAATACTGATTGAGCAGCAGGTCAATGATTGGCTCGGGGTTGTCCATCGCGTAGCGCCAGCCACGCAGGCTGGCGCGGCGGAAGGCTTCGGCCCGTTGTGGATGTTCGTCGATCTCGGCCTGGCTGGTGAACAGGATGTCGCTGTAGAAGTCGATCCCGTAGGTGACAGGCGAGATCACGTTGTAGTCGATACCGCGCTGTTGCAGGTAGAAGGGCTCGTTGGTCAGGTAGGAGTTGAAGGCCGTCACTTTGTCGTTGGCCAGGTCCTCAACGTTATAACTGCTGGGCAGCAATTTCAGTTTCTCGAGGTCTATGCCCTCGTGGCGGAACATGGCCAGAAAGTCGGCGTCGGTCTGTGCATCCATCAGCATCACCGGCTTGCTGATCAGGTCGTGCACGGTGTGAACACCTTTGTCGGCCCGCGCCAGGAGCACTGAGGGGGAATGCTGGAAAATCACCGCCAATGCCACCAAGGGCTTGCCGTGCAAACGTGCGTAGAGCAATTCGCTGTTGGCTTCGCCGTAATGGGCGCGCCCGGAGAGTACTTCTTCGACGGGTGTGATGCCGGGGCCACCTTCGTGTAGGCGCACCTCCAGACCTTCTTCGCGGTAATAGCCTTGGGCGACGGCGGCGTAGTAGCCAGCGAACTGGAACTGATGTTTCCAACGAAGCTGTACGTCAATCACCTGCAGGACGTCATCCTGTTGGTTGACTGGGTTCGCCCATGCTGCCTGGGCTGAGAGCAGCACGAAAAACAGCAGCCGACGCAGCTGAGTCGACAGAAGTCGCTCCGGCTCGCGTGGCGTGATAGAGCAGCAACAGAGACTGGGCATGTTGATCGTCAGTGAGTCGCGGTTAATGCTTGGCGTGCTTATGATTCATGGCATTGTGGCATCACTGGACGGTGCCAGCAATCACGTGCGGGGATAAGAAAAACGGCTGTTACGGTTTCCCGAGTTCAGCACGAAAGCGACCCGCACCTCACCGGGTGAAATTTTGAAACGCTCGGACTCCAAGCACTGGGTAAGAGTAGTAGCAGACAAGGCGCGCAAGCAGGTGAAACAGCGAATATGCGAGCCTATGGGGGCAACTGCTTCTGGCCGGCAACAGCCTTTTGCTACAGGCACGAATCGGCCAATTCCGGTCATTCAATGTGGACAGAAATTACTGGAATGCATCAAGTCGTAAGCCGTTATTAGTGGAATTCGATTCAATGACTGGAACTCGGCCATAGCCGTCTATTGCCCTTATGTTTCCCGCCCAAAGCAGTCATTTGGAACTAAGCTACTACGAGCCATTGACCGGCGCCGATACAAGCGCCGCGCATTTGCCAGACGCTGTTGTAGGCGTTAGGCCACTTGAATGTCCGTCAACGACCCACAATGACTGCTAAACGGTTGTTTGAGCGTCGCGAAAAAAATGGAGATTTCATTTTGACGCAGGAAATCGTTGACCAACTTCGTGGTTTGCTAGCGAAAGAAGAGGTGATATCGCTCTATCTCTCTATTCGCGACGAATCCATGCGCCTCGAAGATGAGTGGCGCGCGGGTTCAGCTGGAACAGTCGAGCAAGCTGAGCCGCTTGATGCTCTGTGGGGTGGTGGCGGTGACTGTAGCGCCGCCATTGTCGAACGGTGGCGTGGAGTTGCTTGCCTCAGTCGTGAGTGGGCGCAATCAAAATGCTAGCGGTTAAGCAGTGGATGCAGCTGATCCTCGGCGGATTGGTTTATTACCTGTGCGCGCGCTTCGGCATGCTGCTGTTTTCCCTGCAGCCGAGCAATATCACCCTGCTCTGGTTGGCCTCGGGAGTCGGTCTGATTCTGGTGCTGCGGGTTGGCGGGTTGGCGTTGCCGGTAATTTTTCTTGTCAGCCTGCTGGCGAATTACCCGGGGATGAGGCACGAGGGCGCGCTCTGGCAGTCCTGGCATGTATTGATTGCCGCCGCCGCCGACACCCTGGTTGCCTTTCTCGCGGCGCGCTTTTTGAAAGGGAAGTTACCTGCTGGCTTGCAGCGTGCGAGTGACCTGGCGCGTTTTAGCTTTTTTGTGTGTTTTTTGCCGACCGCGATCGGTGGCCTGCTGATTGTGCTCAACCTGGCGTGGGGCGGTTATATTCCATCGACCGAGGCGGCGGGGTTGCTGCGCAATCTGATTCTGTCCGACAGCCTCGGGATATTACTGATCTACCCCTTGTACCAGGCTTGGCCAGCGCAGCTTCCGCATGGCCGTGAATGGGGCTGGGTGTTAGCAAACCTGCTGTTTTGCGGAGTGCTGCTGGCGCTGGACATCTGGGGCGTCAACGGTTGGTTCTATTTCATTTTGCCGGGCCTGTTTTTCTTGGTCTTCCGGGTACCGGTGGGGGGCGTCTACCTTGCATTGCTGCTGGCGGTGGCAGCGATAGTGGCGCTGAGCGCCAAACAATTGGGGCCTTTCAGTGAGTTAAGCGCAGAGGAGGCGCACTTCATGTTGCAGGGGTTCGTCTTCTCCACCACCTATGTCAGCCTGAGTCTGGCCTTGAAATACCATCATTTTTTGGAAACCGATGCGTCTGGGCAGCACTGGCAGCGCGAGGCTCTGCACGATCCGTTGACCGGTTTGCTCAATCGCCGCGGTTTTACTCCGCTGCTGGCCAACGAGCATCAACGGGCCATGCGCAGCCTGCGCCCGAGTGCGCTGGCACTGATTGATATAGACCATTTCAAGAAGATCAACGATCGCTATGGACATCCAGAAGGCGACTATGTGCTGCAAGTGTTGGCGAAGGTTTTGAGTACGCAGTTGCGCGATATCGACAGCCCGGCGCGGGTCGGCGGCGAGGAGTTCGCCATCCTGTTCCCTGAATCGAGTGCCGCTCAGGGGGTGCTGGTGCTGGAACGCGTCCGGCAGCACCTGGCGACGCACCCACTGCGGCTGGCCGGCGAGACGGTCACGGTGACATTCAGTGCTGGCGTCGTGGAATTCGCCGGTGGAACCGAGGGCGTTGAGCAGCTGTTCGAGGCGGCTGATCGCAGCCCTTATACCGCCAAGGCCAGCGGCCGAAACCGCAGCGTGATGGCCACCTAGAGTAGAAACAAAAAAACCGGAGACGTTGCCCGTGGCGCTTCAAGCCTCGACCACTGCGGCTCTTCTTAAGGAACTGACCAGGCACTCAAATGGATGGAAAACACGATGGAACACCCTGTGGATAGAATGGTGTACCAACCCATTCAGTAAGTACGCAACCCGATGCCTAACCATTCCATCGAGAGGACTCGCCCCATCAATCCAGGTCGAGCCTCTTATGTCAAACACTAACGTCGGCATGTCCGCTTCTTAATTGGGCCACCGGTCGCTATGGCCGACGAGCCAAAGCTCGAAAATTTTGGGCACGTAACCGTAGCACCCACAAAGCTGCCGCTGGCACCGGAGAAGGCCGAGCGTCTGCAGAGGGTCGATTTCTGCCTGTCGCCACTGTCAGCCATGGGGCTTTTTTATCGAAAGCTAATACGTCATGCATACAGATGCCAACTGACTACCCCCCTCTGTGACGACGGACTATCCGACCGCCACAGAGGGTGTGTACTTACTCCTTCAACTCAACCTTATCCAGCGCCTGATTCACCGCCAATTCCCCCAACATCACCACTTGCGTAATTCCCAACAACGTCTTGCGGTGTGAGTTCTCCAATAACGCCGCGAAATTGCTGAGCATGGTGGTGGCCGAGCCCAGAGATTCGCTGGCATTGGCCAGCAGGGATTCGGTGTCGTACTTGGGGTTGGCAAGGAACATGGGTTCGGGTTCGTTCGTGCTGGCCATGATGTGGGCCGCCGGATTGAAATAGTGGTCGAGGGCGCGTTCGGCCGCTTCGTGGAATTTTTTGGAATCGAGGGATTCGTAGGGCGATGCCGGATCGGATTCCGGTGGGTTGGGTGTTGGTTTGAACATAGATGAAACTCCCGTCACAAATTTTAAGGAGCCATCACCCATGCTACCAAACGATGGGTGGCGGCCATGCGTGGGTTGGTAGACCGGTTGCGACAGGAAACCCGGCGCTCACAGAGGAGCCCCACGCATGACCACCATAAAAAACCGAGTCCAGAAAAAAGACTCCATAAGGTGTCGCCATACGACTGTCACAAGCGGGCTACCAAACCCGATCACTGTTTTTCAGTGACCGGAAAACGATATAACCGCCCCAACAGTCGTACAAGCCGGCGGATTCTGTCTTACCCGTAGGCGATGACGCAAGGCGTTGTAGCCTTTGGGTGGTAACAGGAGGCTTCGTTTAAACAGGCGGGAATTTTGTTGTTTAAGCACCAACAAAACACAGGAATTTTCTGGTGGGTACGGGCGGTGTTGCGACAAATTCGCTGATTTGACACCTGCTCGGGAGCGGGTCTCTGAGCAGGCGTCACATCAGCAGGCATGCCAGCACACCCTTGTGGGGTATGCATGACACTTCAGATCATTGAGCCGAGCGCACCTTGGCAATTTCTTTGTACATCATTGCCACCAGGTCAGGGTTCAAGCTCTTGGAGAACTTGTCGATAACCGGCTGTACGCGTGCGCGGAAACGATCTTTCTCCTCAGGAGAAATGTCATTGACCGCAACTTTGCCTTCGATCGCAGCGCGCGCCTTGTCCATGCTGGCAGCGGTCACTTCGCGTTGGTACTTCTGCGCTTCGGTAGCGGCTTCGCGAATCAGCGCCTTCTCGTCGTTGTTCAAAGCATTCCAGGTCTTCTGACTAATAATCAGCGACTGCGGGTTGAAGATATGGCCAGTCACCGATACATACTTTTGTACTTCGAAAAACTTATTGCTCTCAATCACGGTGAAGGGGTTTTCCTGACCGTCGATGGTGTTTTGCTCAAGACCTGTATAGACCTCGGGGAATGCCATCGGCACCGGGTTTGCACCCAGGGCAGAGAAGGTTTCCAGGTAAATTGGCGACTGGATCACGCGGATCTTCAGACCCTGCATGTCCTCCATCTTGGTCACCGCATGTTTGTTGTTGGTCAACTGGCGAAAACCCAGATCCCAATAGCCTAAGCCAACCAGACCTTTACTATCCAACTGTGCGGCCAGCTTTTCCCCGACCGGCCCGTCGATCACCGCGTGTGCTTCATTTACATTGTTAAAAAGAAAGGGGAAATCAAGCATCGCAAAATCAGCGGCCTGGGAGGCCAGAATACCGGAGTTGAGCACGGTCATATCCAGCGTGCCGCCTTGCAAGGCGGAAACAGTCTGCACGTCCCCCCCCAGGGTACCGCCCGGGAACAGCCGTACTTTGAGTTTTCCTGCGCTCTTCTCGCTGAGCAGATCGGCAAATTTCTGTGCGCCCTGGCCTTGCGGGTGTTCTTTGACATTCTGGAAAGCGAAACGCAGCGTGCGTTCGCGAACTTCATCAGCGTGACTGGCAACACTGGCCAGAAGCAGTCCAGTAGCACAGGCGCTGGCAAGCAGGGTCTTCATCAACTTATTCATCTTATTCTCCGTTCATTATTATTAGATGTGGCGTTACACAGCTTCCACCGGTATTACCCTGTGAAAAATTTCAGCGGCCCCAGGACCAGTTGCGGAAACAGGACCAGCAGGAACAGCACCGTAAGTTGCGCAAGCAGGAAGGGCCAGACACCCCGTATGATTTCATCCATTCCTATTTTGGATACTCCGCATACCACGTTGAGCACCGTGCCTACAGGAGGGGTGATCAGGCCAATCGCGTTATTAATCAAAAACAGAACACCGAAATAGACCGGGTCGATACCTGCCTGGGTAACCGCGGGCATCAGCACTGGCGTCAGGATGAGGATGGTCGGCGTCATGTCCATGACTGTGCCGACCAGAATGACCAGCAACATAATCACGACCAACAGTAGGGTCTGATTACTCATGAACGGTTCAAGGATCGCCGCCAACTGGCCGGGCAGATCGGCAATAGTCACCAGCCAGGATGAAACCATAGCGGCAGCCACCAACAGCATCACCACAGAGGTGGTCTTGGCCGATGACAGAATAAGCTCATACAACTGGCTGACTTTTATTTCCCGGTAGATCACCAGCGCCACGAAGAGCGAATAGACCGCTGCCACTACCGCCGCTTCTGTCGGCGTGAAGATGCCGAATTTGAGACCAAATACAATGATCAGTGGCAGGCCCAGTGCCCAACTGCCGTCGATTAATGTACGCAGCACTTCGGCACGCGAACGCTTGGGTGGTGTCTCGACATTCTCGCTACGCGAGATAAACCACCAGGCGATAGCCAGTGCCACACCAAGCATAAGGCCCGGCACAATACCTGCGAGAAACAACTTGGAGATCGAGACCCCGGACGCGACGCCGAAGACAATAAAACCGATGCTCGGAGGGATGATAGGAGCAATGATGCCACCGGCGGCGATCAATCCGGCCGAGCGACCTCGGTTATGCCCTGCCAGTACCATCATTGGCACCATCAATGCCGCCAGCGCTGCAGCATCCGCTACCGCTGAACCGGAGAGCGAGGCAAGCAGGCAAGAGGCGATGATCGCTACATAGCCAAGACCGCCACGCTTATGCCCGACCAGCGCCATGGCGATATTGACGATACGCTTGGACAGGCCACCCGCATTCATGATTTCGCCGGCTAACATAAAGAACGGCACGGCCATCAGAGGGAAACTATCGGCACCATTAAGCAAATTCTGCGCGATGATCTGTGCATCGAACAAATCCAGGTGGAACATCAACGCCACACTGACCAGCAGTAAAGCAAAGGCAATTGATATACCCAAAGCCATGGAACCGAGCAGCGAACCCAGGAAGATAGCCAGAGTCATGGGCGGGTGCTCCCGGGATTGCCATGTTGCGCAGTCCGCTTCATTGTCTCGCCAACATCGTTGACGTCTTCACCGCGTTTGTCGAAGAGCACCAGATAGAGTTCGTAAACGATGATGACAGCGGCGCTGGCACCGAATACCAGACCTGCACCATAGAACAAAGCCATGGACAGGCCTGATGCTGGAGCGACCACATCCAGGTTGATCACTGCCTGCTGCCAACTTCCGCTGAAGATCAGCCAACAGATAAACAGCGATAGCATGTGTCCCGCCACCAGACAGGCTCGTTGACCCAGGGGAGGAAGCCGCTTGACCAGGCTGTCCATGCCAAGGTGGGCGCGATCCTTGAGTGCCACAATGGAACCAAGAAAAATCATCCATACGAAGAACCAGCGCGACAGCTCCTCAGACACACTGATACCGGAATTAAAGGCATAGCGTAGAACGACGTTTCCGAAAACCAGCACAACCATCGCTAACATGCAAAGCACAATTAACAGTTTCAACAGCTTGAAATACAGATCCACTATTCTTTTCATTATTTGAATCTCTCAGACTTTTTATTGCAGCAGGCCTCGCGACGCGATAGCACCCACGAAAGGCAGGCCAATATCGGATCGTAGAATTACCTGAGGACGCTCTAACTTGAAGCGGCAACTAAAAAGTTTATTTGAGACGATGCGAAACCATTCGAGGTGCAGAGCAGAGGTGGGGAGGCAGCATTGAGAGTCGGTAGACTGTTCAGCATGGGAGTTTCCTCTAATTTTTTTTATTGAGGCCTTAGCAGGGCAAAGCAATCGCCAATCAAAATGTACGAACCAGTTAACCCGGTCAATAGACTGTCGTCAGCCTTGCGCTGACTTTGTAGCGTCCAGCCACTCATAAAAGCGAGATAAAAATTCATAACCGAATGAATACAAAGGGAAAACTCTATTTTCCCCTACCAAGACATCGGGTACTGCAAGCACACACGACGCAACAAAAAGCGTGCGATTATCGATTGATTGCTTCCACCCACCTCCAGGCCACACTCACTATGCCGGTTGTGATCCACTGTTCGCCCTGCGTCCGTCTCTGGAGCGCCCAATGCCGCCCATCACCCTGCGCCTGGTGACGCTGTTGGTTCTTTGCCTGACGCTGGAAGTGTCAGCCCAGACCAACGTCTGCCCGACGGGTGAACAACAGGTGTGTCTGGACGACTGCTTCTGCTTGCCAGACATGGGACAGCTGCTCGCCCCCCTGCCTGATGGCCTCTACCAGTACGCGGCACCCGCCTTGGCGCTGTGGCTGACCCAAGCTCGCGATGAAGCCGCCATGGCCGGCCTCCAACCCATTCCACCGCACATCCGGGAGCAACTGCTGCGTTGGTACGATCCCGGCGTTCTCGATGCCGTGCGCTACAAAGTCAGCGATAACGGCCATTTCAGCGCAGCCACGGCCATGCTGCAAAACCCCGATATCGGGGCCTTGACGCTGATCGATATCATCCTTTTCCGGGACGCTGAAACCGCCGAAGAAAACATCGCACTCTGGGCGCACGAGCTAAAGCATGTGCAGCAGTTTCAGGAATGGGGGGCAGAAGGATTTGCCCTGCGCTACACCCAGGATTTCAATGTTGTGGAGGCGCCGGCTTATGCCATACAGGTTGAGGTCAGGCAGTGGGTACGGGCGGCGGAGCGACAACAGCAGTGTGTCAGCCAACATCCATGTTGAATGGGCTGCCGCCATCGTCGGAACGCCGCCCGGAGCCGGCTCGCTCCCACAGGGTTTGGTGTTTTATCTGAAGAGTATTCGGGCCCAGGGCTCAGGCCCGACTCAAGGCGCCATCGAACACTGGCGTCAACCCCGACACCTCAAGCTTGCGGACAAAGGCGCCGATACGCTGCTGCTTGTAGGCGTCCACGTCCAGATCACGGTAATCGTAGAAACCCTGGCCATCGCGCAAGCCATTGCGGCCGTTTTGCATATTGTCGGTAATCACCTGTGGCGACTCGAATCGTGGTGCCAGCGCCCCACTCAGGTAACGCGAGGCATAGTAGAGAATGTCGCCTCCCCCCCAATCGATAAACTCAAGCAGGCCCAGCACCGAGAAGCGCAAACCAAAGCCGACGCGTACTGCGGTGTCGATATCTTCTGCGCTGGCCACGCCCTCTTCCACCATCCGCGCGGCTTCGTTCATTGCCAGTGCCTGGATGCGCGGCACGATATAGCCAGCCACCGGATTGCACACCACCGGCACTTTGCCGATCTGCTTGAGCAGTTGCAGCAGCCGTTCGACCACCTGTGGGCAGGTTGCTGCGCTGCGGCTGACTTCCACCAGCGGCATCAGGTACGCCGGATTGAGCCAGTGCGCGTTCACGAAGCGCTGCGGCTCACTGACCATTTCGCTCAACTCGGTAACCAGAAAGGTCGACGTGGTCGACGCGATGATGGCCGACGCCGGGACATGCTCGCTGACCCAGGCGAAGGTTTCCTGCTTGACCTTGATGACTTCCGGCACGGCTTCGAACACCAGGTCGCACAGGCGCAATGCCGCTGCGGCCCGGGACCTGGATTGCAGCGTCAACCGGGATATCGCGATGTCCGCCTGTTCCGGCTGGAGCATGCCTAGGCGTACCAGCATCTGTAGTTCACTGCGGATGTTGGTTCGCACACGCTCGAAGTAGATCTGCCGCTCATCTTCGGCGCGATCCTTGATGTCGATGAGGGTGACCGGCAGGCCCGCATGGATGAACGCCAAGGCAATGCCCTCGCCCATCCGGCCGGCACCGACGACGCTGACTTGAGGCAGCGCGGCGTTCATTAGTTGTAGCCCTTGGTCAGTAGCTCGGTCATCTGCGCCCGGCTCAGGTTGGCCAGACCGAGGTTTTCCAGGGTGCGACCCTCAGCGTAAAGATCACGTGCAGCGACAACCGAGGCAATGCTCAGCAGGCCTTGCGCCACCGGGGTCGGCACACCGGCCCAGCGGCCGACGGACACCAGGAAGGACAGGCCCAGGCGGGTGTCTTCCAGCATGTACCGATGCTTCTGCAGGTCAATGTCTTCGCGCCAGTCGCCGCTGTCGGTCAACTTGCCATGGGCGCCGCGACCGTACATCCACTCATCGCCGTCGGTGGTGTTGTAGTGGTCGGCCAGCGGGAAATGCGGCGCGCCGTAGGTCAGTGCTTCGCGCACGGCCATGCGCTCGGCATCGAGCTGGTTGGTCACGCGACGAATCGACGGTTGGGTGCCTTCGTTATGAATGTCCCAGGCCTCGAAATGCTCCAGGGGGCCCGCGTTCATCATGATCAGCGGCGGGTGGATGATGGGACCTGCGTTCATCAACGCACCGCTCAGGGCGTCTTCAATCGGCTCGACGCTCGGGTAGGCCTCGCGCAGCACAGCGAAGGCGTGCTCGGACAGGTTGCTCGGGAACACGCCGGTCGGCAGGCGGGTGGCGTAGCAACTGATCACCAGGTCGCTGGCGCCATGCTTGCGCACCAGGTACGGCAGCGTGCCGGTTTCCGCGAAGGCGACCTTGCTGTGGTTGCCCGCATCGGCCATGGCCTTGGCGAACACGTAGCTGCCGAAGGTGCCCGGTGGCAGGAATACGACTTGACCGTCATGCAGGTGCGGTGCGACGTGCTTGGCCAGGTCTTCGTGGGTGGTCGATGGCAGCGGGATGATCACCAATTGTGCGTCGGCCAGGGCTTCGGCCAGGTCGTCGGTGAACGACAGCATGTCGCCCTGCTGGCCGACGGATAACTGGCGAGTGCCTTTGTAGTCCTTGATGGTCAGGCTGCCGATGGCCAGCAGTTCCTTCAGCGCGGCGGAGTCCCGACGCCACAGGCGGGTCTGGTGCCCCTTTTCAGCCATTTCGACAGCAGCGGCGTAACAGCCGTGACCACCACCCAGCACAGTAATATTCATGCAGATACTCCTTTTTGTTAGAGACTCGATCCTATCGAGCCGCACTGTCACGAACTCCTCCGATTGCGCAGCCGACTGACGGATTACGCAGATGACTCAATGCTTCTGTCGCCGCAGGGTGTCCGACGGCAGGCAGCCATAGCGTTGCCGATAAGCGCTGGAAAAATGCCCGAAGCTGTTGATGCCGTGACGCAACAGGATATCGGTGACGGTCTCACCGGCCCTGCCCTGCTTCAGCGACTCATGGATCAGCGCCAGACGACGGTCACGGATGTACTCGACCGGTGCTTGCTGGAGAAACTGCTTGAAGCCGTTCTGCAAGGTGCGGACCGAGACACCACATAGCTCGCTCAGGGTTGCCAGGCTGATCGGTTCGTCGAGGTGCGCCTCGATATAGTCGCGGGCCTTCTTCACGTGGTGCGGCAGCGGCGCGCGCGAATCGAACAAAAGATCCGCGGAGTAGTTATGCGGCAACTGTGTGAGCAACAGTTGCATCAGGTATTCGGACAGGCCGCTGGCGATGCGCGAACCGTCCACGCCGCTGCCGTAAAGCCGGCAGATGTAGTCCAGGGTGTGAAAGAGACTGACCACGCCGGCGCCTAAATGGTCGACGCTGACATCGAAGATCACCGACTGCCGCAGGCTGCGACCGAGCAGGCGCTGCAGTTGCGTCTCCAGGGCATCACGGTCCACGCGCAGGATCAAGTTGCGGCATTGGCCATCGGTGACGATGCGGCTTTGCGCGAACGGCGAGGAAACGCTCAGGTAACCCGACTGCATCGCCGCGCTGCGCCGCCCGTGGGCCACTTCGCAATGCCCCTGCAAGGTAATGCGAAACAGATATTGATCGGCAATGTCACCGATGGTGATCTCCACCGGCGCGCCATAGCGCAAGTCGAGCAGCGCCGAATCGCCGAAGAATACGCCATTGAGCCGAGTGTAAATCGGCTCATCTCGCAAGACGTTGAAGCTGTGCGGGCACAGGTAATGGCTGACCTTGTCCCTGATCTCACGGTAATCGGCCGATCTGAGCAGGCTGTGCCGTTCCAGCAGGTGTACGTCATTCAACATCAGCGATTCTCCTGACCTGAAGCGGATCGGCCCCGCTGCGTGGAAACGCAGCGAGGCCGGGGTACCGAACATGGACTTTTTTATGTCACGCCTGGATCGGGTGCTCCCGGGCATAGCTTTCGCGGAAGTGACGGCAACCACGCCATAGCAACAGCACCGTCAATGCCGACGCGCCGCAAATCACCAGCGACATCGACGAGCCCACCGCCGCTGGCGAACCGAAGTAACGGTCGGTCAAGAGCGCCACCAGCGTGGTACCCAGGCCCAACCCCAACAGATTGCTGATCAGCAGAAACACCGCCGAGACCTGCGCACGCACCTGATTCGGCGCGAGGATCTGCATCGCCGCCGTGGACGCTGGCATCGGGAACGAGGCGAAGAACATCGCCGGCACCAACAGAGTCACCGACAGCCACAGTTGATCGGCTTGAGGGAACAGCACGGCCGGCACCGCCATGCCGAGGGCACCGATCACGCCAGTGCGCATCGCCGCGTCCTGATGACCTTTCTTGGCCAGATAGTCAGTCAGCCATCCACCGAACAGCACCCCGGCGGTGTTGGCCAGCAACAGCACGGTGCCGAGCATGTAGCCTGCCTCCATTGGCGACAGGCCGAACTTGCGGATATACAGCGCCGGGCTCCAGCTCATCATGCAGAAAAGGACCATGGCGTAAAACGAAAAGCCCAAGTAATGGCAGGTAAAGGTGGCACGGTGGCGGCCGAGGAAGCGAAAGCCATCGCTCATCGCAACCTTCTTGGCCCGACCCTGTGCATCGACCTGCAGGCCTTTGCGCGCCGGGTTGCGCACAGTGAGCCAGATCAACAGACCTACCAGGATGCCGGGCAAGCCGACAATGAAGAACGCCAGTTGCCAGGCCTTCATCGCACCAAGAAAAGCGACCTCGATGGTGTTCATGTCCTTGAGCATGGCGATTACATAACCACCGACCAGAAAGGCCAGACCACCACCGACGAACGAGCCGATCGAGTAGATACCCACTGCGCGGCCGAGTTTTTCCTTGGGGAACATATCGCTGAACATCGAGTAGGCCGAAGGCGACAGGGCCGCTTCGCCGACGCCAACGCCGATGCGGGCGAGGAACATGTGCAGGAAGTTTTTGCTCAGGCCGCAGGCGGCAGTCGCCAGGCTCCAGAACACCACACCGACGGCGATGATCTTCGGTCGGGAGAAGCGGTCGGCCAGATAGGCGATGGGCATGCCCATGAACGCGTAGAACAATGAAAAAGCCAGACCGTGCAACAAGCTGAACTGGGTGTCACTGATCTGCAGGTCGGCTTTGATCGGCTCGATCATCAGCGCCAGGATCTGCCGATCCACGAATGAAAAGATGTAGGCGATCATGCACAAACCGACCACGTACCACTCGTAAATGTAGGTTTTCTTCTTCTGCAGGACCGCGTTATCGACCTGAATATTCACTAGTGTTTGCTCCTCTTGGAATCCGCTCAAGCGCGCAGCGCGCCGGGTGAAGGTGCGCAAGACACCGACTGGGAAATTGCTGGGCAGCTACCTGCCGCAGGCAGGCGGATTGCATGAGAGATGTAAAAAACGATGGGTTCACACATAGTCAGGCCTCTTATTGTTATGGGGTAAAACACCAGCGAGTCGCGCTCGGCGACAGCGTTTACCAGAACTTCCAGGTGTAAGTCGTGGCGAAACGGAACTCGTTGTAGTCGTAGCCGTACTTCTGTTTCACATCGATGTTGCGCAGGTCCAGGCCCAGGCCTTGCAGCGCCCCGCTCTGCACCACGTAGTTGAGCCCCAGATAACGTTCGCTTTCCTCGTTGTCGCTCAAGTTGCCGCCGCGGTCCCAGTTAGTTCCCTTGTAGTAACGGGTGAAGAACTTCAGCCCCGGCACGCCCATCCCGGCAAAGTCATAGCTGTAGCGCGCACCCCATGACTTTTCATCGGGACGGATAAAGCCTACCGACCCCCAATGCACCAGGTAGGGTTGCGGGATATAACCGTTCATCGTCGGGAACACACTGTCACCGAGCATGCGCTGGTAACTGAGGCCAAACATGTGTGCACTCTTGAGCAAGCTGAACAAGGCGCCGTAGGAACGGTTATCAATTTCACCGTCCAAAGCACTGCCGGCTTCATTGTTATTGAAGTAGCGCAAGTCGGTTTTAAGCTTGTAGCCATTGCCCAGATCAGCCATGTGCATCAGGCCAAAATAGTGCTGCTGATAAATATCCTGCAAGACGCCATAGAAGTAACTGGCTTGTAAGTTCTTGGTAATGTCGTAAGTGGCTCCGGCAAAGTCCAGGCCGTCACTGTCGAGATTGGCGGGGGTGCCAAATTTGTACAGTTTCCCGTGGTTAGAAGATTCCCGTGTAACGGCAGACCAGAAACGGCCGCCGGTCAGCATCAACCCATCGACTTCCCTGGACTCGACCACGGCCCCTTGGTAGATGGTGTCCAACTGCCGACTGGTGTCATCGAACGCCACCGGTAATTGCGGGCGAAGATCACCGACCTTCAACTCGGTCTTGTTGTAGCGCGCCTTGAAGGTCGCACCGGCGCGGCTGTAGTCAGGGGCCGTCTGCTGATTGCTTACGCTGTACGGCAACGAACCATCGTTGCCCGACGAATCCAGGCGCACGGCGTATTGTGCATCCACATCCAGGCCGATGGCCAAGGCCGTATCGGTGTAGCCGGAGGTGAATTGCGCATCGAAACCCTGAGACCAACTATGCACTTCAGACACGGGCGCATTGTTATTGGTGTAGTTGCGGTGCAGGTAGAAGTTACGTGTATCTACTTTAAAGTGACTGTCATCCACAACTTCGGCATGCGCCGCCCACGGCGAACAGATCAACCCCAACACGCCGGCAATACCAAGCCCACGGCGAAATTGCTTTACCTCATACATCTGACATCTCCACATCTTGATGTGCTTGGGCACTGTTTTTATAAGAGCAGAATCAAACCAGCCACAAAAAACGCCGACAGCGGGAAGTTGCCGTGCAGCTATTAGCCACACTCAGGCGGATTGCGAGTGAGATGTATTGGATGTTGGGTATGAACATAGCAAGGCCTCTTGTTGTTATGGGGCAAAACGCCAGGCGAACTCAATGGAACAGTCCGCGACCACGCCTCGCCGCTTGTCTACGCAAGGTAATTGAGTAGACGCCGCGCCGGTATTGAGACGAACAGCATCTGCGGGGGGGAAATCTTCAACCCGGCTAAAGTTTTCCCTTAGTCGACTCAGAAGTGGAACGAGGTGCACATCGACAGGAATTGTTCGACCTACACCCGTACAGTCAGCCAGGCAGACACGAGCAGCAAAAAAGCCAGTGCATGGTTCATGCGTTTGAAGGCCTGCGGCGAACCAAAAAACCGGGCACTACCCACGCCCAGCAACGCCGGGCCATAACAGCAGGTCGTGTCCTGACAGGCCCCTTCACAGGGGGATTGCCCCCAAAGTTGGCTGAAGTTCCCCAGCCATGCGTTTTCTTTCGGGCTGACGCATGCCTGAAAAGTCCATTTGCTCCGTCGCAGGCACTAAACAGAACGATGACGGGTTGGCTGGCACAGAGAATGCTGGGTATTCATCGAGAACTCATCAAGTGGTTCGAGCAGCACAACCGGGATAAGCCGCATGCACAGGACACGCTCCATTCAGCCAGCTTCAGCTATTTTCAGACGCTTGGATCGGGGGGCGGCCGACCCGATTGCGCCGACCAACCCACCCAACCTCTTGCGATGGTTTTCGATCATCAGCTTCATCCTGATCAGCGTGATAGCCATTGGACTGGGTTCGGTGACGACCCGATTCCTGGTTATCGAAAGCCTGGAGCGCGACGCCCTGCTGTCAGCGCAATTTATCCAGACCATCGCCCTGGGTGAGATACGTCACCACGGCTTAGCCGGAATGCGCATGGGCGACGTTTTGGCAGCCACCCATTATGGGATGCTGTCGGAAGAAATGTCGCAGAACAGGCAACGTGCCCGCTCCGAGTTCCTCGACCACCTTTCGCACCTGCCGGACTCGCTCCTGATCAGCATCTACTCCCCTCTTCGGACAGTGATGTGGTCGACCAATCCGCAGCTTATTGGACAAAAATTTCTGAACGACAAACCCCTTGAAGCGGCATTCAGCTCCAAAGACCGGGTTTCCACCAAATACAGCAACGCCGATGAACTCCGTCCTGAACAGCAATTTTTGCTCGCTCCCAAAATGTTCTTCATCGAGAGCTACATCCCCCTGGTAGATGATCTGGGGAATACGCTGGCAGTGGTGGAAATTTACAAGGAGCCGGCCGATCTGATCGAGCGGCTCAATCGTGGCCACTGGATAATCTGGCTGACTACGGCGGCCGGCGGGCTGCTCCTTTACTTCGGGCTGTATTGGATTGTTCGAGGGGCATCGATTCAGCTGGCATCACAGGAAGCTCAGCTCGTCGCCAACAAGACCTATATGGGCCTGGTCGAAATGTCCACGGCGGTCGCTCATAGTCTGCGCAATCCACTTGCCTGCATCCGCTCCAGCGCAGAATTGGCGAGCGACATGGACGGCCAACCTGCCAGGAAGAATATCGACGACATTGTCGGCCAAGTGGATCGGATGTCGCAGTGGGTGCACGAATTGCTGCTGTGCTTGCGACCTATTCGTGGAGAGGCAGAACTGGTGGACCCCATGATTGTGGTCCAGGCCACGCTGGCCGGCTTCAACGCGCAATTGGCTCAGTCAAGAATCCAGCTCGAGTTCAAGAATGAGCCCACCCTGCGGATCATCAGTAATCCACTTTTGCTTTCTCAAATTTTGAATAGCGTCATTGCCAATGCTATAGAGGCTATGCACGGCGGGGGGAAATTAACCATCCAGGCCAATGTGGATGAACCCCATCAATGGCTGCATCTCATCATTGGTGACACCGGCAATGGAACGTTACGGCAACAAGAATTGATGGCGTTCAAAACCTTCTACACCACCAAGCAAGGCAAGCTGGGTATAGGGCTGATTATGGTGAAACAGATCATGGAAAGTTTTGGTGGAGAAGCCAGTCTGACCCACCATGAACTACAGGGAACATCCGTACGCTTGAGTTTCAAGGTGGTGGAAAGAAGAGCCAGCGCGTTGCGCTGACCCTCATCGATTGGCTAAATCGTTCAACGGGCGTTTCGTAGCTTAGTTTTTCTTCTTGATGAGTTTATTCACGTAGTACTTGAGGCTTAAACGATCTTTGGGTCTTGGCTTGTAGTGGGTCTTGTTTCTTTGTGCGGGATCGATCGCCATGGTTCCCGCGGTGTAGTAATAAAGCGCTATAGACCTGCGCGTGATGTGCTCTGGAGTAGTCAAAGGCTCTGGGTGCCCATGATTGCTGTCTTTGTCTGTATTGAAGATGACGCAGCGATTGTAAATCGGTAGAACTTTCTTAAGGCAGGTCTTCATATTGACATCCCAAAGTTCCAGATGACCGCCGTATTCCTCTTGCCAGTTTTCATTCAGATAAATGATGATATTCAGTCTACGCTCAACATTAAGCTTTTTGTTGAGCCTGAAATCCGAGTGCACCCCAAGGAAACCACCACTCCTGGTTTCGTGCAGCCCGCCACCGCTAAAGTAGGGATCGGGTATCAAACCTTCGATGCCTGTGAGCTTTTCAAGAAACTGCAACATGGGCGCCGAGTTAAACGCGTTAAAAACGGTCTTGAGAAAAGGGCTGCATTCATTGGGACTGATTTGACGTTTTAGCTGACCTTTATAGCCGCGCTCGTAGAGCATTTCGTTGTTGGTTGGCTCGACAGGAAAGTTCGAGCATATACTTGCAATCAGGTCTTCGTGCAAGAAGTTATCGATAACGATGTGCGGAAATGGCGTAGCCTGAACATAGTGGCTGGCCAATGAATGACCAAAGGCGCTGGCGGCGTTTTGGTCGAAATCAAGCCCCGATGAGAGGGTGATGGGTAGTGTTTGAGTGATGGGTGCCATTACCGCTCCAATAACTTAATACAAAAAAACCTGTTGAATGAATTAAAACAGAGTCAACCGCATTGCTTGCGCACGCCTGATTGACTCATGCTTTGCTGGTTTCCTTGTTCAAACGCTTAAGAATATTATTGTACATTTTGGTTCGCCTATGAGTCGATTCATAGCCCCCGGCCGCTGCGACAGTACCAGACTGAATATGATCCAGATAGCTGAAAATTTTACGCGGCGATAACATTTCAACAGCATAGCCAAGCTCGGTCATGCGGTCTTGAAGGGTATAACCAGGAACACGATCGTCCATCGAAAAATGCAGGCCGTGCTGTTTTATAAGTTTGCAGTTCCACAACGTACAGAAACTCTTCAAGTACACTTCTCTGTAGGGTTTTGGTTCTCTGGAGCGTAACCCTATAGAAATTTTCAGCCGTCTGAAATGGTGCTTGAATAGTCGCGAGCTAAAACGCCAAAGCGTTCGCGTGGTTCCACGATTTAATTGTTCCACACAACCGACGGCTACGACCTTTTTATTATTAACGCACTTATTCAGCATCATTGGGAAAACATTTTTATCGAACACAAATGTATCTGTATGCAAGAGGAATAAATAATCAGTTTCAACTCGCTCCAAAACCAGATCAAGTGCTTTGCCATGCGCGATATGACCTGCCTCTGGCTCAGTGATTGAGCGTTCGATTAAATTAATCCAGTCAAGTGACTTCAAATACTCAGTGCTTTCATCGGCAGAATAGTTATCAACTACCCATATCGGGACGCTATCACCCAGATGTTGGTGCAGCAAGTCCAAACATATCTTGGTGATTTCTGGTGTTTTGTAATTTACTATAACTATGCTAAATGCATTAGAGTTATCAGCCGATAAATTAGCGCTACTCATCGTTTAGACACTCAACGTATTATAATTAGATGCAGCGTTAATTGAGCTTGCATCGAGTCGTCGCTTATAGCTTCGCATTTGGTTTCGCATGATTATAATCCTAATCGGCCAAGATTCTTTTTCATACGCTGAATAGCCACAAGCATAGTCAACTCAAAGCCTGATGGAGAGGAGCATGTCGTTTTTCATCTTATAAGGATCCACCCTACAGGTAAATATCCGTGAGTTATTTTGTTACTTCTGAAGGCTGCGCAGGCGAGCTTTTGGGGAGCCAGCTATCGGCCACATAGGCCATTCTGGACACCTGACTTTGCACCCAAAACCAGGCGTACCTCATGGTATGGCCGCAAAAAGCCCGCTAACATCCGCTACTGTTCTTACTTCGTTGAATTGCCGGGTGCTTTGTGGCCAAAAAGTCGAAACGTGAGATTGCCGCCGCCAATGGCAACTCTGAATCTCCGCTCACCGTGGCTGACGTGGCTCTCAAAGCAGGTGTTTCACCTATTACAGTTTCGCGCGCCTTGCACCGCCCGGAGCTGGTGAGTGATGCCACCAGGCAGCACGTTTTGGAAACGGTGCGTGAGATGGGCTATGTGCCCAATCTATTGGCCGGTAGCCTCGCCTCTAGCAAAAGCCGACTGGTTGCCATTCTGCTTCCCACCATAGGCACCTCCATATTCGCCGGCGCGGTACAAGCCATCATGGATCGGCTGACCGAGGCTGGTTATCAATCGCTCCTGGGGCCGACCGGGTATTCCCCTGAAAATGAGGAAGTCTTGCTCGAAGCCATTCTGGGCCGACGTCCGGACGGTATCGTTCTGACAGGCACCCTCCACACTGAAGCCAGTAGAAACCGGCTTGCATCAGCCGGTATTCCGGTCGTTGAAGCCTGGGACCTCAGCGATACAGCGCTGGATATACAAGTCGGTTTTTCTCATGAAAAAGTCGGTGCGCTCGTCGCTGATCACTTTTTTGCGAAGGGCTACCGACGATTCTCGGTTATTTCAGTGGATGACCCACGAGCCATTCGACGCTGCAATGGCCTGATTGAAAGACTCAAGCAGCATGACCTGCTCGACGTGCCGGTAGAAATCCTGCCGCTGCCTGCAACGTGGGAAGTGGGCAGAGAAGGCTTGAAACGACTTCAGCTGCGCGCATCCCCTCCCGAACTGATCTTCTGCAGTTCCGATACGCTAGCCTTCGGCGTGCTTGCGGAAGCCGCCAGCCAGGGCTTGCGCGTCCCTCAAGACATCGCCGTGCTCGGATTTGGCGACATTACCAATGCCAAATTCGCCCACCCCGCCCTGTCCACCGTCAGCGTCAATGCCGCGACAATGGGCCGCGAAGTGGCCGAAGCGCTGCTCAGAAGATTTTCCGGCGATGGTGATTCCTCCGTAAGCCAGATGGATACCGGCTTCGAGCTGATCGAACGCGCCAGCACCTGATTCAATTTTGAAAATCCCGCCAAATGGCGCTTGAAATGATAGCGCTATCTGTTTAATGATAGCGCTATCGTTGTACGACAACCTACAACGACACATGACGGATATCGTCGACCTGACCGGTCTACCCGCACAAAAATAATTCGTGGGAGCGTCAACCATGCAAGAACCCAAGCAAACCCGCGTCCGCTATTTGATCCTGCTCATGCTGTTCCTGGTGACGACGATCAACTATGCCGACCGCGCCACCATCTCCATCGCCGGCTCCAGTATTCAAAAAGACCTGGGGCTGGACGCCGTGACTCTCGGCTACATCTTTTCAGCGTTTGGTTGGGCTTATGTTCTGGGCCAGATCCCGGGCGGCTGGCTCCTTGATCGCTTCGGCTCAAAGAAAGTCTACGCCGGGAGTATTTTCACCTGGTCACTGTTTACCCTGTTGCAGGGTTATATCGGCGAATTCGGGATCTCCACCGCCGTGGTGCTGCTGTTTCTGCTGCGCTTCATGGTCGGTCTGGCGGAAGCGCCTTCGTTCCCGGGTAACGCACGGATCGTTGCCACGTGGTTTCCGACCAAGGAACGCGGGACCGCGTCAGCCATCTTCAACTCGGCGCAATACTTTGCGACCGCACTGTTCGCACCGCTGATGGGTTGGATCGTCTACACGTTCGGCTGGCAGCACGTGTTCATCGTCATGGGCGCCTTGGGCATCGTGTTCTCGCTGATATGGCTGAAGGTGATCTACGGGCCAAAGGACCACCCGAAGGTCAACGCCGCCGAGGTCAAATACATCGCCGACAACGGTGGACTGGTCGACCTGGAAGATTCGAAAGCGAAAAAGGACAGTGGCCCCAAGTGGGATTACATCCGTCAGCTTCTGACCAACCGCATGATGATGGGTATCTACATCGGTCAGTTCTGCATCAACGCCCTTACCTACTTCTTCCTCACATGGTTCCCGGTTTATCTCGTACAAGAACGCGGCATGACCATTCTGAAGGCCGGGTTTATTGCGTCGCTACCGGCCATCTGCGGCTTTCTGGGCGGTGTCCTGGGTGGCGTGATTTCGGACACGTTGCTGCGTCGCGGCAACTCTCTGAGCGTGGCACGCAAGACCCCCATCGTGTGCGGCATGTTGTTGTCGATGAGCATGATCATCTGCAACTACGTCGATGCTGACTGGATGGTGGTGTGCTTCATGGCGCTGGCGTTCTTCGGCAAAGGTATCGGCGCACTGGGCTGGGCCGTCGTGTCGGATACCTCGCCGAAGCAAATCGCAGGCCTGTCAGGTGGCTTGTTCAACACCTTTGGCAACCTGTCTTCGATCTCCACGCCGATCATCATCGGTTACATCATTGCCGCCACCGGCTCTTTCAAAATGGCTTTGGTATTTGTGGGTGCCAACGCGCTGGTCGCGGCCATCAGCTACCTGTTCATCGTTGGCGAAATCAAACGTATTGAACTCAAAGGCGTGACTGACAGCCCCGTTCCCGCCCCGGCAACCACCGTGAAACACGCAGGCTAATTACCCCCCCAACTACAAGAAAGGTATGAACGTATGGACGCTTTGAATCATCCCCAGGCAACCACCGGTGCACCTGTAATCACCGACCTGAAAGTCGTTCCGGTGGCGGGACATGACAGCATGCTGCTCAATTTGAGCGGTGCTCACGGCCCGTTATTCACGCGCAATATTCTGATTCTGACGGACAGTTCGGGTCACGTCGGCGTCGGTGAAGTGCCGGGCGGTGAAGGCATCCGCAAAACGCTGGAGGATGCCCGCGACTTGCTGAGCGGCCAGTCAATTGGCAACTATCAAAGTCTGTTGAACAAAGTCAGAAACGCCTTCGCCGACCGCGATGTGGGTGGTCGCGGCCTGCAAACATTCGATCTGCGCATCGCAGTGCATGCCGTGACGGCAGTGGAATCAGCCTTGCTGGATCTTCTGGGTCAGCACTTGCAAGTGCCTGTCGCGGCACTGCTGGGCGAAGGGCAACAACGCGATGCCGTTGAAATGCTGGGTTACCTGTTTTACGTCGGCGACCGCAACAAGACTGACCTGGGCTATCGCTCGGAACAGGATGCCGATAACGAATGGTTCCGCCTGCGCAACGTAGAAGCACTGACTCCGGAATCGGTGGTTGCGCTTGCGGAGGCCGCCTATGAACGTTACGGCTTCAAGGATTTCAAACTCAAAGGCGGCGTGCTTCGAGGCGAAGACGAAATCGCCGCCGTCACGGCATTGGCGGAACGCTTCCCTGATGCACGCATCACCCTCGATCCAAACGGCGCCTGGTCACTGAAGGAAGCCGTGGCCCTGTGCCGCGATCAGCATCACGTTCTGGCCTACGCCGAAGATCCGTGCGGGGCTGAAAATGGCTATTCAGGTCGCGAAGTGATGGCCGAGTTCCGCCGCGCCACGGGCCTGCGCACTGCCACCAACATGATTGCCACTGACTGGCGCCAGATGGGGCATGCGATCCAGTTGCAATCCGTCGACATCCCCTTGGCCGACCCGCATTTCTGGACGATGCAGGGATCGGTTCGTGTGGCACAGATGTGCAAGGAATGGGGGCTGACGTGGGGCTCTCACTCGAATAACCATTTCGATATCTCGCTCGCCATGTTCACTCACGTCGCAGCCGCTGCCCCCGGAAACATTACCGCCATCGATACCCACTGGATCTGGCAAGACGGTCAGCGCCTGACCAAAGAGCCATTGCAGATCAAAGGCGGTTTAGTGGAAGTACCCAAGAAGCCGGGCCTGGGCGTCGAACTGGACTGGGACGCGCTGATGCAAGCCCATGAAGTCTACAAAACCATGGGCCTGGGCGCCCGCGATGATGCTACCGCGATGCGTTATCTGGTGTCGGGTTGGGAGTTCAACAACAAGCGTCCGTGCATGGTTCGCTGATCCCGTCGTTTCAATGGCCTGCCTCAATCAGAGGCAGGCTTACTAACCTCCCCTCTGGTGACGACGGACTATCCGGGGCCAGCACTTCAATCGAAACCCTCCCCTGCCCCGTAGCAGCTGCCGAGCCTGCGAGGCTGCGTCCGGCCGCGCAGCGGTCGTGAAATCAGGCGACGCGGTGGTTCAGGTAAAACCGAGTACACGGGTTTACGACCGCTGCGCGGCCGGACGCAGCCTCGCAGGCTCGGCAGCTGCTACAAACACAGGTGCTAAGCGCTTTATTTTGTCTTATCCGTGGGTGTGCAGAGGGTGTGAATCTGGAACTGAACCCCTCCGAGTGATTCCTTGATCTGATCGGCTGCGTGCTGACACGCCTCCATACTCTTGTATTCGGCATGGTCGACCGCTGTCGCGGGTTGTGCACCGTTGGTGCCGAGAATGACCCAGAGAATGAAGTTCATGATGCCCCCGTCTTACTATGTAGGTGATTGAGTCTAGCCATAGATTGATGCCTGCCGCCAAAGCACCTTAATGATTGACTGCTCAGCGCTCATAGCGCAGCGCATCAACCACTACCCCAAACGCTGACGAGTGCTCACGGCGGTTAGGGTAGTAGAGATGGTAGCCAGAAAAAGGTTGGCACCAATCCTCCAGTACCCGCACAAGACTTCCGTCGGCAAGCTCCTTGGACACCATATCTTCCGGCAAGAAACCCAACCCGCAACCCGCCACGGCAGCGCGCAGGATCGGCCCACTGCTGTTGAACGTCCATTGCCCTTCGACACGCGCTTTCAGTTCGTGACCGTCTTTTTCAAAATCCCATTGCATCAGGCTTCCATGGGTGGGCAGTCGCAAATTGATGCAATTGTGTGAGGCCAAATCACCCGGTTCCTTCGGAAAAGGCTGCTGTTTGAAATACTCAGGTGATCCCACGACTGCGATTCGCAACGACGGACCGATCGGCACGGCAATCATGTCCTTGGCCACTTGATCGCCCAGACGCACTCCTGCGTCGTAACGCTGCGCGACAATGTCGGACAGGGCGTAGTCGACGGTGATTTCGACCTTGATATCCGGGTAATCGGGAAGCACCTTTAAAAGCTTGGGCCAAAGTGTGTTGTTCGCCGCGTGTTCGGAGGCTGAAATCCGCACGTTGCCGGCCGGGGTATCACGAAACTCGCTGACGGCGGCCAGTTCAAGTTCAATTTCTTCAAACCGTGGCGCCATGGAGTGATATAACCGCTGGCCTGCCTCGGTGGGGGATACGCTGCGCGTGGTTCGGGTCAGCAGCCGAACGCCAAGCCGTGTTTCCAGAGCGCGCATTGTATGGCTCAGGGCGGACTGCGAGACGCCCAGCTGTGCGGCGGCGCGGGTGAAGCTGCCTTCGCGGGTGATGACCACGAAGGCTTGCAGGTCGTTGAGATTGGCTCGGGGCATTGATGAGAACCTCTCATGAGGAGCACGGGATCATCCCATGTAATCAGCGGCGAGCATTTGAAACCCTCTCCATTTGTGTCAAATGAACAGCGAATTACAGGGTTCTTGCGTAGAACCCTGTCAGCTTGCCGACAGCGGCGTCGACATACTGGGGCACCCAGTAGGTTTCGATATGTGTTGCGCCGTCGATAATGAACAATTCCTTGTCCTGAGTGCCCGTGGCTTTGGGGAACGCATCCTGGGTCATGTACAGGCTGTCGGCCTTGCTGCCCGCGATCATCAGTAACGGCTGATTAATCAGTTCGATCTGTTGGGTGGCGTCGAAGCGCATCAGGTCCAACAGGCTGCTCGTGGTGTATTTGAAGGTCGAACGAGGGTGCGCGTGCGTCTTCCAGTAGTACTCGTAACCCTGGCGATACAAGTCGAACGGCAGTTTGGCGATCTGCTCGTCGGTGAGATTGGCATCCCCTGAGTAGAGCACTTCGCCGCCGGCCGCTTCCTGGGCGCGGGCTGCGGAAGCCTGTTGCAGGCGTTGTTGAATCGTGTCCAGTTGAGAGTCGTTGTAGCCATTTCGACGCACCCGTCCCGAGTTGAACATGCTCACCGTCGCCACCGACTTGAATCGCTTGTCGGTTTGCGCTGCGGCCAACGAATAGCCACCACCGCCGCAGATGCCGAGCAGGCCCAGGCGTTTCCCATCAACACCCGCGTACTGTGTGATGAAGTCCGCCATGCCGTGGATATCTTCAATGCGGTTAACACAATGTCGTAGTCGGCCATTTGCCGAACCTTGTTTTCCAGGGCGGGTTCGAAACCGCTCGCGCTCCTGGCGTGCCTGCTCCACCGTTTCCAGGTAATCCTCGGGGAAGTTCTTCGCCGGGCGGATTTCAAAGAGATCCGCACGCAGACCTCGCTGGATGAGACCCGCCACGACACGGGTATTGCCGGAGCGGGAGAAGTACGCCACGAGGATGCGCGAACCCGAGCGAGGCGCTTCGTCGTTGTTTACCGTGCCGGCCAATGCCAGAAGTGGTGCGCTCGCGAGCGCAGCGACTACCGTGCGGCGAAGCGGATCATGCTCGTTGCTCACTGCGATTCTCCCTCCACGCCCGACACGGAAAACAGGATTTGGTGCACTCAGGGCGTGCAATGCCGCTGTTCAAACATTAAGCGAGCTAAGGGATGGGCACTAGACGGGTAAATCGGCAAGGGTTCATGAGTTACATTCATCAGTCTGGTCGTGGCGCGTGAATTCAGTACTGAGATGACCGGGCGCGCGACCAGCCATATCGGCTAATGCCGATCAGTTAAGCCTTAACGCGAACCGTAGCAGCTGGCGAAGCCTGCGTTCGGCTGCGTAGCAGTCGTGAAATCAGCCGATGCGGTGTTTCAGGCAGACCGCAAACTCATGTTTTACGACTGCTACGCAGCCGAACGCAGGCTTCGCCAGCTGCTACAAAGTGCGGTTCGGCTGAACTGATGGACATAAGCCCATCAGCGCCGTCAACAGTCTCAAGCGATTTTGATGACAACCTTCCCAAACGCCCCTTTCGCGAGATGCTCGTAAGCTTCTCGTGCTTGCTCGAATGGATACACCTGGTCGATCACAGGACGAATCTTGTGTTCATTGAGGAACGTATTCATCCGGTCGAACGATGAGCGCGGCGCCACGGCGATACCGCGAATGGTCGTCTGGCGGAAAATGAGTGGCATCAGATTGAGTTCAACGGTCTGCCCGGTCAAAAAGCCGATCTGCGCAATCCGCCCGGATGCCTTGGTCGCTGCGACCGATTGATTGATGCCGTTGCCACCCGCCACATCGAGCAGCAGATCCACGCCCTTGCCTTCGGTCAGCTTCAGCACTTCGTCCGCCCAGTTCGGCGTCGTTCTGTAGTTGATTCCCGCCACGGCCCCCAGCCCCTTCACGGTTTGCAGGTTCTGGTCGCTACTCGACGTTGCGATCACCTTCGCGCCAAGCGCGGTAGCGATCTGCACGGCAAATATGGACACACCGCCAGTGCCTTGAACCAACACGGTTTGCCCTGGCTGAATGTGTCCAAAGTCAACCAACGAGTACCAGGCCGTGAGCGCAGCAATCGGCAGTGTTGCGGCCTCTTCGTCGCTCATGTTGTCTGGCGCAGCCACGGCGCTGTCTTCGTGGATAATCATGTATTCGGCCAAACCGCCAGGCAACGGCGAGCCGAAGCAGTAATCGGGTTCGTTGGGGCCTGGCTCGCCATCCAGCCAACGGGAGTAAAGATGCGAGTTGACCCGGTCACCGATATTGAAGCGCGTTACGCCGTCACCGACCGCCACCACGGTGCCGGCTGCATCGCTCACCGGGATCAGTGACTTGGGCACCTTATGCGGCTCATAGATGCCATCAACAATAGCCTTGTCGCGAAAGTTGAGCGAGACAGCGCCAACCTTGACCAATAGCTCACCGCCCTGTGGTTGCGGGGTCGCGACCTCTCCCAATTGCAGGTTGTCGAGTCCGAAATCTTTCAATAGCCAAGCCTTCATCATGAATCTCCAAATGCACGTCTATGGGCCGCAAACCGGAATCGGTTCTGCCTGGGGCACATCTTTCGCTTTTGGCGCCGCGCAATAAATGCGCAGAAAAAGACATGATTGTTCTATTCTGAGATAACAATCATTTTGAGCTCCGTGAGTCAGTCGGGGCCCGCATGGAAACGTCATGGACCTGCTGCAATCGATGCGACTGTTCGCCAGGCTTGCTGAACTTGGCAGCTTCACTAAAGCCGCCGAGTCGCTGGACATCGGGCGGCCTCAGGTCACCCGTTACATCCAGGAGCTGGAGACGTCACTGGGCGTGCGCCTGTTCCAACGCACCACGAGAAAGGTGGCGCTCACCGCCGAGGGCGAGCGGTTCTATGAGCGGGCGCAGGAAATTCTCGGGGATATATCTGCCGCGACCTCGATGTTTGATCGCACCGGCGCAACACTCGCGGGCCGACTTCGCGTCGATATCCCGACCGCATTCGCGCAAATGGAATTCATCAAAAGCCTGAAAGAATTCACCGCCACCTACCCCGGTATCAACATGGTCCTGGGCGTGACCGATCGAGCCGTTGACCTGATTGGTGAAGGCATCGACTGTGCGTTGCGTATCGGTGATTTACCGGACTCGACCTTGATCACCCGCCCGGTCGGAATGGCAACCATGGTGACGTGCGCAGCGCCCGAGTATCTGCACGAGCACGGCGAACCCGAGACACTCGACGATCTGGTCTCCCATCGGGGCGTCAACTTCCTGTCCGGTCAAAGCAACAGGACTTTGCCCTGGCACTTTTCGGTCAAGGGTCAGGATCGAACGTTTGTCAGTAACGCAGGTATTACCGTCACCGGGTCGAATGCGTACGTTCAGTGTGGCGTATCGGGCTTCGGAATCATCCAGGCGCCAGGCATCACTGTGGCCGAGCATTTGGACAGTCGCGCATTAGTGGAGATTCTAAGACCCTATCGGCCAGCCCCTCGACCAGTGTCGGTGCTGTACCCAAGCCGGACGCACCTGGCGCCGCAGGTTCAGGCTTTTATTGAATGGCTGCAAGAGCGCTTTGCGCAGGTTCATTCCGACTGGCTGGAACGATAGGCGATCTTGGGGCCGCAATCGGTAGTAACCCGTACTGATCCGATTACGGCCGAGGCTGTGTACTTACTCCTTCAACTCAACCTTATCCAACGCCTGATTCACCGCCAATTCCCCCAACATCACCACTTGCGTAATCCCCAGCAACGTCTTGCGATGCGAGTTCTCCAATAGCGCCGCGAAATTGCTGAGCATGGTGGTGGCCGAGCCCAGTGATTCACTGGCGTTGGCCAGCAGGGATTCGGTGTCGTACTTGGGGTTGGCGAGGAACATGGGTTCGGGTTCGTTAGTGCTGGCCATGATGTGGGCCGCCGGGTTGAGGTAGTGGTCGAGGGCGCGTTCGGCGGCTTCGTGGAATTTTTTGGAATCGAGGGATTCGTAGGGCGATGCCGGATCGGTGTCCGGTGGGTTTGGCGTTGGTTTGAACATAGATGAAACTCCGATGCTACTTAATTGGAGCCATCACCCTCTCGCTACCAAACGGAGGGTGGCGGCCATACGAAGGTTGGTAGACCGGGCATCGGAACCGGCGCCCCCGAAGGAGCCCTGCGCATGGCCACCATAAAACGCAGTCCTGACAAAGGACCGCCGAAGGTGACGCTATGCGTCGATGCTGAGGGTCTACCAAACCCATCACTGTTATTCAGCGACGAGAACACGATAGAACCCAGGTCATAGACGCACAAGCCGGCGGATTCTGTCTTACCCGTAGGCGATGACGCAAGGCGTTGTAGCCTCTGGGTGGTAACAGAAGGCTTCGTTTAAACAGATGAGATTTTTGTTGTTTAAGCGCCCGCAAATCGAGGCAAATCACTCGCTGAATCAAGTCCGAAACTCGCCCAAACACGAAGACTTCAACTCTGCGCATTCAGAAACAGCGAGAACAGCTCGGACTGGGATTTAATCCCCAGCTTGCTGTACATGTGCTTGCGATGGACCTTCACCGTCTCGGCGGAAATCGCCAGCTTGCGCGCGATCTCTTTGTTCGAGCAGCCGCTGAGCATCAGCCGGCCGACTTCCAGTTCCCGGGCGGAGAGCGGCGTCTCCAGCTGTTTGTCAGTAGAGTCCAGCCAGTTCTGCCAGCTTGGCGTCGGCAACACGTTCTGCTCAAGTACCTCCCGCTCGAATGCCATGCGCTGACGCATCAGGGCGGCGACCCACGGCTGAATGAGCGTGAGCAAGGCGATCTGCTCCGGGCTGAAACGGGCCTCGCTTCCCAGTGACAGGCTGAGGGTGCGCTCCGCGTCGAGCTGGACGTTGATATGGACTTCGTCGGCAACGATATTGAGGCGGAAGTAGCGTTGGTAGTAGTCGGTCTGCTCGAAGCACTCCGGCGCCACGTCGGCCAGCCAGAACAAACCGTTCTGCGGTGCTTCCCGGTTGGCCAGGTAAAAGGGATCGAGCAGATACAGGCCTTTGAGGTAATCCTGAAAGAGCGGGTCTGGCCCACCCTCCTTGCCCGGGCATTCTGCGAGCACCTGCGGGCGACCATTGCTGAGAATCAGCACGACCCAACTGTCCACCGGAATGTATCGATCCAGCAGACGCACCAGGGCCAGCCAGAAACCGGGCCGGTCAAGCCCCTCAATCAGCCGGCCCATTGCCTGGTGCCAGGACATGTCCTGCAAGGTAATGCTCGTGACTCTACCCATACGGGGTTACCCCATCGATGTGATTACTTTCCGTTTTACGGCTCTCCATACTTCATCCAGCCCTGGCAGGTGCTGTTCAGTTTGGCGATGGCGAGCCCACAACACGTTAAAGGATCACCGATGAAGATTGAACTCGTACAACTTGGCGGTCGCGATGGCGATACCGCTTATAACCTGGAGCGTACCTTGCAGGCCATCGCTACCTGCGAAGTGGATACCGATCTGCTGATTTTTCCAGAGACCCAATTGATGGGCTTCGCCAGCGCGCAACAGCTGGCCGAAGTCGCCGAGCCCCTGGACGGGCCAAGTGTCCAGGCCGTGCTGCGCGCCGCACGCGAACAGAACGTCGCGGTGGTGGTTGGCATGGCTGAGAACGACGGCGGCATCTTTTACAACACCTCCCTGCTGATAACGCCACAAGGGATCGCCTTGCACTATCGCAAGACTCACCTTTGGCCGTCGGAACGCGGCCTGTTCCAGCCGGGAGACCGCTATGCCACTGCGCTCTGGAAAGGCGTGCGTGTCGGACTGCTGATTTGCTACGACATTGAGTTGCCGGAAAGTGCGCGAGCCCTCGGCCAACTCGGCGCTGAACTGATCCTGATCACTAACGGCAACATGGATCCCTACGGCCCTGTCCACCGCACCGCGATCATGGCTCGTGCCCAGGAAAACCAGGCCTTCGCGGTGATGGTGAATCGAGTCGGCGACGGCGATGAAGGCCTCGTGTTCGCCGGTGGGAGTGCCGTGATCGATCCCTTCGGGCGAACCTTATTCGAAGCAGGACGCGAAGAGTGCCGTCAGGTGGTAGCGCTTGATCTGGACCTGCTGCGCACCGCCCGCCTCGACTACGACTACCTCAGTGACCGCCGCCTGCTCCTTAACGGCGAACAACTTGAGCACGGTGATGGTCGCCGTGAATGGCTGATCCCCTGAACCACAGCGATTGTTCCGGCCTGATTCGATTTTGATCCAACCACAACAAAAATTCACACACTAGCAGGAGCAGTGCCCGTGTCCCTGGACCCGGCACTCATGCTCTGGAGCATCCCGATGAAATCGACTCGCTACATGCCCTTCGTCCTGGTCACGCTGTTCAGTGTCGGCCTGGCCTGCGCCAAGGCCGACGAGCCTGCCAAATCCAGCGTGCACATCTACAACTGGTATGACTACATTGCCCCGAACACGATGAAAGACTTCGAGAAAGAAGCGGGCATCAGCGCTGTGTACGATGTGTTCGACAACAGCGACGTCATGCAAAGCAAACTGATGGCCGGCCGCAGCGGCTATGACGTCGTGGTTGCCAGTGGCGACCTGCTGCCGAACCTGATCAAAGCGGGCGTGCTGAAAAAACTGGATCGCTCGAAGTTGCCCAACTGGTCCCACCTCGACCCCGACATCCTCGCCAAATTGCAAAGCAACGATCCCGGAAACAGCTATGCCGCCCCCTATCTGTGGGGTACCACGGGCATCGGTTATGACGCGGACAAGGTCAGATCGATACTCGGCCCGGATGCGCCAGTCAATTCCTGGGACCTGATTTTCAAGGAAGACAATCTGGCCAAGCTGAGTCAATGCGGCGTGGCCATGCTGGATGCCCCCAGCGAAGTCATTCCCATCGCGTTGCATTACCTGGGGCTGCCTTATAACAGCCAGAACCCGGAGGATTACAAAAAAGCCCAGGAACTGCTGCTGAAACTGCGGCCCCATATCGTCTACTTCGATTCCTCCAAGTTCATCTCTGATCTGGCCAATGGCAACATCTGCGTCGTGCTGGGCTGGGCCGGTGGTGTCGCCGATGCGCAAAAGGCCTCCGAGCTGGCCGGCAACCATCGCAAGCTCGTCTACAGCATTCCCCGCGAAGGTGCCCCGGTGTGGGTGGAGAGTCTGGTGCAGCTCAACGATGCACCGAACCCGGAGCAAGGGTTGGCCTTCATCAACTACATGCTGCGCCCCGAAGTCATCGCCGAGTCATCCAACTACCTGAGCTATCCGAACGCCAACAAGGACGCCACCGCGCTTGTCGAGCAGAAAATCCGCGACAACCCGGGTGTGTATCCGACCAAGCAAGTGCTGGACACGCTATTTCCGCTGGAACCACTGCCGCTGAAGCTGGAGCGCGTGCGCACCCGCGCGTGGAACACGGTCAAGACCGGCGCTTGATGGGCAGACGCTGTTCTGCTCATGACTGACCAAGCCCCGTCCTGAAACCAATCAAACAAAAGAGAGATCATGAAAATGACGATGAAACCGCGTGCCCGCGATCTGAACATTCAGTTCGGCCAACTGCCACCCGGCCCGCTCAATGCCATCACCGATGTGCCCGGTGTACGGGTCGGCCACAGCAATGTGCGAGGACGCACCGCCAGCGGCCGCGACATCCTGACCGGTGTCACTGTTATCGAACCGCGTGCCGGTTCCACCAGCCAGCAACCATGCTTTGCCGGCGTCCATGTGTTGAACGGCAACGGCGACGCCACCGGTCTGGAGTGGATTCGCGAGGCGGGTCTGTTGACCAGTCCCATCGCCTTCACCAACACCCACAGCCTGGGCGTGGTACGCGATGCGCTGGTGGTGCTGGACCGTGAACAGCAGCCAGATGACGGGCGCCTCTACTGGAACATGCCGGTGGTGCTGGAGACCTTCGACGGCCTGCTCAACGACATCAACGGCTTCCATGTGAAGAGTGAACATGTGGCCGAGGCCCTGCGTTCGGCCAAGGGCGGGCCGGTAACGGAAGGCGCCGTCGGCGGCGGTAGCGGGATGATCTGTCATGAATTCAAGGGCGGCATCGGCACTGCATCACGGCGTCTGAGCAACGCACAGGGCGGCTGGACCGTTGGCGCCATCGTCCAGGCCAACCACGGCATCCGTAACGAACTGCGCGTCGACGGCTACCCGGTCGGACGCTACATGGAACAGGTCGACTCGCCGTTTCTCAAGGCTTCGCTGCCGCACCCAGGCATGGGTTCGATCGTCGTTTGCCTGGCCACCGATGCGCCGTTGCTACCGCACCAATGTACGCGCCTGGCACAACGCGCCAGCCTCGGCCTCGCCCGCACCGGTGGTGGTAACGAAGACCATAGCGGTGACATCTTCATCGCCTTCGCCACCGGTAACCGGGTGCCGCCGGCCGCCTATGAGAGTAAGCGCGCGCCGACGACCGACAACCTCAGCATGGTCAACAACGACCACATCAGCGAGTTGTTCCTGGCCGCCACCGAAGCGGTGGAAGAAGCCATCATCAACGCCTTGCTGGCCTCCGACACCGCCGAAGGCAACGGCCATGTCGTATCGGGCCTGGATCGCGAGACGCTGCTCAAAGCCTTGCATCAGGCCGGCTGGCCAGGAGCGGCGAATGGCTAACTGATCCAGCGGTGTCGAGGTGGTATGCCGGTTTCGCGTGCATGCCACCTCGATCAGTAAAAGCGTGCTGGCACTATTCGTCCATGCTGACACCCGATCCCCCTAATTCCTGGGGGACATCCTTCAGCTTGGGCAATCCATCCTTGATGTGCAGCACGGTCTCCTGATAGTGGACGTGAACGCCTGGCGAATACGCGAGATCCGGGATGAGCGCGGCATACACGTCGATAAGCCCCATCCCCGGGTGTTCGGTGAAGAGGTGCCCGCCGCAGTGCTTGCACCATTTGCGATAACTCTGCGGAGTCTTGTTGTAGGTGCCAATGCTGTCTGCCCCCCGAGTGACTTGCACCGCGCCGGGTTTCCACAGCGTGAAGGCATTGACCGGCCCTGCTGACCAATGCCGACACGACTCGCAATGGCAATAACCCATGGCGGCCGGTTCACCGCTGACGGTGAACTCGACTGCACCGCAAAAACAACTGCCTGTGTACGACCTTTGAATGCTCATGGAATGACTCCTTGATCAGTGGTTACGCATACCGCCCATTCGCTGCCGCAAGTCAGCCGTCGATGTAGCGCACCGCTGTCGCCGGCGTGCGTCGAACCTGCAGTTCGAAAATGTCAGGACGTGCATAGTGCCCGGTGACGTCGAGCGCCCTCCTCGCTGGCGCCACGACTGAGACATCGATGTCCGCATACAGAATGCCTGCCTCTCGGTGTAACGGACCGGCCACGATGCGGCCTTGAGGGTTGACAACCACCGAGTCGCCGTCGTTGATCCACTCTTGCGGATCGGGAAACAGTTGCATGCGAGCCGGAAAGTCATCGGGAATGTCGCTGCCGCGAAGCAAGGTGCCGCTGCCAAGCACCCAACAGCGGCCTTCGAGTGCAATGTGGCGCATCGTGCTGATCCAGCCATCGCCACTGTCATACGTGGGTGCGATGTAGATCTCCACCCCTTGGGCATACAGTGAATAGCGTGCCAGCGGCATGTAGCTTTCCCAGCAGATGAGTGTGCCAACACGGCCGACCGGTGTATCGACCGTGCGCAACCCGCTTGCATCACCGAAGCCATGCACCATGCGCTCGGGATTGGTTGGCATCAGCTTGCGGTGACGGTTGCGCACTTCGCCGTTCGTACCGATAACGACTACGCTGTTGTAGAGCGTGCCGCCGCCATTGCGCCGCTCGCATTCATTGATGCCGCAGACGATCGTCACGGCGTGAGCGCGGGCGGCCTCGCACAACTCGCTCAGGTCACCGTTCGCAATATCGACGGCGTTGGCCAGGAGCCGCGCATGCAACTGGCCCATTAAAGCCCCGTCCCTTCCCGCCGCCAGCCGCCAGATCCATGACGGGTAACCTGGAATAAACTGTTCGGGTAAAACGATCAGCGAGGCTCCCGCCGCAGCGGCCTCAGCGACCGATTGCACGGCTCGGGCGATCGTCGCGCTGCGATCGAGCAGCACGGGCGGTCGCTGAATGATGGCTATCGTGGTCATGACGTTCTCCTGTGGCGTTGGGCTATCGAGGGCTTCAGCGTGCGCGTGGTGAAGTCGCGGGACTAGTTCAGAATCTGAAGTGTTGTAGTTGCGGAGGAGAGGCGATGGACGAAAGCTACGGTCAGTTCTGCACCGTCGCACGCGGTGCTGAAGCACTGTGCGAACGCTGGACGCCCTTGGTCGTGCGCGAGCTGCTGTGCGGCAGTAAACGCTTCAATGAACTGCACCGCGGCGTACCCCGGATGTCCACCAGTTTGCTGGCTCAGCGGCTGCGCCACCTGGAAGAGATCGGTGTCGTACATCGCACGGCCGCAGGCAAAGTCTGGGAGTACAGCCTGACCGAGGCAGGCGAGGATTTGCGCCCCATCATCATGGCGCTCGGCCATTGGGGTGCGCGCTGGATCGGCAGTCGCCTTCGCGATGACGAACTCGACGCGGGCCTGCTCATGTGGGACGTGCGCCGGTTCGCGCGCATCGAGACGTTCCCGTCCCGAGCGGTGATCATTCAATTCAGGTTCCGCGACGCACGCTCCGGCGAGCAAGAGTGGTGGCTGGTGGTCGAACATGGCGTGGCCGATCTGTGCCGCGACGACCCTGGTCGCGAACTCACACTCGTCGTGGACTCTAGCGTGCGCGCGTTGACCGAAGTGTGGACTGGCGACCGCACACCCAGGGAGGTTCTTCTGTCGCGTGAGTTGCGTGTGGACGGTGCCGTGCAGGATGCGGAAAACCTGTGGCGCTGGCTCGGCACGAGTGCGTTTGCCGGCACCCGGAGCGCTGCAATCGTACCTTTGTAATAACTATCGAAAAACGTAAGGGTTGGACTGGCAAGCGCTTGGGCTGAGGATACTTGCCATAAAAACCACTAATGTGAATGGCCTACTCTCTCCTCTCTAAATCCCGTTAGCTGCTTTTTGCCGGTAGCTGCCTGGTGCTGACCGTTCATTTTTTGGACGATTTCTGACTGTCGCGAAGGGCCGTAGTCGACCGATTCTGTTGAAAAAATCGGTTTTCAGCCTGAGTAAAATCAAGCACAGCCACCTTGAAAAACGCCGTTGCGTTGCTTGATTGTCATCTTTTTCCCAAGACTTTAAATACTGGTATGCCCCCGCTAAACCTAAACGTCGTACCTAGGGGGAGACAAGATGTCCGTTCGATTCGTTGTGGTAAACGCAAGACCAATGGAGCATAACCAAGACAGTGGAAGCGCAAATCCAGCGAGTCACGTTGCTCGCGGCTATCTCATCCTGGACAGGCATCAAGACCAAAGACTTCCAGACTGCTATATGAGCCGTAGTGAAGCCCAAGAAGAATGCGATAGAAGAAATGAGTCGTAGTGTCGAAGCTGAGCGGTACTGGAGCTTCTGCAGGTTTTGCATCAACTAGGAAGCCATCAGCAGAGAAAGCTTCTTGATGTAGACCGCGTATTGGGCAGGGATTGCGTCACTCGTTTACCCACATAACACAACGGATAGCTCCTCATTCTTCCAGAACCCGCCAGCTGTGATGTTCGCCGATCTGACCATGGCAATGAATGAATAGCCCTTGCCGAATACGGCAAGAAAAAGCGACGCTTACGTTTCATGGAGCGCTTAGATGCAGCGACAGCTTGTCGCGAAAATACATGCGCCGAATTTTGCCCATCATTTCCAAGCTGATCACCCTGTGTTCTCCTGCTCAAAAATTGAGCAGAAGCAGTTGAACACCTGGGTCAGTTTTCGGTCAGCTGCAACAGGGTAAACACCTCGACGGCATTCCTGCCGCCTCTCTTGGCGCGGTACATGGCTTCGTCGCCATAGCGCAGCAAATCGCGCAAATTGTCAGCCAAGTCGGGATATATCACCACGCCGATACTTGATGAAATGAAGAGTGTTACACCGTTATCCATGACAAAAGGTTGTTCAAGTATCAGGCGGATTTTCTCCGCGACCACAACGGCATCTTCTGCATTCCCGGCATCCGGCAGGAGGATGACGAATTCATCACCGCCAATTCGCGAGGCGGTATCAGACTCACGCAGTACAGACCTCATACGGGATGCGACCTGGGCCAATAACCAATCTCCGGCCTCATGCCCGTGTTGGTCATTGACCGCCTTGAACTTGTCCAGGTCAATAAACAGTAACGACAGCTTACGTTCTTCCCGTTTGGCGAGCGCGATCAGTTGTCCCAGCCGATCTTCCATCATTCGGCGGTTTGGCAAACCGGTCATTCGGTCGTAGAACGCCAGTTTGCGGATGACTTCTTCAGCCGCCTTACGCTCAGTGATGTCCATGGCGATGCCAATCTTTGCGGGTCGTCCGTTAAGTGACATACCCGATCCGTACACCGCCAGATCGAACAACGATCCATCTTTCCTGCGCGCTTGGTATTCGCTGGCCAGGCCCTCGATCCTGCCATCTGGGTGCAAGCGTTTTGGCACATTGGCTTCGAGCAGATCGTGATCACCTTCCGCCACCAGGTCGAACACACCGAGCGATTCAAGGAGCCTATGTTGCTCAACGCCGAACATCTGAGCGAGTCGTGTATTCGCAAACACGAATTTATGATCCTGGATTATGTAGACGCCGACTGCTGAAGTTTCAGCCACGCCGCGAAACATCGATTCAGCACGCATGAGGTTCAGGTGTTCCTGCTCGAGGTTACCAATCAGGGTGCCGATCCGCCGCGCGGAGTCATTAAAGGCATCCACCAACTGCCCCACCTCATCATTGGGCTGGTGTTCGATATGGACTTGATAGTTGCCGTTTGCCAGTTCGCGACTGCCCTGCGCGAGCCTCAGCACCGGTCGAACGAAGCTTAGCCGGACAATCAACCACATCCCGCCCAGGAACAGTATGTCCACCACCAACAACAGATAAGCGATATTTAGCTCGTCTTCCTGTTCGCGGTGCATCTCCTTTATCAGTGATACCATCAGCTGATCGACATCGTCGAGCAAACGTTGTGAACTCTCGGCAAGAGCGCCCATCTGCCTTGCATCCGGACGGGAGGTACCGTCACGCAGCAGCGCCGACTCGATATCTTCGCGGTAGCGCTGCCAGGCGATTCTGATCTCTTCTAATTTGAGCTGCTGTGGCGGTGTCATTCGCCGTATTTGATCGCTATTTGTATTTCCTCGGTGCATCAGCGTTCTGACCGCATCCTCATAGCTCTTGATGTCTGATATCGCAGCCTCCTTGCCGGGAGACCATCCGTTCAAAAAGCTGCTGGTGTTGAGCGCCATCCGGTGACCGAGGTAACGCATTTTGCCCGCAACCCGCATCGTTTCGTCAAAACCGGTGAATTCCGCGAACATGGCGTGCACGACCAGGATATTGCCAAGCCCGAGCAGCAGCAGCGCCAGGAACACAATCCCGATTTTCTTGCCGAGTCCAAAACGGGGCGCGACGGAAGGGCTAGAAGGAGATGGCGGACTTGGCATAAGTTCTTCTGTCATGTTTTTGACTCGGTTCGTCATGCGCTGATGGACAATGGATCAAGGTTTCACTTAGTTAGCACGTCGGCCAAAGCGGCCGGATTCCGTTGCAACCGCGTAAGAATCTGGTTTTCTGACCTGCGGATCTCTACGGGAAGCGCTACTTCGTCCACGACAAGTCAGTTTTCAAAAGCTCGAAGAGGGCTATCAGCCTGCAGCTGGCTAGAAAGTGTCAGGAAAACGCTGCTGCGTAGATTTAGGCCGGTTTTTTCACGGCTTCTGCTACCAGCCATTTCGGTTGACGCCCCGTCTTTTCTATCCAGCCGAAACAGCACAGACGACAATAACGTCGAGGTTGACCGGGGCAGGCAGGAAATGAAATGCATCGGGCGCTCGGAGTAAGTCATGACATCTTGGCTCCCGACAGAAACAACCGATGCTAGACACTTGGCGCGCTGCCTGAGGCCCAGACGCTTGAGAGGGAGCAACTCTTGGCGTAACAGCTTCCAGAATTGGGTGTCACTGAGCATCTGAAAACTCTGTTGTGGCGTTTCTCAAGTTGGCTGGGCCTAGTGACCTGAGAGGCAATTCGTTCATCCCTACGAGCCAGCAACAGGTACTAAAAATTCAAATAGATAAATGCACTGACCAAGCAGGCCACCAAGACGGCGTTTATCAGACGTAAGGCAGGCGGTGCGGCGGGCCACAACTTGCCAGGTAACATCACCATTCTCGTGCTGTTCTTACCGTTCTGCGTCGGCATAGCCAAGAGCTGCCGTAGTAAGGCATCTCCTCGACAAAACCGCTCTGAAATAGGTTGACCTGCACTTCGCTGAACAATGAATAACGCTGAAAACTTATGAAAGGCACCCTTTAAGCGCCGGCCCTCGCTTGTTTCACAGACCCGCAGGGCCGCGTTCAGACAGGCTTGATGGTAAGCCAAATCCTTGTTTTGCTCACATCGAAAATCTGTCCCTCCTCGATCATCGCCAACACGAGTGCATCTGCAATGCCATAGCGATCACGGGCGGCCGGACAATCTCTCTTCGCCCATGCGCCATGACACTGAATGCGTTCTGCGACACCTGCACAAACAAGACAACTCATGTGATCACCATTGTTTTTTAATAGTTTGTAGCTGATCCGTCGTTTTTCAGCCGCTTTACTCTAAAAACCCACCGCATGTGCAATCACGGAAAGCAACCATGCACGCAAGATTCAGAGTGATGAGACCACCACACTGGGCGATGGCAGCAAGCGATACAGGGTCGTTGATCTTGTAGAAAGCGGTTCAGCTAGTAAGCATGGTTTCTTCAAGGTTAAGAGAGAGGCAGACGCTGTTTGCTCGACATTGAATACTGAGCATCCGGGTCAGTTAGAAGTGCCCGACAGGGAGACGCAGAGCTGTCACGCTCAAAGGAAGCAAACAGCCAAGTTCATTCCGTGGACGAAGCAGATCGAGTTTGCAGGCAAAGCCTATATCCCGCGTTGGTACCCTATATACCTGACAGGTGTGCCGCAGATGAGTGCGGCTCAGCTTCGTCGCTACATGCCGTTTCTTCTATCGCATTCTTCTTGGGCTTCACTGCATAACAAATAGCAACTCGACGGGAGCAAATCCACTGCCTTTATCGGGCGGCCTTACTCTCTCTTCGCGTATAGCTGCTCACTGCACCAGACCCTTTCAAGGAAATCATCGTTTTTCATTGCTCGGCTGGGCGCAATACATTCCAATTCAGAGCGGATGCTGGATGGGGCATGCCCTAATACGCGGCCTCAATACCACAAGGATATTGGGTATGGCTGATTGGGGGAAGCTCGACCGACTTATTGCGGAGTCTTGGTTATGATCGACTCGGCAGCGCTCAATTGCGCAAGTTAACCCCATGGCCAGCCGTCTTCGGGGGACAAGTACCAGTACGTGCAACCGCCGGTTCTGCCGGACATAGAGCACAGTGTGATGAGTTTCACGCTATGTGGCCGGAGAGAAAGTATGCAGTGGTTCATGAAGTTAAAGCTGGGGGCAAAACTGATCTTCACGTTCCTTGCAGTTTCCGCAATGGCATTGATGATTGGCGTACTCGCCTACATGAATATCTACAAGGTTGCCGACATGATGGCCAGCATGTACGCCGACCGTCTGGTGCCGATCCGCGATCTGGGGTATGCCAATAGTGAACTGAAGGAGAATATGGCCCGGATTTACAGGGCTTGCACGGAAACCGACCTGAAAGTGATGGCGTCCCTGACACCGAAAAACCAGGCGTCGGAGCGCCACATCGTCGACCTCATGAATGCGTATCGCCAGACGTTACTGGTTGATGGCGAGAAACAAAACTTGAGCGTGTTCGACCAGCAATGGCCGCTCTATATCCAGGCGGCGCAGAAAGCGCTGGCATTGGGGGTGGCGAACAGGAATCTGGAGGGGCTCGCGGTGCTGCAGGTTGAGGTTATGCCGTACTACACGGTATTGCAGACAACCTTGGAGACGATGATCAAGATCAACGAGGATACCGCCAGTCACGGGATCGCCGAAGCCGATGTAATCGTGGGGCGGATCGGCCAGACAATGGTGGGCCTGGTGATAGGCGGCATTGCGCTGGTCATCCTGATCGGTTGGCTGATTACCCGCATGATTGTGCGGCAGATTGGTGGTGAGCCGTCCTATGCAGCGGATATTGCGCGCAAGGTGGCAGCCGGTGATTTGACAGTGACACTGCACACCAAAGCCAGCGACCGCTCCAGCCTGTTGTACGCATTGAAAATAATGCTCGAACAGCTGCAAGCGTATTACGCACAATTGGAGCAAAAGGTCGATGAACGCACTGCTGCCTTGACGGATGTGCTCGCGCAGCAAGCCGCCAGCATGAAGGTGAAAGCCAGCCTGATCGCCGAAATCCAGGAAAAGAATCGTCAACTTCAGGTCGCCGACCAACACAAAAGCGACTTCTTGGCCAATATGAGCCATGAGATTCGCACGCCGATGAACGTGATCATCGGCATGAGCTACCTGACGCTGAAAACCGAATTGAACCCGCGCCAGCGCGATTACATCGACAAGATCCAGCAGTCTGGCAAGCATTTGCTGGGCATCATCAACGACGTGCTCGATTTTTCCAAGATCGAAGCCGGCATGCTCAATGTCGAACAGACCGAGTTCACCCTTGAGGAGCTGCTCGACAACGTGGTGAACCTGGTCGGTACGCGGGCCGCGCAGCGCAACCTGGAACTCATCCTCGATGTGGCCAGCGACGTCCCGACCACGCTGATGGGCGATCCGCTACGCATGGGGCAAGTCCTGGTCAATTTTGCCGGCAACGCGGTCAAGTTCACCGAACAGGGTGAGATCTCAATCGTGGTTCGTTTACAGGAGCGCAGCGAGTCCGATGCGCTGCTGTATTTTGCGGTCAAGGACACCGGCATCGGTCTGTCTGAAGAGCAAATGGGGCGCCTGTTCCAAAGCTTTCAGCAAGCCGATACTTCGACTACCCGCCAATACGGCGGCACCGGCCTGGGTCTGGCGATTGCCAAGAAGCTGGCCGAATTGATGGGCGGCACGGTTGGCGTGGACAGCGTCATGGGCCAGGGTTCGACATTCTGGTTCACCGCTCGGGTTGGCATCGTGTCAGAAGCGCGCAAAAACCTGCCAAACCCGCACAGCGGCCGGATGCTGGCGGTGGATGACAATAACAGCGCCCGTCACGGTGTTTCGCAGGAGGCTCCCATGGGCCGCAGCATGGCGGCGATTTTCGGTGCGCGGGTACTTTTGGTGGAGGACAACGCACTGAACCAGCAGCTGGCGAGCGAACTGCTGAGCGATGCCGGATTGCTGGTCGATATTGCTGGCAATGGAGAAATTGCCGTCGACCGGGTGCAAACGTGCGGCTACGACTTGGTGCTGATGGACATGCAGATGCCCGTACTCGATGGCGTGAGCGCGACGCGTGCCATACGTGCCTTGCCAGGCAAGCGTGATCTGCCCATCGTTGCCATGACCGCCAACGCCATGCTGGCCGATCGCGAACGCTGTAGGGACGCAGGCATGGTGGATTTTGTCGTCAAACCGATCGACCCAGACGTACTGTTCCGTACTTTGCTGCGCTGGATCGAGCCTACCGGCGCAACGGCAGAGGCTGTAGGCACCCAAACGACCGATATCACCTCCGATGGGGACTTGAATCTCTGTGGTGTGGACGTGGCGGCCGGGCTACGTCGAGTGCTGGGCAAACACCGTCTGTATCTGGATTTGTTGAATAGCTATCTGACCGGTCAGAGCTCCTTGCTGTCGCAACTGAGCGCGGCGCTGGCGGTAGGTGAACTGGAGACGGCCGAGTTGCTGGCCCATAGCTGCAAGGGCATGTCAGCGACCATCGGTGCCAACACCGTCGCGCAGGCGGCAGATGCATTGGAGCAGGCATTGCGTGCAAACAGGCCACTCGATGAGCTGCAGGTCTGTCTGCAAGATTTGACTGCGCCTTTGGAGGCATTGCTGGGGCAATTGCGCGAGAAACTGCCCTGTGCGGTCGAAGCAGCCCCAATAGCCATCGACGTTGGCGAGTTGCAGGCGATTTGCCGACATCTCGATGAGCTCCTGGGTGACTTTGATGCGCAGGCCGTGCCGTATTTCGCGACACATGCGGGCGTCCTGCGCGGTGCGTTTGCCAACCGTTTCCCGCAACTGGAGGGGGCGGTGAAACGATACGAGTTCGAGGGGGCGCAGGTCATTCTGAGCGAGACCCTGCTGACCTATGAAGCAGACGCAATGAACGGGTAGCCGCCGCTCGTGACGATAGTACTCACCGCTGCGCAATCACTCATCAGCGGCTTGTTTCGAGTAACCGGCCTACTGCATCCAAAACGAGGTCTGGAGCTTCTCGATGCGGGACATGATGACAATCTTCCAGAATCAGATATTTCCCGAGTGCCTTCGTGAGCCCGGCAATGCGCATGGGATGTAACGCGGATCCGTACTCATCCTGTTCCCCATGAAACGCAAGCAGCGGGCAATGAATCACATCGATGGTGTCTTCAATCGTCCATCCGCTGAACGACGCCGAAAGCCAAGTATCCGTCCAGGCGGACAGCACCCACTGCGCTTTATCGCCATGATATTTCTCAAGGCGCACCATTTGCCCCGGATCTTCAAACTGCACCTTGGCTTCTTTAATACCGCGCAGCGTCTGCTCCTCAACAAACGCTTGTGCAGAAACGGTGATCAATGCAACGCAGCTCTGCGGATACAAGGATGCGCAACACGCCGCCATCGCACCACCAACGCTATGGCCCATGGCAACAAAGCGGTCGATTTGCAACGCGGATTTGATAAAGGCAAAGAAGCGCTCGGCTTCGTCGCGTATGAAATGCATCGGCAAACTCTCGGGGTGTGGATCCGACTGCCCGAAGCCGAGTCGGTCGTAGGCAATGACTTCATGACCCGTTGCCTGACAGAGCCGTTCGGGAAAGTCTCGCCATAATTCGACGCATCCAAGGGAATCATGAAAAAGAATAATTGGCGGTTTTAGCTGACTGCCCTCCTCACCCGCCGGGAACCAGCGTCGAGTAAACAGCCGCCCATGCGGCGTAACGATCCAAAGTGTTTCAACACTGACAACTGATGACATTGAATTTCTCAACTGATCTTTCAGGCGGGTTGGAAAAAATCTAGTAATCCCACAAATCAAGAGCCCTTGAAGGCTTCAGTGCAGTGAATTGCCTGCTACGTCGAAGTCAGCATGGCAACGCATCACCAGGACAGCAAGACCATCGCCTTGGCCAGAAACAGGATGCCGAGCACATTCATCAGCACAAGAAGGTGGATCCTCCGTATTCGCAGCGCCGTCATGCGCCCCGTTCGCATCAGGTAAACCACATAGATGAAGTTAAAACACCTTCGCGGCCCTTGCTGTTGGTGCTGGATGGTCAGACTTCTGTCTGCTCTGCCATTTCCAGGGCATCATCGACCTCGATGCCCAAGTACCTGACGGTGCTTTAAAGCTTCGTATGTCCCAGCAAGAGTTGAACTGCTCTCACGTTCTTTGTCCTGCGATAGATCAACGATGCCTTGGTTCGCCGTCGCGTGTGAGTACCGTACATCGTTGGGTCAAGGCCAATGGCTGTCACCCACGCTTTGACTATTCGGGAGTATTGCCTAGTGGATAGATCGCCTCCAGCAGTCCTGCGATGCCGAAGATGCTCATCATTCGTTTGAGGTTGTAAGCCAGCACATGAAGGCTCATCTCAGTGCTCACCCGCGGCAGGGTTTTGGTCAGGAAGTGGGTACTTCCCATCCAGTATTTGAGCGTTCCAAAAGGATGTTCAACGGTCTGTCGGCGAACCCTCATCATCGCCGGATCATGTTCGAGCCGAGCCTGCATCGCGTCGATTACCCCCTCATGTTCCTCATCCGATGCAGCAACGTAGATGAAGTCTTGCTTACCAAATCGGCCTTCGGCTTTGCTGCCAGAGGTCAGGGGTTTCGGTACGAAGTTAGTGATGCCGGCTTGCTCGCACGCAAGGATTTCCAGACCTTTGTAATAGCCTCGGTCGGCTACCACCGTCAGCGATTCAGCGCCGATTTCTACAAAGTGGTGAGTAGGCTGTCCGGTGGTAGCTGTGCTTGATTTTACTCAGGCTGAAAACCGACTTTTTCAACAGAATCGGTTAGAAGCTGATACTCAAAGGTGAACTCCTGACGTTCCATCCTTTCATCGTAACGCTTGTGCTTCACTGGCCGCGCGAGCGCGGATGAGCAGTCGAGGGACCGCTCCTCGCAGCCAGTCGATGAGTGTCTGCCAATGTAAGTAAAACCGTTTAGCTACTCGACAAGCTCGACGTAATCAGACTCGCCACCTCCAGTCGCACCGGACAACCAACCCCAAACGAAGTGGAGAGTCGTGCGCCCAGTTTGATCAGCCCCCACCGTGCCGCGCGACCAACCAGCAAGAAGCTCACCATCCGTAGTTAAACAGTGGTAAAGAAGTTCAATGGTATCGGGGCCTGTCACGCGACCAACCTGGTTTCCTATACGGATCCGTCCGCCTTGGTAGCGGCTGGTAATAGCACCGTCTTCTACAAAGTAATGAAATATCGTGCCGGCACCTGATAGACCTTTGGTGTTGTTCGCTACTGTGAATCGGCGATTGTTCAAACGCTCGTTGATTAGGGAAAAAGCGATTTCCATAAGTGTCGTGTCCTTCCAGTGAGAAATCCATTCCTGTCTACGCCCACCTTAAACCAGGCTGCGTAGAGGGTTCCATCTGAAAGTCCGCCAGGGGTTGAAGACATTCAGGTATGGGCAAAGCGAGGCACAGTTTCCGGGGATATTTCGACGTCGTAGCGTCGCCGCGGCAAGGAATATTATTAAGTTGGCATGGCTGGGAAATAGCCGTTTCGAGAGAAACAAATCTCATTTCGCCATTTATCTGACGCTCGTCTGAAAAGCGCAAGAAAACCGTCGAATAAATGACGTTTCGCGTTGAGCTTTTACCCTCCTGACCTACGCTCAAGCCATGTGGGGAGGAGGTGCCGTCCATGCGCAAATTATTGATTGGCTCGTCGATGCTGGCCTGTCTGGTGGTGCTGGGTGGCTGGTTGAGTCGACCACAGCCATTGCCGGTCAGGCTGCTAGAGGTTGAGCGGGGACCGGTGGAGACGCTGGTGGCCAACACTCGCGCGGGTACGCTGAAGTCCTGTCGACGTTCGCATCTGTCCTTCAATGTCGGCGGCCAGGTAGCCGAGTTGCTGATCAGCGAAGGCCAGCGGGTCCAGCCGGGTCAGGTGCTCATGCGCCTGCGGCAGGACGAGCAGCAGGCCCGGCTGCAGAAGGCCGAGGCGCGGCTGGAGGCCCAACGCAACGCCCGCGAACAGCGCTGCCAGCAGGCTCATCTGGACCGGCGCGACCTCGATCGCCTGAGCCAACTGGCCGACCGCAAGTTGGTTGCCGCCGATCGCCTCGATCAGGCCGAGACCAAGGCTCACCTGACGAAGCTGATGTGCAGTGCCAGTGCCGTGCTGATCCGCGAGGCCGACGCCAGCCTGCAGTTACAGCGTTCGCTGCTGGAGCAGGCGACACTGCGGGCGCCATTCGCCGGCATAGTCGCAGAAATCAACGGCGAACTCGGCGAGTTCGTCACCCCTTCGCCGCCGGGTATTCCCACGCCGCCGGCGGTCGACCTGATCGACGACAGCTGCCTGTATGTCGAGGCGCCGATCGATGAGGTGGACGCTGCCCGGGTTCGCCCCGGAACCGCCGTACGGATCAGCCTGGATGCCTTCCGTGGCCAGCATTTCGCCGGCCGCGTCAGTCGCATCGCGCCCTATGTGCGTGAACTGGAGAAGCAGGCGCGCACCGTCGATGTCGAGGTGCGCTTCGACCAGCCGCCGGCCGACTTGGTCCTGCTCACCGGCTATAGCGCCGATGTCGAGATCCTCTTGGAGCAGCGCGCACGTGCTTTGCGCATCCCCACCGAGACCCTGCTGGAGGGACAGCGTGTGCTGCGATATGACCCGACAGCCCGGGTGTTGCGCGAGGTGGAGGTACAAACCGGGTTGAGCAACTGGCGCTGGACCGAGGTGCTCGCAGGGCTGGACGAGGACACGCGTATAGTCGCCAGCCTCGAGCAGGAAGGGCTCAAGGACACCGTGGCGGTGATCCCGATGGATGCGGCGGAGATTGAGCAATGATCCGTCTGCGCGGCGGCAGCCGCAGCTTCCAGTTGGGCGAGCAGCAGGTGATGGGGCTGGACGGCCTGGATCTGGACATCGCCGCCGGTGACTACATGGCGGTGATGGGCCCGTCGGGCTCGGGCAAGTCGACCCTGCTGAATATCCTCGGTTTGCTCGATGCGCCGAGCGCCGGCGAATACTGGCTGCAGGGCGAGGCCACGGCGACGCTGAGCGAGGCGCGACGCGCCCAATTGCGCAGCCACCTGATAGGTTTCGTGTTCCAGTCCTACCACCTGATCGCACGGCTGACGGTACTGGAAAACATCGAGCTGCCGATGGTCCTCGCCGGCATCGGCGCGGCGCAACGGCATAAGCGCAGCAGCCAATTGGTGGCGCGCCTGGGGCTGGGCGAGCGCATTGCCCACCGCCCGGCCGAGCTATCCGGTGGTCAGCGCCAGCGCGTCGCCATCGCCCGGGCGATGGTCATGCAACCGGCGCTGTTGTTGGCCGACGAGCCCACCGGCAATCTCGATAGCCAGGCCGGCGCCGAGGTCTTCAGCCTGCTGGAGGAGCTCAACGGCGAGGGTCTGACCCTGATAGTGGTGACCCACGACGCCAGCCTGGGCGCCCGCGCGCAGCGCCAGTTACACATGCGTGACGGGCGGATCCACAGTGCTGCTCCACAGCTGGCGCTGGCCTGATGCGCGCCGCCGATACCCTGGGCTTCTGGCTCGGCGCCTTGCGTGGGCATCGCTCGCGCAGCCTGATGCTGCTGCTGGCCATCGCTATCGGAGTGGTTGCGGTCAATCTGCTCACCGGTCTTGGCGCGGGGGCGCGGGCCTTCGTCCTGAACGAGTTTTCGCTGCTCGGGCGCGACATCCTGATCGTTTTCCCGGGCCGCAAGGAAACCACGGGGCGCATGCCGCCGCTCACCGGCCTGACGCCGCACGAGTTGACCTTGCAGGACGTCCAGGCCATCACCCAGTTGCCAGGCATCCGCCGGGTCGCGCCGCTGCAGGCCGGGCAGATGGAGGTGATAGTCGGCAACCGCAATCGTGAGGTGCTGACCCTGGGCACCACCCGGGACTTCTTCGCCATTCGCCAACTGACGGTCGTCCAGGGCCAGCCCCTGCCGGCGCTGGACCCTGAGCAGGCCGAGGCCGTCTGCGTGATCGGCGGCAAACTCCGGCGCGAGCTATTCGGTGCGCGCCCGGCCCTGGGTGAATGGTTGCGCGCCGGCGACCGGCGCTTCCGAGTGGTCGGCATCCTCAGTGAGCGGGGCGAATCCCTGGGGATGGATTTCGCCGAGATGTTGATCATCCCGGTGGCCAGTGCCCAGGCCTTGTTCAATCGCGAGGGGTTGTTGCGGGTGTTTGTCGAGGTGCGTGGTCCGAGCTTTCTCGACCGTAGCAAGCGGCTGATACTCGCCGCGCTCAAGGAGCGCCACGAGGGTGAGGAAGACATCACCCTGATCAGCCAGGACAGCCTGCTCAGCGCCTTCGACGAGATACTCGCGGTGCTGACCCTGGCGGTGGCCGGGATTGCCGCGATCAGCCTGCTGGTGGCAGGCATCCTGATCATGAACGTGACCTGGATTGCGGTGAGCCAGCGCAGCGCCGAAATCGGCCTGCTCAAAGCCATAGGTGTGACGGCGGCGCAGCTGCGCCTGCTGTTCCTCGGCGAGGCGGCGTTGCTCGCCCTGACGGGGGCGCTGGCAGGGCTACTTCTGGCCGAAACCTTGCTCTGGCTGGGGCGCCTGGCGTTCGATCTGCCGCTCTATGCACCCTGGTGGGCGCGGGCTAGCGCGGTGCTGCTGGCACTCGGCACGGCGCTGCTGTTCGCCTGGCTGCCGGCCGCTCGGGCCTCGGCGATGGAGCCGGTGGCGGCGCTACGCCCGCCGGGAGCGCACTGATGCGCTGGCTAGATGGTTTCCGGCTGACCAGCTCGGCGCTGACCTGTCGACCCTTGCGCAGCCTGCTGACCCTGCTCGGGGTAGCGATCGGGATAGCCGCCGTGGCGCTGCTCACGGCCATAGGCGAAGGCGTGCGCGGCTATGTGCTGGAGAACTTCTCGCAGTTTGGTACGCGGATCATCACCGTGCGCCCGGGCAAGACCCAGACCAGCGGCCTCGGCGGTCTGCTCGGCAGCGTACGGCCACTGACAATCAGTGATACCGACGCCCTGCGGCGCTTGCCACATGTCGAGGCGGCGGTGCCGATCATTCAGGGCAGCGGGGATATCCAGTTCGGTCAACTGAGCCGGCGCAGCGACATAATCGGTGGCGGCCATCAGCTGGCGCAGGCCTGGCGCATGCAACTGAGCCTGGGCGAGTTCCTGCCCTTGGCCCGTGACGGTCGTTCGCCGCCCTATGTGGTGCTCGGCCATCAGCTGCGTGTCGAGCTGTTCGGTGCACGCAATCCGCTGGGCGAGCTGATCCGCGTCGGCGGCGTGCGTTTCCGGGTGATCGGCGTGATGGCGCAGAAGGGCCAGTTACTCGGCTTCAACCTCGACGATATCGCCTACATCCCGGTGGATTGGGCCGAAAGCCTGTTCAACCGCACCGGGGTGGTCAAAGTCCATGTGGTGTTCAGCGCCGGCACCACTTCGCGAACGTTGAGTCGGCAGATTCGCCAGGTGCTCGGCGAACGGCACGGCGTGGAGGACTTCAGTCTGACCACCCAGGACGACATGCTGCGCAGCTTCAATCGCGTTCTCGGCACCCTGAGCCTGGCCATCGCTGCCTTGGGGGGCATTTCCCTGTTGGTCGGCGCCGTCGGCATTCTCACCATCATGACGACCACTGTGGGCGAGCGCACGGCGGAAATCGGCCTGTTGCGGGCGATTGGTGCCAGTCCGCGGCAGGTGCTCGGGCTGTTTCTCGCCGAAGCGACACTGCTGTCCCTGGCCGGTGGTCTGCTGGGTCTGCTGTTGATGGGCCTCCTGCTCGGGCTACTGCACCTGGCCATGCCGAGCCTGCCCTTGGCGCTGCAGCCGCTGTTTCTGCTACTGGCGCTGCTGCTGGCGGCGGTGCTCGGCATTCTCGCCGGCCTGGCTCCGGCACTGCGGGCGGCCCGCCTGCATCCGGTGGCTGCTTTGCGCAGTGAATAGCCGCCCTCGAAAAACACTAAACTACGAAATAGCCGCTGAACGATTTAGCCGGTGACGTGCCGGCGCTCTTCATCGTGGCGGTTGGCCTTGGCCATCTTGACACCCCACTCGCAATTGACCGCTCGACCCCGGACACACTATGGGGCCTAAGAGCAGGTTTGACTGTCAGGATCGGGACGAAAATCGAGTTTCCAGGCAATTTTTTGGTCTGCTGATCAACCGAGCGCCGAAAGATTTTACGCAGCAACGCAGTCTTCAGCTGTGCCCGCGTTTTTTCACAGCCTGGGGCGTTTCTGCCTGTCACGACTGTGCAATTACCCAGCAGGCGGGACTTCGGTTTCATTTCGCTTTGGATCATCACCCTGCCGGGAGATGTTTCCAGCTGCATCCTCATCAATTTCCATGCTGAGTCTGCGTACTGATTCGGGAGATGTTACTAACCCCCCTGAGTATCAATATCGGCATCTTGAACCGGCTTATGTTCAGGTTCTGATTTGAAGTCGGGACTGTACGAGTTTTCTTTAGCTGCGGGGTCCTGCTTTGGATTATTGGGTGCGTCGACCTCGGCCGTTTTCGACGGAACTTCAGACCGCTTGGGGTCATGACCCGTTTCGTTATCCGTGCTGCTCGTACCGCCATGCTGCGATATGTTTCCCGGTGCATTCTCATCAATGTCCATGCTGGTCTCCGATAGTTATGTAAATGTCCGTGCTTGAACATGAGAGGTAGGGGAAACACTGTAAGTGCCCGGCAATAGACGAATGGCGAGAACAAAAAACCCGGCTCACGGGCCTAATGCTGTTCATTTAAGGAGCGACACAATTCTGTAGCAGCTGGCGCAGCCTGCGTCCGGCTGCGTCCGGCTGCGTAGCAGTCGTAAATCCTCGACGCGCTGATTTCCTGAAACACCGCATCGTTTGATTTCACGACTGCTACGCAGCCGGACGCTGGCTGCGCCAGCTGCTACAAGGTTCGCGTTGACTTAAGTGAACAGCATTACGGCTCACTGGCCGGGTTTCACTTGTGGATTCAACCGGTCGCGACAGGCAGAAATCGGCCAAAAACAGCCCGTCAGATGTGCCTATGAAACCAGGACCGATTCAGAAGTCGCTCTGCTGGCGATTCAATATTATGATCGAAAGGCCAGCGAGGCTTGTACGATCGTGGCAGGCCAGGAGTTAGAGCGGTTTGCCTAAGCCTTGAGAGCGCTTGCAAGGTCGCTCTTCACCCTCGCGTTAATATTGAAGACAATAACTATCGAGGGAGCGAAACATGAATGGTGATGGGATAATGGAAAATAAGATTGGCAAAGGAAAGTCTTTTGCCAAACGAATCTACTTGCCACGCCTTATTGGCCTGGCGATTGGCATGCTGAGCGTACTGGCCGCCATTGCGCCGCTGGGCCTGCCGGGATGGGTATGGGTACTGTTGCTTTTCAACGGCTTGGTTTGGCCGCATCTGGCCTATCAATTGGCCACCCGTGCTAGTGAGCCGTATCAGGCGGAGCGGCGCAACTTACTCTACGACTCAGTGATGGGCGGGTTCTGGACCGCGACCATGCAGTTCAATCCGTTGCCTGCCGTCACCATCCTTTCGATGATGACGATGAACAACGTCGCTGCAGGCGGCCAGCGTTTATTCGTGCATGGCGCGCTGGCCCAAGTTGTCGGAATTCTGCTTGCGATAACACTGTTCGGCCCGCAGGTGCAACTTACTGCAACCGCCCTACAGATCTACGCCTGCTTGCCGATGCTGACGCTCTACCCATTAGCGCTGGGCTGGGTCTGTTATCGCCTGGCCATTAAGCTCGCCGACCACAAGCGCCGTCTTAGCGCCCTGAGCTGTACCGACAGTCTCACCGGCCTGCTCAATCATGGGGCGTGGAAGGATTTGCTTCATCTGCAGTTTTTCGCCTTCCGGCAGGAGAGCTTCGAAACGGTGATCGCGATCATTGATGTCGATCACTTCAAACAGATCAACGACACTTACGGCCATCTCGTTGGCGACAGCGTGCTACGCCAGCTGAGCGCCGAACTTAAGAAAAACCTTCGCCAAGGTGACCTGGCCGGTCGCTTTGGTGGAGACGAGTTCTGTGTGATCCTGCCCAACAGCCCACTGAGCCAGGCCGGCGAAATTATGGAGCGACTGCGAGGGGCAATGGGCAACTACCGCAATGAGCAACTGCCTGAGCTGCGAGTCAGCCTGAGTATCGGCTTGGCATCGTGCTGCAGTGCAATGACCGACGCCGCAGACTGGCTCAACGAAGCCGACAAGGCACTGTATGCGGCCAAGAACAGTGGGCGCGACAAGGTCCATTTCACCTTAGGCGACATCGTCAACGCACCTTGAATCACAGTGGATTCGCTAGACACCTTGCAAACCAATTTTTTGATCTGTAAACCACTGAGGTTAACAACTCAAAAAAGTGGTTTATAGCAACCAGGTAATTCCCTCGTGGAAACTGCTGGGATAATGCCCGATGGAGCGCGTGTTTCGCAGCTTGAAAACTGAATGGACCAGCACACGCCGTAGTTACGACCGGCAGAGAACGGCCAAAAGCGGACGGTCAAGCCGCGCATACGTCCAGCCAATAGTTGTAATGATCGAGCCTGAAACAGAGAGGCACCGGTATCAGTGGGGAAAGAAAATCGTAACGACTGTTTCGCCCCCCACTCTGCGAGCAGAACGCCGATTACGATCACGAACGCGGTCGTTTTACACGACGCATGCGTATCCAGACCACCCCGACCAGCAGCAAAAGCACACCCAGGCTGAGCCACGACACCACGTCATAGAATTCATCGCCGATTAAAGCCGAAAGCAAACCGAGAAAGCTCAGCAGAGCCAGCAGCAGCGGCCAACGAAATATCATCCACAGACCGCGCCTCATGCCCTGCCCTCCGTTGCCAGGCCACTGGCATTCAGCTCTGCAAGGCGCTTTTCCAACGGTACCTTGCGTCGGCCCCACCAGAGATACAGACCACTACCCAATACGACGATGGAAATCAGGTCGAGCAGTGCCCAGATGACCTTCAATGGCAAGCCACCATAGCCATTTGTGGACCAGATACCCGATACGCAAGGCTCGGGCGGTCATGTTCGGTACTAATCCTTATGTATCCACGATTGCCGAGAGTTACAGGGTATAGCCGGCGATCAGGTACAAAACTGTACCTGATCAGCCTGGATTTACCAGTTATAACTCACACCCACAAAAAACCGCAGGGAGAGAATGCCGCTAACTGGCTTCCGGCAGCCGAAGGCGGTTTCTACGTGATGTTGCGCCTTTACCAGCCTTCAGAGGACGTGCTTTCGGGCAAGTGGCAGTTGCCACAATTGAACAAAGTCAATTGAGAGACGGGGACGAACTGTCCCGATCATTGGCCAATAGCCTGGACTGAATGTCCGCTATTGGCTGTGGATTCAACCTTTCGACAGAAGTCGCAATTCAATCCCGGGCAATCTTGTCATTTGCCAAGGCTTAGGGCAGGGTCGATACCACTGACATCTCTGCCAAAGGAGTCACCCATGTCAAAGCTATATCCCAGTATCGATCCCGAGGGGTTGGTCGAGTACTCAGTGGTCTACACCGACCGCTCGCTCAACCACATGTCGCAGTCATTTCAAGGCGTGATGAAGAACATTTCCAGGACCCTGAAACAGGTCTACAACGCCCAGGCTGTTGCGGTGGTGCCGGGCAGCGGCACATTCGGCATGGAAGCGGTGGCGCGACAGTTTGCCACCGACCAGCAATGCCTGGTGATACGCAACGGCTGGTTCAGTTATCGCTGGAGCCAGATCCTTGAGATGGGCAACATCCCGGCGGACACCACGGTGCTGAAAGCCCGACCGGTCGACACGGGTCGCCAGGCTGCCTACGCCCCTCCCCCTCTGGACGAAGTGCTGGCAGCCATTGCGGCGCAGAAGCCGCAGATTGTCTTCGCCCCCCACGTTGAAACCTCATCAGGGATTATCCTGCCCGACGATTACCTGCGGGCCGTCGGCGACGCCGTGCATGCGGTGGGTGGCCTGTTCGTGCTGGACTGCATTGCCTCAGGCACGCTTTGGGTTGACATGCACAAATGCGCAGTCGACCTGCTGATCAGCGCACCGCAGAAAGGCTGGAGCGCCTCCCCTTGCTGCGCCCTGGTGATGTTCAGTTCTTTGGCCCTCGAACGCATCGAACAGACGCAGAGCAGCAGCTTCGCCTGCGACCTGAAAAAGTGGCTTCAGATCATGCAGGCCTACGAACAGGGCGGACATGCCTACCATGCGACCATGCCCAGCGATTCCCTCGCGCGGTTTAACGAAGTGATGAAAGAGACGCAAGCCTACGGTTTCGACAAGGTCCGCGACGAACAACAGGCTCTGGGTGATCGGGTGCGCGCAATGTTGACCGGAAAAGGCATCAAAAGCGTGGCCGCAGCCGGCTTTCAGGCCCCTGGCGTAGTGGTGAGCTACACCGATGATGCCGACATCAAGAGCGGCAAGAAATTTGCCAACCACGGCCTACAGATCGCCGCCGGAGTGCCGTTGCAATGCGACGAGCCGGCCGACTTCCAGACCTTCCGCATTGGTCTGTTCGGACTCGAAAAACTGCAAAATATCGAGCGCACGGTCAGCACCCTCGAGCAGGCACTGGACGAGGTGATGGTCAACTAAGCCCTCATCCGGCCCTGGGCACTGCCTACCCATCCGAGTCAATCGTGACGTATTGGTCAGGCAGTAAAGCCGAACAGGCGTTTGGGGGTCTCCCAAAGTATCTGCTGGCGGTCGCTGGCATTCGGGAACATCTCGCCGAAGTTTGTCAGAACGGTGCCCAACTCCATGTTTTGACGCGCGCGCAAGAACGGCCAGTCGGTGCCCCACATACAGTTTTCGGCAGTGAATGCCTGCAGCAATGCCAGTTGGTAGGGTTGGGCATCGGCATAGGGGTAACTCTGCCTGGAGTATTGCGACAGCCCGGACAGTTTGACGAAGGTACGTCCGTTGCCGGCAAGAGACAGCAGTGCCTGGAAGGCCGGTTGTTGCAAGCCGGCACTGGCATCGGGCCGGCCGGAGTGGTCGATCAGCACACGCGCACGAGTGCGCTCAAGCAAGGGCAACAGCGCGAGCAACTGATCGTCCTTCACCTGGATCTGGGCAAACAGGTCCAGCTCGGCCAAGCGCCCCATCAGGGTATCGACCTTCAGAAAACGCTCGGGGCCCAGCAGCGCAGCGTTGAGTGCCACACCGATTACACCCTGCGCCTTGTACTGCGCGAGCGTCTCGCTGGAGATGTCGCTCGGCACGACGACCACACCTTTATGGCGCCCCTTGTTGCGCGCCAGCGTGTCCAGTAGACAACTGTTGTCGTAGCCATAAGCGGAGGTCGGCTGCACGATCACTGAATGGCGAATGCCATAGGCCTGCATGACCTGCTCGTAATACGCCGCAGGACCGACCTCAGGTCCTGCCGGCTGGTAGGTAGCGTCCGCGGGATAGGGGAATTGGACCGGGTCGATCACATGATGGTGGCAATCGATCTTGGGCTGAGACAACAGAGTGAGTTGTTGGGCATCCATAACCGGACCTGGTGATTGATCGCTGCCTGGTTTGTCTGCGCTCTGCTGACCACTGTTTGAGGCGGCCTGACTGAGGATCGGCATGCTGAGCGCGGCGCTGGCTGTCAGCACGACGGAGCTTTTTTTGAGCAGCGAGCGGCGGGAGAACCCGCTGTCATCGAAACGCATGGCCATGTTCAATTCCTTTGATTTATTAGTATGGCGGCTATAGCGAGTCAATCGCCGCTACTACCGTCAAGTCGGTAGCGTCGAACTTAAAGCAAACGCTTGCCCAGCGTCGTCTGTGAAGTCATTAAGCAGGTATCGGTTTTCCTTATGCCGGAAAAAAGCGCCCGCGCAGGCAGCGGACTACCCCAAGAACCGTTGGGGCCACCATCTGCCCCAGGGATAGGGCCATCTCTATTCTGCATAACCGCAAGCCCGTCCATGCGGCTAAGATATAGCCAACTCCACTCCCCGTGCCGGATGCCTCGTACTCCAACGTCGCTCGGCATGAACAAAAACAACAGGAGATCCCTGCATGCAAGGCCCTGCGATCAATACGTTTGAATTCAAATCGCTGCCATCAGCGCTGCTCGAAGAACTGACTGCCCTGCTCGGTGCCAGGTTCAGTTCTTCAGCGAGTGTTCGTGAGCACCACGGCAGTGACATTTCCGCCCTTGATCCCATGCCGCCGCAAGCGGTGGCCTTTGTGAACAGCCTTGCAGAGATCGTCAGCGTGCAGAAGGCCTGCCACACCCATCGAGTGCCGATCATCCCCTACGGTAGCGGCAGCTCTCTGGAGGGGTGGTTACATGCGGTACACGGCGGCATCTGCATAGATGTGTCGGGCATGAACCAGATCATCGAAGTGCGCGTCGACGACATGGATGTCACGGTACAACCAGGGGTGACCCGCAAACAGTTGAATGCCGCCTTGCACGGGACCGGCTTGTTCTTCCCGATCGACCCGGGTGCAGATGCTTCATTGGGCGGCATGGCGGCCACCCGAGCTTCGGGTACCAACGCGGTGCGCTACGGAACGATGCGCGAAAACGTCCTGGCCATGACGGCCGTACTTGCCGATGGCCGTGTGCTGCAGACCGGCGGCCGGGCACGCAAGTCGTCGGCAGGCTATGACCTGACTCACCTATTGGTGGGCTCCGGCGGCACCTTGGCCACCGTTGCCGAACTGACGGTAAAACTGCACCCGATCCCGGAGGCCATTTCGGCGGCCGTGTGCAATTTTCCCAGTGTCGATCACGCGGTGCGCACGGTTATCCAGGCCATCCAGTTGGGCATACCGATGGCGCGCATTGAACTGATCGACGCATTGACGGTTCGCGCGCTCAATGCCTACAGCAAGACCACGCTGCAAGAGGCCCCTTCCCTGTTCTTCGAACTGCATGGCTCCGAGTCCAGCGTCAAGGAACAGGTGGAAACGCTACGCATGCTCGCCGACGAACAGGGTGGACAGGACTTTGAATGGGCGCTGCACCCTGAAGACCGCAGCCGACTTTGGCAGGCACGGCATGATGCCTACTTCGCCGCACTGGCGCTGCGCCCAGGTTGTCGCTCGGTCACGACCGATGCGGTTGTCCCTATCTCGCGACTGGCCGAATGCATTGAGGCGACGGCCATCGATCTGCAGGAACACGACTTGCTGGCCCCCATATTCGGCCACGTTGGCGATGGAAACTTTCATGCGGTGATCCTGATCGACCCGGCCGACCCGGCACAATTGGAACGGGCAACCCTCGTCGCTCACCGTCTGGCCGAACGCGCCATCGCCATGAACGGTTCGTGCACCGGAGAACACGGCGTCGGCCTGACCAAGCAATCATTCATGCTGTCGGAATTTGGCCAGAACGCGGTAGACACCATGGCGGCCATCAAGGCAGCGCTGGACCCACAACAATTGATGAACCCCGGGAAGATTTTTGCCCGAGGTACCCCGGCGGCGTAAACCCGAGACTTGCAAGAGGTACGCTTATGGAAATCCGCCAGCTCAAATACTTCCTGGCCGTTGCCGATGCGGGCAGCCTTTCAGGAGCAGCCCGCAAGGTGCTCATCGCGCAATCGGCGTTGAGCAAGCAGATGTGCGCGCTGGAAGACGAATTGGGTGTGACGCTGTTCCATCGCAGCAATAGCGGCATCGCCATCAATGAGGCAGGCCAGGTGTTCTACGAGTATGCCCTGGGCATTCTCAAGCAATTGCGCGATGCCAAGGCAGCGGTCCTGCCGGGGCATGGCGTATTGACGGGCTCCATCGTCGTGGCGCTGCCGCAGAGCGTTTCACCGATCATTGCCCTGCCGCTGCTGCAGGCAGTGGGCCGGAAATACCCCCAGGTGGAACTGCAATTGAATGAAGAGTTGACCGGCAATCTGGTCGACCAGTTGATCCGTGGCAGTGTCGACATCGCGCTGTTCACGCCCACGGGATTGCCTGCGGAAGTGAGCTTTACGCCACTGATTGAAGAGGACCTCTATCTGATCCATCGCGCCAACGACCCTGAGGCGCCGCCACCCGGCGAGGTGACCCTGGCCCAGGCCGTCACGCGGCCGCTGGTCTTTCCCAGCAAGGCCCACAGTCACAGCACCCGGGCCATCGTCGATCGGGCCTTGGAACAGCAACAGCGAGCGCCCGCCGCAGTAGCCATGGAAGTCAACTCGGTCTACATCCTCAAAAGTGCCGTCGAGGCTGGCATTGGACCGACCATCATGCCGCTCAATCTGGCGGTGCGGGAAGTGGCTGAAGGGCGCTTGGTTGCCCACCCCTTCGCTGCGCCTGGCGTATTCCGGACGCTGGGTATCTGCACCTGCGGAACGCGACCCGCCAGCAACTTGCGGACCTTGATCGCGCAACTGATTAGCCAGGTGGTACACGACATGTGCCGATCAGGCGAATGGCCTTCGACACGCTTACTGCCTGCTACCTGAACAAGAGTTTCATCTTCGCTTCGACAACAACAATAAAGAGGCTAGACATGAACCAACCTCCACTCCCGGCGGGCGTAATGCCCGACCACGCATTGAAATCAGCCTACCGCAAGACAGCCTGGCGGATTATCCCGCTGTTGATCGTCTGTTATCTGGTCGCTTATCTGGACCGGGTCAACGTCGGTTTCGCCAAGTTGCAGATGCTCGACGATCTGAAATTCAGTGATGCCGTTTATGGCTTGGGCGCGGGCATTTTCTTCGTCGGTTACCTGATGTTCGAAATCCCCAGTAACATCGCCCTGCACCGCTTTGGCGCTCGCCGCTGGATCGCTCGCATCATGGTGACCTGGGGGCTTTTGTCGGCGGCGATGATGTTCATCGAGACGCCCCTGGCCTTCTACGCACTGCGTTTGCTGATTGGTATTGCCGAGGCGGGATTCTTTCCCGGCATCATCTTCTATCTCACCACCTGGTTCCCCAGCCATCGACGCGGGGTGATGACGGCGATGTTCATTACCGCCCTGCCCGTCTCGAGCATGCTCGGCGCGCTTATCTCGGGCTTTATCCTGCAAAACCTCAACGGCGTCGCGGGTTACGCTGGCTGGCAGTGGCTGTTTGTCATCGAAGGGCTGCCTGCAGTAGCCCTTGGGGCGGCAGTATTCTTCCTGCTGCGCGACAGAATCGCTGATGCGCATTGGCTCACGCCTGAAGAACGCCAGGGCATGCAGGCGGCCATCGATCGTGAGGCTTCGCAGAAACAGAGCCATCGCCTGCGCGACGGCTTGGTCAATCCGCAGATCTGGCTGCTCGGCGCCGTGTATTTCTGCCTGGTGCTGGGCCAGTACGTGATCAGCTTCTGGCTTCCGACCATTATCCGTAACAGCGGCGTGCAGCAACCGGCGGTGATCGGTGTGCTCAGTGCCATCCCCTATGCGGCCGCTGCAATCACTATGGTGCTGGTAGGGCGTAGTTCCGACCGGCGTGGGGAGTACCGCTGGCATTTGGCAATTTGCGCCTGCATCGGCGCACTGGGCATAGCCTTCGGCACCTATTTCGGCGACAACCTGTTGCTCGGCATGATTGGCCTGACCATCGGCACGGCCGCGATGGTCAGCAGCCTGCCGGTTTTCTGGGGCATGCCCAGTGCAGTGGTTGGTGGCGCAGCCGCCGCGACGGGCGTGGCGTTGATCAATTCACTGGGCAATATTGCCGGTTTCTTCAGCACGATTGTCGTGGGTTGGTTGACTCAAGTGACCGGCAATACCCATGCAGCGATGTACATCATGGCTTCGATACTGGTCGTCGGTGGTGGGCTCGGCTTGCTCGTTTACCGCCTGCGCCCGACACCTGTCGCCCAGACAGTTTAAATCGCCGACAGCACCTTCGAGTCAATTTTAAAGCACATGCGCTGAGGCCCAGTACGCCCTGATGAAACTGTCAGGGCCAGGCTGAACTCGCCTCGAAAAAACCTGCGCGCCTACAAAACAACAATTAAAAAAACAACAGGAGCACATAACAATGACAAAAACTTCCCCTGTAAATCCTTTAATGCTGTCCGCCATTGGCTGCTTGTTGGCCGGCCCGGGCACTGCTTTCGCTGACTTCCTGGCGGACAGCCAGGGAAACCTGAACGTGCGCAATTTCTACTTCAATAACGACTATAGAAATCAGCCCGGTCCTCAAGGCCAAAGCAAAATACGCGAGTGGGGCAATGGCTTCATGCTGGATCTCAAGTCAGGCTACACCGATGGCACATTAGGCTTCGGGCTTGATGCACTCGGTACCCTGGGCGTACGCCTGGACGGAGGGGCAGGCAATCATCGGGGCAGTTCCATGTTTCCCGATGACAGCGATGGGAAGGCTGTTCATGAGTTCAGCCGGCTGGGTGTTACCGCCAAGGCCAAATTATCAGACACCGAACTCAAGGTCGGAACGCTGCTCCCCAAACTGCCGATCCTGGTAGCGAACGACGGCCGACTGCTCCCGCAATTGTTCGAAGGTGCAATGTTGACCTCCAAACCCCTGGACAACTTGACTCTGGTTGGCGGGCGCATCAACGAAGCCACCGGGCGAGCTTCGACTAACCGTTCGGGGCTGGCCGTTGCCGGAGGGCGGCGTGAAAGCAACAATTTCTCCTTCGCCGGAGCAGACTATCAATTGAGCAAGCCGCTTCTACTACAGTATTACCATGCCAAACTCGAAAATTATTACGATCAAGACTTTCTTGGCTTGATACACACGTTCCCCATTGCCGAAGGGCAAACATTCAAAACCGATTTGCGCTACTTCCGAACCCGGGCGGAGGGTAAAAACGATAGTGCCCAGGGACGCGCTTCCGGCTATACGCTCAGCGGCTTTGGCGATACCCCGGGCCGAATAGACAATGACACCTGGGCGGCGATATTCACTTACAACGTGGGCGGCCATTCGCTCACCGGTGGCTATCAGAGGGTGTCTTCCGGCAGCAACTTCACCCAATTGAACCAGGCCAGCACTGGCGAAGGTGCCGCCGGCTCCAGTACTTATCTACCTACGGACAGATTCGTCTCGAGCTTCCTGCGGGCGGGCGAAGATACCGTGTTCGGCATGTACTCCTATAACTTCGTTGCATCTGGATTCCCCGGCCTGACAGCGTCCGTTGGCTACTACCGTGGCACCCATATCATCCAGTCTGGTGCACAGGATGCTCAAGAGTGGGAGCGCGACATCATTGTTGACTACGTCATTCAAAGCGGCCACCTCAAGGGGCTGGGATTGGGCTTGAAAAACGCGATGCTTCGAAGTGATGTACCGAGTGACGGCGCCCAGGATCAGACGCGACTAGTGATGTCCTACACGCTTCCCTTGTTTTGAATTCGAACCCATCAAGGGCTTCCCTACGACAGCCCCGGCCGCCCTGTTCGGGGCCGGGCAACGGTAATCATGATGACCAAGATTGCAACCACTCATGTCAGTAACGCATCGGCGTCCAGGCTGGAGGCTATCCGCAGTGTTGCTCTGCGCATGTTCGTCAATGAGGGGTATCAGGCCGTGAGCTTGCGTCAGCTTGCCGAGCACGCAGGGTTGCAAGCGGGTTCGCTTTATCACTACATCGAAAGCAAACAATGCCTTCTGTTCGAGTTCATTGAGGAACATGAATATCACCTGCTCCACTGCGTCAGCAAAACGCCCCTTGCCCGCTTCGATCCAAGGTCTGCATTAGGGCACTACCTCGGCGCTTACTTGCGGTTCGCGTTGCCACGGCGCCAGTGGCACATACTGTCCACGCGCGAGAGCTACTGCCTGGAGCCCGTTCGAAGGGAGAAAATCGAGGGATTGCGCGCCAGGCAGGCGCAGCTTTTGAAAGACATTATTGCGCTGGGTATTGCTGGCAAACGGTTCCAGGTCGATGACCTGAACATCACGGTGGCCGCCGTGCGGGCCATGCTTGATGGCGTGGTGCTGGGGCCGCTCATTCATGATTTCCGCACGGAGGTACTCATCAGGGACGTACAACGGATGGTGCTTCGGTCACTGCTCACTGACCGGGAATGATCTAGTCTTTAATCAAATCACGCGGGAGAAAAATGCCATGCCCGTCGCCCTCGGAAAACTGCCGTCCCTTGCTTTGGGTTTCTTCTTTTGCACAGCTGCGTGCGGTCAAGGGGTAGCAGACACACATCCCCCACCGGCACTACTCCCATTGGAATCCGAGACGGCACCCAAACTCATTGCCTATCCACCGCTTGCCGAGCCGCTCGCCCGCGGTGTTGTCATTATCCAGTATCAAACAGAGCACACCAGGATCATGCCGGTTTTTGGCAAAGCGGCTGTTGAGGTATCACCGCGTCTCGGTCACCTTCACGTGACCGTCGACGACTGGAAAGGGACGTGGGCGCACACCAGTGAAGATCCGATTATCCTGGTCGGACTGACGCCCGGCACTCATAAGGTTCTTCTTGAAGTGGCCGACCCGACTCACAAAATCCTCACCAGTACGACGGTGAGTTTTACAGTGCCGGAAAAAAACCAACGGGCGCCCCCACATCGACGATGGTCACGCAGTAAAACCCTGACTGTTGAGTGTTCATGGCTAAGACTTCGCGCTTGCTGGCGTCGGACTTGCTCATCTTCCCGAAGACATCGTTGAACAGGATATTTTGGAAGGCCGCCTGCTACGTGTATTAGACGATTGGAGTCCTGCGGTGACCGGTTATCACCTCTACTATCCAAGCCGCAGGCAGCCAAAGCATTCTCGCCCCGATCCTGACAGTCAAACCTGCTCTCAGGCCCCATTGTGTGTCCGGGGCCGAGCGGCCAATTGCGAGCGGGGCGTCAAGATGGCCAAGGCAACCGCCACGATGAAGAGCGCCGGCACGTCACCTGCCAAGTGCCCCATTTGCCCCAGAAAAAGGGGACCCCAGAAAAAGGGGACGGATTTATATTTCCGTTGGACAATAAATCCGAGAATCATCTGGCCAGCCTCCCCGCCTCACGGAGGTGGCGCAAAATTCAAGGTGCAAACTTCGCCTACTGGACATCGAGGACTCTATAGATCTCAGAAACCACCTGCATCGTTGCGTCTTCGATCGTTCCTTCATTACGGCATAAAACCCAGCCGTGATCGGCAGTCGCTCGCTCGAACGCCTTGGTACAAGCGACATGTTCTTCCAGCTTATGGATCACCGTACTGCTCAGCCCACGTCGTCGTGCCGCTGCCCTCGCCCATGAAATATCAGGGTCGGTGACAACCCCGACATGCAGGTCTGGCACTCGCACGTTTCGATCAATGTTCAACTGGAGAATTTCTGCAAACGGGACTATCCGGCGAAACGCGGCATCAGACGGGTACCAGCGATCTATCAGGATGATGCTGTCTGGTGGCTGTTTCGCCAGCACGTGCCGGGATATCCAGGTACGGCTATCAGCAAGGCGCTCACAAACCCCCAACTCCAGATCCCGGGTGGGATTTCTGACGAGCTTGTTAACGAGGGCCATTGTTTCGCCCCTATAGGGATCGCTTTTTTTCTCGCAAAGTCGGATCACCTTTTTGTTGTCTGCCCTCAGTACTTTCGTAATGGCCTCCAACAGTGTGGTTTTGCCGGTTCCCTTGGGCCCATCCAGAGAAACAAACAGCGGACGATTCATGCTTCAAACAACGATTGATGTACGGTTTTTTTTGCCCGGTTCGTTCGCTGCAATTGCTTGGCGCGACGATGCGAATCGAGTGGCGGGCCCTTATGAACAGGCATTGATGAACACTCTAACGAGGTTTTTGGCAAATCCGACATTTTCCTGAAGGGCCTGAATTGGCCGATTGCGCTTGAAGAAGATTCTACCGGTGAATCGGAGCCGCGGTCCGGAAAAGAAACCGCGGCGACCGATCAATCAGGCGGTAGGGAGCAGGCCTTTCTGTTTGGCGACATGAGTCGCCAGTGCGTCCATCAGGTCCGGGGACAGGCAGTCATAGGGTTCCAGGCCGAGCGAGCGCAAGCGCTCGCGGATAGCCTTCATTTGCGCTGGCGGTGTGCCGGTTTCGATGATGGATGACACGAACGCCGCGAATCCCGGCGCAGCCCATCCGCTCTGTGGCGAAAGCTCGGTGTGGACGAAGTCCAGACCATAAAACGCATGGTCCTTGTTCTCGATGCGCCCAAAGAGATGGGCGTGACACTGCTGGCAGGCGTGGCGCCGGATGGTGGCGGATTCGTCGACAATCGCGAGTTTTTCGCCGTGGGCAATGACGCTGACCTTGTCTCGGGGCACCACGGCGATGACGGCGAATGTCGCGTTTTGTGGTTTCCAGCATTTGCTGCAGCCGCACGCGTGGTTATGCAGCGTTTGTGCGTCGATCCTGACCTCGACCTTGTCGGTCGCACACAGGCATTGCAGGGTGCCACCTGTGAAATTCGCGGCGGCGGGTTGGATACCATTGTCCAGTGCGGGGTGAAGTTGCAAGGTGCTCATTCTGGCTTCTCCGTTTCGTTGGTTCCCCAGATCAAGAATAGTCTGCGATGACGCCGCGAGCGTGGCCAGGGCCAGCGCACGGGTGATGCCTACCTGATGCGGGTAACCGGGAAGGTGAATTAGTCAAAAAAAGCGTCACGGCAGACCCTCACTGTTGCCGCTGACGCACCCCAATTGCCATATGCGCGCCGATGTTGGAATCCAGGCGTATATTGATAGTGTTGGTCCAGATAGTTGAGGCGATAGTCAATCGTCGGTGGTGTGACAGGCAAAGGTGCTGGGGGCGCTCGATATCCCGGAACGTTTGGAGGTGTTACATGAGCCAATATCAACGACTTTTACTGATAGCCGGTCCCGCCATGCGTCACACCCCGGCGTTGGAGCGAGCGGCAGCCATCGCCGAAGCCACTGGTGCAGCGCTGCACATCACGGTGTTTATCGAAGACTCCCACCTCTTGGGCTTGAAGAGCGCCGGTGCGCGGTTTCGTGAGGTCTGTCAGCAAGAGAACGAAACATGGTTGAAGGATGAGGCCGATCTCATCCGGGGGCGCGGGGTCGTGGTGAGTACCGAAGTGCTTGTTACGCGAACCGCGCTGCAAGAAATACTTCGGCATGTGGCAGAAATGCAGCCGGACCTGGTGATCAAGGACGTGCAACACGAGTCAGCGCTCAAACGCGTGTTCATTACGCCTCTGGATTGGCACCTGTTGCGCGAATGCCCGGTGCCCGTGCATCTGGTCAGCGAAGTCAGGTGTCCACTTCCGCGGGTGGTCGTGGCGGCAGTCGATCCGTCGCGCCCCGAGACTCAGATCACTGGCATCAACGACCGCATCATCCAGGCCGCGAACGGATTGTCGATGCAATGCAGCGCGGAGCTGCATCTGCTGCATGCCTACGATCTATCGCAGACACATATATCCGACGCAGGCGCCGGTGCAGTGACAATGCCGGGCTTCAGCAGCGATGTACGCAAGTCACTGAAGAAGTCATTTATCGCATTGGCTGCCCACTACGGCGTGCCCACTGAGCGACAACACTTCGTTGAGGGGCCGCCTGGCAAAGCGCTGGCCGACTTTGCAGCGCATCACCGAGCCGATGTGATTGTCATGGGAAATGCGCATCGCAAGGGACTGGGCAAATGGGTGGGTAGTACGACAGAGCATGTTCTGTATCAAGTGCCCTGCAACATTTTCGCCGTTACCGGATCTGCGGATCAGTGAATGGATTCGCTATTAACCGGCGCTCTGCAATTCACAGTTTGTAGCCAATCAAGAAAAAAGAAAAAGGGGACAGATTTATTTTCTACTTTTTTCCCAGAAAATAAATCAGAAAATAAATCCGCCCCCTTTTTTCTGGAAAATAATTCCGCCCCCTTTTTTCACTTTTTTGTAAATACCGTTCACCATGAGCGAAATATGCAATAGAAACACCTCGTGACGATGATATCGTCTAAATAAAAAGAGGGTTATTTCAATGCCGCTTATCAAATCAGTATCCAGCCCACAAGATTTCGAAAGCTTCGATAATTGCGCTACGGGTTCATTCGGAACACTGAATGATGCGTGCATCCAACTGCTAAACAACCTATCAGACCATCCTCATTTTGATGATGGATTAGGTCATGAGATTCATCGCACTGGGGAGTTACGATCAGCAGCAGAGACAAGTCATTTTCAGGTATATGACTACATCGCCAAACACACGAACCCTCACCAGATATCAGGCATGCTTAACAATCTATTTTCGTGCTTCTCCACTGGCGCACTTAACCAGAATTGTATTATTTGCAGCAAGGCTGTGGAGCGCAATTTAGAAGCGGTGGTGAAGGGAGTGATCAATGATTTCTGGGTTGCCGAGAGTACCAAACAAGGCTACCTTCCATGCAACATCTCCCCTGAAACCTATTCGGCTTTCCTGCCTATGCCCGACGAAGCACTCTCCCGGCAACTTCTTGACAATACCCAAGTCAACAACCGATACATCATATCCATCCCTGTTAAAAACAAGGGATTCGGCCACGCAGTGAACTTGATCAACTCAAACAATGGAGTGGTAGTCATTGATGGTCAGTTCGGAAAAACCTACAATCTTAATACACATCAGGGGCGGTATAGATTCGACAGCAACTACGGCACTGGAAACACCCCCATCCCGGTACAAATTTACCTGACTGGAGAAGCGCCGAAGGCATTAAATTATATCGAAAGCGAGCAATTAGATGATTGGGAAATCATAGATCCCTCACCAACCGACGATGTAGATCTTGTCGATAAAAACGAGCATTTGGATGATTGGGAAATCATAGAAAAAAAGTAAAAAAAGAAAGCAGATTTAAATACCGAAAAACAAATCCCTGCCTTTCTTAAATAAATCCGTCTCTTTTTTAGTCTCTTTTTTAGTAATTAACCGGCGCTCTGCAATTCACAGTTTGTAGCCAATCTGCCGCAAGAAGTTCTTGCGCCACAGGATGTCGTCGTCACCTTCAATCTCATTGGCACAGAAGCCATCCACTACGCCCAGGATGGCTCGCCCTTGTTCCGTCTCAGCGAGAATCACTTCAGTCGGATTGGCGGTTGCACAAAAAATACGGCAGACCTCCGGGACCATTTTGAGGGTGTTTAACACGTTCAGCGGATAGAAACCGTCGCCCAGGAAAATGATGAAGCTATGGCCTGCGGCGATGGCTTTCGCATTTTTCTGTGCAAGTTCAATCATCGAGGTATCGGTGCCAGACCATCGCACCAGGCATTTGCCAGAGGCTTCACAAAAGGCCACACCAAACTGGATACCTGGCACGGCATTGACCAACGTTTCGTGGATATCCTCGACGGACTTGATGAAGTGCGTCTGACCCAAAATGAAGTTCGTTACGTCCGGCTTGTCGATTTTCAACGTGATGAGTTGCATCTCAACACCTCCTTTCACGATGTTGATTCCAGAGACTGGCAATAGACCAAGCATAGCTACTCAGTTGATAGTGCTCCGGCCACTGACTGCTTTTGACTGTGACAACGACCACTGGTCGCTATGGAGAAACTGGCGGCGTGAAAACCGTAAAGGAAGTCCCGGCTCCTACTCTCTGAAGACAACTCCCCTCCCCCATTTTCGCCACCTTCAGACTCTCTTAAGTAATGCCGTTGATACTCCTCCCGAACTGACCCGTGGAGGCGTCTTCCAATGCCCGATTTTGACTGGAACATTGCGCTTCCCCTGCGTTTCGGCAAACCCGAAACCGACCAGATGAGTTTGGACAGAGCCCTGCCGGACGAGCCCCGGCGCCCTCTCTTCGAAGATTTTATCCAGCAACGTTTCCGCAAGGCCCACGGTGCTGACATCCGCCATTTCATGCCCGAGCTGTTCGGCATGAGCAACGCGCAGGGCGAACTCTGTGCGGTGGCCGGGATTCGCTTGGCGAATCTCGGCCCGTTGTTTCTGGAGCGTTATCTGGACGAATCAATCGACCCGTTGATCAGCGCTATTGCCGACGGCCCCGTGGACCGCGCAAGCATCGTCGAAGCCGGCAACCTGGCCGCCAGCGACACCGGCAGCGCACGCATGAGCATCATCGCCATGACTTACCTGCTGGCCATGGGTGACCTGGAATGGGTGGCCTTTACCGGCAACGTCGGCCTGGTCAACAGCTTTCATCGCCTGGGCTTGAACCCCGTGACGCTCTGCACTGCCGATCCCGAGCGGCTGGGTGATGAACGCCACCATTGGGGCAGCTATTACGACAGCAAACCCTGGGTGCACGTTGGCAACATCCGCTCAGGCTTCATCCATCTGCAAAACGGTGGAGTGTTCGATCGCCTGGGGTTGCCAACGCCCAACGAGGCATCCAGCAATGTCGCCTGAAATCGAACGTTTCAAGCAGACCCTGCGCGACCATGCTGAACGTATTCCCGGCGCCACTGCGTTGTGGGGCGATCAGCTGAAAGTGGACTACACCACGCTGTACGACCAAGTGCTGACTCGCCAGCAGCGTCTGCGCAATGAACACATCAAGGTGCTGGCTCTGGCGCTGGACAATGGCGTGGAAGCGATGCTCTGGGACCTGGCCGCGCTCTTCGAAGGCCTGACCTGCCTGACGTTGCCGCCGTTTTTCAGCCCGGCTCAACGCCTCCATTGCCTGGAACAAAGCCACGCCGAACGGGTGATTGCCGAGCCGCAACTGGACGCCGAACTGCAATTGGCCGGGTACGAGAAAACCGGTGAGTTCTGGTGCCGGACCTTCGTTGACTCGAACCGCATGCCCGAATGGACCGCCAAACTGACCTTCACCTCCGGCACCACAGGGACACCCAAAGGCGTGTGTCTGAGTGCGCAAAGCCTCTTGACCGTCGCACGCGAACTGGATCAGGCCAGCAAACCCACTGACCCGCAGCATCACCTGGCGCTGTTGCCTTTGGCGATCCTGCTGGAAAACCTCGGTTGCTATGCCGCCTTGTATGCCGGCGCAACCTTGAGTGTGCCCAGCCAGAAAACCCTGGGTATTGAGGGTGCCAGCGGCGTTGATGTGCCACGGCTGCTCGGCTGCCTGGCCGCCCGTGCGCCCGAGAGCCTGATTCTGGTGCCGCAGTTGTTGTTGATGCTGGTCGGTGCCGCCGAGCAGAAAGCCTTCAACCCCGGCACATTGCGCTTTGCCGCCGTTGGTGGCGCGCGGGTTTCCGAGGAATTGCTGTACCGCGCGCGACGTGTCGGCCTGCCGGTTTACGAAGGCTACGGACTGTCGGAGTGCGCCTCAGTGGTCTGCCTCAATCGGCCCGGAGCGCATCGCCCCGGCAGTGTGGGCAGGCCCCTGCCCCACCTAGAGGTTTGCCTGGCAGAGGACGGTGAAGTGCTGGTCAAGGGCTCGACCTTGCTGGGCTATCTGGGCGAGGCGCTGCATGCAAATGAATGGTGGCCGACCGGCGACCTCGGCGAGTTCGACCCCGAAGGTTTTCTCTACCTCAATGGGCGCAAGAAGCATCAATTCGTCACCAGTTTCGGGCGCAACGTGAACCCGGAGTGGGTCGAGGCCGAGTTGACCCAGCGCCGCCACATCGCCCAGGCCTTCGTCTACGGCGAAGCCATGCCGCGCAACCATGCCCTGCTCTGGCCCCATCGCCCGGCGTGCACCGACGAAGAACTGGCCGCTGCCGTCGCCCAAGCCAACGAGGCCCTGCCCGATTACGCCCAGGTCCATCACTGGACTCGGCTAAATCAACCTTTCACACCCGCCAATGGCCTGCTCACCGCCAATGGTCGACTGCGCCGTGACGCCATCGTCGAGCATTACCGGGCGCAACTGTCTGAATCGGCACTTTCCGAGGAATCCGCATCATGAGCTTTTTCGACCGACTGCAAGCAGCCACGCAACAAGAACGCCATGCGTTGTTCAATCTGCCGATCATTCTCGACGCCCTTGAGGGCAAGGTCAGCCTGGACAGTTACCGGGCGTTTCTGGCGCAGGCCTATTACCACGTGCGCCACACGGTTCCCTTGATGATGGCCTGCGGTGCGCGTCTGCCGATGCGTCTGGAATGGCTGCGTGAAGCCGTCTGCGAGTACATCGAGGATGAATATGGCCACGAGCAATGGGTACTCAATGACATCGAAGCCAGCGGCGGCGACAGGGACGCGGTGCGCAACGGTCGTCCGTGCATGCCGATCGAATTGATGGTCAGCTTTCTCTACGACCTGATCGCCCGAGACAACCCGGTCGGCCTGTTCGGGATGGTCAACGTTTTGGAGGGCACCAGCATCGCCCTGGCCACCCACGCGGCCGGCAGCATCCGCGAGCGCCTGGACTTGCCGGAAAGCGCCTTCAGCTACCTCAGCTCTCATGGCTCGCTGGACATCGAACACATGCAAACCTATCGCCGGCTGATGAATGCCCTCGACGATCCGGCAGACCAGGCGGCCGTGATTCACGCCTCCAAAGTGGTGTACGCGCTCTACACCGACATGTTCCGTGGCTTGCCGCGCAATGAGGAGAGACTGTATGCAACTGCATGAAGCTCGCGTGGTACTCACCGGTGCCAGCGGTGGCATCGGCCTGGCGATCGCAACCGCCCTGTGCGCCAGCGGTGCCAAGGTACTGGCTGTGTCGCGGCAAAAGGAACCGTTGGCGCCATTGTTGACGCGCTATCCGCAACACCTTTGCTGGGTCGGCGCGGACTTGACCGATCCGGCCGATCGACGTCGGGTGCTCAGCGCCGCCGAAGTCATGGGTGGAATCAACCTGCTGATCAACGCCGCCGGGGTCAACCAATTCGCCATGCTCGAACAACTGGAGGACGGTGACATCGACGCCATGCTGGCGGTGAACATCAGCGCGCCGATCTGCTTGACCAAACTGTTGCTGCCGATGCTCAAGCAAGCCCGGAGCGCTATGGTGGTGAACGTTGGTTCAACCTACGGCTCCATCGGCTACCCCGGTTATGCCAGCTATTGCGCCACCAAATTTGCCTTGCGCGGGTTTTCCGAGGCCTTGCGCAGGGAACTGGCGGACACCCGTGTCAGCGTGCTCTATGTCGCCCCGCGCGCCACCCGCACCCGCATGAACAGCCCGGCGGCGCAGGCCTTGAACGATGCGCTCAAGGCAAACGTCGATGATCCGCAAACGGTCGCGGCCGCGGTGATGCATGCGATAGCGAGTGATCACCGTGACCTGTACCTGGGCTGGCCGGAGCGTTTTTTCGTGCGCCTGAACAGCCTGCTGCCCAATCTGGTGGACCGAGGCTTGCGCAAGCAATTGCCGCTGATCCGTCGCCTGAGCGAAAATCCCGATAACGAGCATTTAAAACCATGAAAAAAATCATCGCTTGCCTGATGCTGGGGGCCTTGAGCCAAAGTGCCTGGGCGCTGGACCCCGCCGACCAGCAACGCCTCAAGGGCATTCAACAAAGCTGGGCGCACATTCAATACGAAGTCCCCGAAGCGCAACGCACCGCAGCGTTTGAAAAACTCGCGGCCCAGACTTCCGCGTTCGCCCAGGAGCGCCCATCGGTGGCAGAAGCCTGGATCTGGTCCGGCATCGTCACCAGCGGTTGGGCCGGTGCACAGGGTGGACTCGGTGCGCTAAGCAAGGTCAAGGTGGCGAGAGCCGATCTGGAAAAAGCCCTGACTCTGGACCCGAAAGCCCTGCAAGGCTCGGCCTACACCAGTCTGGGTGCGCTGTATGACCGCGTACCGGGCTGGCCCATCGGTTTCGGTGACTCGGACAAGGCTGAACAGTTACTCAAACAGGCCTTGCAGCTCAACCCGGACGGTATCGATAGTCTGTACTTCTGGGGCGATCACCTCTACCGTCAAAAGCGTTACAGCGAAGCTAAACTTGCACTGCAAAAAGCCCTGCAAGCCCCCCCAAGGCCAGGTCGGGAATCCGCCGATGCGGGGCGGCGTAAAGAGATCGAAGCATTGCTGGTGGACGTGAACAAGAAACTCGCCTGACAGGAGTTCGTGTGCGCTTATTACTGATCGAGGACGACGTTGCCCTCGGCGAGGGCATTCATCAAGCCTTGGGCCGCGAAGGTTACACCGTCGATTGGGTACAGGATGGCGCCAGCGCCTTGCACTCGCTGCTGAGCGAAACGTTTGACCTGGCCGTGCTCGACCTCGGCCTGCCGCGCATGGACGGGCTTGAAGTGCTGCGTCGCCTGCGGGACAGCGGTTCCAACCTGCCGGTGCTGATCCTCACCGCGCGGGACGCGACCGAAGACCGCATTGCCGGGCTGGACGCAGGGGCTGACGATTACCTGATCAAGCCCTTTGACCTGGCGGAACTCAAGGCTCGCCTGCGAGCCTTGCTGCGGCGTAGTGTCGGGCGCGCGCAGATGCTGATCGAACACGCCGGCATCAGCCTGAACCCCGGTACCCAGCAAGTCAGTTATCACGGCGAGCCGGTAGCACTGACACCCAAGGAATATCAGTTGCTCCACGAACTGCTCTCGCCCCCTGGCCGGGTCATGACCCGCGATCACCTGATGCAGTTGCTTTACGGCTGGAACGAGGAAGCCGAAAGCAACACCCTGGAAGTGCACATCCACCACTTGCGCAAAAAATTCTCCACCGACCTGATCCGCACCATTCGCGGTGTCGGTTATCTGGTGGAGGAGCGTCGATGACGTCGATCCGGCGCCGCAGCCTCACGCTCATCATTGGCCTGATGCTGGTCGGCGTGACAGTGATCAGCCTGCTCAATCTGCACGACAGCAATCACGAAATCGCCGAAGTCTATGATGCCCAATTGGCTCGAAACGCCCGGTTGTTGCAAGGTGTGATGCGCATGCCCATGGCCAGCAAGGATCACGCCGCGCTGTATCAAGCATTCAACAAAGCCCTGGGTGAAGCAGCGCCCAGGGGTGACGGCCACCCTTATGAAACCAAACTGGCTTTTCAGGTGTGGAATGGCCACGGCGAAGTGCTAGTCCACACGGCCAGCGCGCCCTCCTTCAGCACACCGCCATCGACACCCGGTTTCAGTGATGTGGTCGACCAGACCAACCGCCACTGGCGCGCTTTCTTGCTTGAAGACAAACAAAATGATCTGAAAATCTGGGTGGGAGAACGGGACGACGTGCGTTCGGATCTAGTGGATCGGATCGTACGCCATACCTTATGGCCCAATGTACTGGGCAGTCTGATTTTGGCGGCATTGATCTGGGTCGCTATCGGCTGGGGCCTCAAACCTCTGGAAAACATGGCGGCGACCTTGCGGGCGCGGCACAGCGGCTCGCTGGAACCGTTGCAACTGACCCCGCTGCCCAGTGAACTGGAGCCGATGCAAGCGGCGCTCAATCGCATGCTGGCGCAGATCCAGGAAGTGCTGGGCCGCGAACGCCGCTTCATCGCAGATGCCGCCCACGAAATGCGCACGCCCTTGGCGGTACTGCGCGTGCATGCACAAAACCTGCTGGAGGCCGGCACCGAAGAAGAGCGCCGTGACTCCCTGGAATTTCTGATCGCCGGCGTCGACCGCACCAGCCGCCTGGTCAATCAATTGTTGACCATGGCCCGCCTGGAACCCAAAGCCATGGCGCCGACGTTGCACAGCATCGACCTGGCCGAAGTCGTGCGCGACTGCCTGGCACAGCTCACGCCCTGGATACTGAGTAAAAACCTTGAGCTGGCCTTCGACGTCCAGGACCGCCCCTTTAAAGTCGTCGCCGACGCTGCCGCCATCGACATTGCGCTGAATAACCTGATCAGCAACGCGGCAAACTTTTCACCCGAACAAGGCGTGATCACCGTGCAGCTGGGTCAGGCCGACGGCTTCTATTTACTGAGCGTCGAGGACCAGGGGCCAGGCATCGACGAAGCGGATCGCGAGCGGTTGTTCGAACGGTTTTACAGTCGCGGGAATGTTCAGGGTGCGGGGCTCGGGCTGACCATTGTCAACACCATCGCCACTCGGCTGGGCGGACGCATCACGCTGGTCAACCGACCGGAAGGCGGTTTGTGTGCGACGCTGGCTATTCCTGATAGCCAGACACGTGCCGCTTTACCGCAGATTACCGACGAGTTGCCGCCCCACTAGCAGATTTCATTGTTGCCTTGGTGGCAGGAGAACACCGCTTCGTAGATCTCGAATTCATTGGCTGCCATCAGCAATTCTCGCGCGCAGTTCACGGCGCGTTCCAGGGCGGCATTATCAAGTGCCTGGATGATCAACAACCCCGAAAATTCTCCTTCCTGGCTGCTACGCATCGACTTCTCGCGAGTGGCGATAGACGTGGCGTCGGTCTGCACGGTCATCATCTGAACGTTTACGACCCAATCCAACTCCGCCAGCGTCTCGGCCAGTTGAAGTCCCTTCGACCCTGTCAATGCGTCAGGCAGCACGCCATCGAAACGCGCAATGGCGAGATGACTTCCATGTGCGTCGACATTACCGCCACTCACATCGACCGAGCCGCCACCGCGACGGAACTGCATCAGTTGGGGCATGACCCGTTGCGTCCAGGGAGTAGGATCATTGAGTCGTGCGAGATACGCCGGGCTGGACATCACGCTGGCTACAGCCAACTCATACAACATGAAATATTGCGATGGCTGACTGTCGCGCCGCCTGAACACACGGCCAGAGAGAAAGCCCGGCACGCTGACGCGCTCGAAAATATGTTCGCGTGTAAGCCAGTGCAAATAGTCTGTTTCCGCCTCCGCCGCAATCGTGCTCCAGATCGCAAGCAAGCCTTTGGATTGGTCGGTCATCAATGTTCTCGCTTTTACGGTTTCGATGTAGCGGTGCGACCAGCGCACCGCTGGATTAGATCAAGAGTTCGCGTGACGCACTTGCGCATGCTGGTTGCCGGCGACCTCGTCGACTGAATCGAGGCGATTCATGTCGACACCCGCTGTTTCCGGACCTATTGCAATCATGCAGAAAGAGATCACGTTCAGCGTTCCGACAAGGGCCACGAGCGCCCATGGCGAGCCGTTGCTCAAGTTCAAGAGCCAGGTTGCGACAATGGGAATCGGGCCACCCGCGAACAGGCTAGCGCCCGTGAAAGCCAGCGCCGAAGCGGAATAGCGGACATTGGTCGGAAATGCTTCGGCGAACGCAACAGGCTGAATACCGGTCTGGACTTGCGTGAAACCCAAGAACAAGCCCATTGCAATCGCCATCGTGGCGAAGTCTTTGGTTTGAAGCAAAGGAAAGTACAGCATCATCATGATAAACGTCGCGGTCGACGCGATAAGGAGAGTGCGCTTGCGCCCGATCCGGTCACTGAGCAGGCCGCCCATAATTGAACCGACTATGGCGCAGGCATTAGCAATCATTAACAGCGTAAACCCCGTCTGTTTAGGAACACCGAGGGTATTCGTCAAATAGCCGAGGGTGAACACAACGGCGAGATAGAACATTGCCGTAGGGCCGCAGAAGAACAGCATCAGCCGCAGAATGGTTTTCCAGTGAAGTCTGAAGGCGTCGCGAAGTGGGCTACTGACCGTCGCGACTGCCGACTGTTTCATCTGTACAAAAGCGGGCGTCTCCTCTACTCGCATTCGTATGTAGATACCCACTAGAACCAACACAAAGCTCATGACGAAGGGGATTCGCCAGCCGTAACTCATAAAGTCATCTGCGCTCATGGAGGCTGAAAGCAGAAGGAGCACGGCATTGGCGACTATCTGACTGAGCGGTGCGCACATGCCGATGAGACCTGAATAACGGCCGCGTCGGGCCGCAGGCGCATGTTCGAGCGCCATGAGTTGCCCGCCGGTCGATTCTCCCCCCAGCGCAAATCCCTGAATGATGCGCAGCAACACCAGCAAGATGGGCGCGAGTATCCCGATCTGCGCATAGGTCGGCAGCAATCCCATCAGCATGGAAGTAATACCCATTGCCGATACAGTGCCGAGCATCAAATTACGCCGGCCAATCTTGTCACCCAAATGGCCACAGATAATGGCCCCCAGTGGCCGTGCAGCGAGGCCCACGCTGAAAGTGGCCAAAGATGCCAACAGCGCAGAACCAGGCTCCATCGCAGGGAAGAACAACTTGGGCAACACGGTGGCTGCAACAACCCCGTACAACGTGAAATCGAACCATTCCAAAGCGGTTCCGACCGTGGCAGCGGTGACTGCCCGATTCGCCATGGACCGCGACGAACTGTTTGAATCGTTCTCCATACTTATTACCTCCGCTGTACAAGATGCTCGCAGATGCAAACATCAGTACTGTTTATTGTTAGTTATTGTCAGGTATACGAAGTACTGCAGTTTAAGTTTTAACTTACCGCACAGGCACAGGCACAGGTTGACCCGCCAACTTAATCGAGAAAGTTGACAGGTTAATTTGATTAGTTAGATGCGCGACGCATTATCGGTGAAACTCCACTTGCCTCAGATAACTCTGCGGCCGTCGACAGGAGCGCCGGCAGAAGCTCCTTCATTCTTTGTTGCGTGAGCCGTGACATCGGTCCTGCAATAATGAGAATCGCGCCAACTTCGCCATTGCCGGTAGTCACCGTCGTCGCCAGGGAACTCATTGCTGGCAAGAACATATCTTGCGTCGTGGCGTAGCCGTTCTGGCGTGCGGCTTCAATCAACGGAAGAAGGGTTTTGAAGGTAGTGGGTGCGCTGGGACCAAAGTTGGCTGGCAGGCCAAATCCTTGTCCGGAGACAAGCCGCATGATGTCTTCGTCAGTCTTTCCGGCCAGCCAGCTTATACCGGCGGCACTGCACGACAGGGTGACCGGGCGGCCCATCTCCGGGTCATAGCGCAACCCTTCCCGTGCGCCCTGGGCCTTGGCGACATAGACCAGTTGCTCCCCATCAACGACGGCCAGGCGCACCAACTCTCCCGATATTACGGCCAGGCGTTCAAGGATCGGCTGAGCAATATCAACCACTCCGCCGGCGCTCAAGAAGCGCAGCCCCAGGGATGGCAACTTCATGGTCAAGGTGAACTCACCTCGTCTTTCGTCCTTGCGGACGTAGCCCTGCTCAATCAAATCCGCGAGCAACCGGTGTATGGCCGTGATAGGCAGATCGAGAACAGCCGTGAGTTCAGAGAGCGTCATGCCCTCCGGCGAGTTTGCAAGCTCTTCCAAAACACGAAGGATGCGTTCAGCAACGGCGCTCATAGATGGTCGTAGTCCAAGCGGTTACAGGGCCGAAATTGGCAACTGACTCACTATAGTGAAAAGCGTTTTCAAAATGCAAACTGTTTTCACTTTTTCATTTTCTGGGTGGATCAGTGATGCCGGCCGCCCGTGTCCTGACGGTCGACGGAAGCCGAAATGCACAGTCAGTTTTTTGCATCTCCCACAGGCTCACTTACCGTGCGCTGGGAAATGTCGCTCATCAAACCAAACTTTTCGCCTCGCTGGGCGTCCTCTCTTTAATGCTGCTGACATGGCATTGCCCACCAAACATCCGACTCCAGAAAAGGACCTGCGATGAGTTTTCTGATTTTTCTTCTAGCCTGCGGTGCTGCGGCAAGCACAGGCTTCTTTTTTAAACCGGGCCACTGGTACGAATCGCTCGCCAAACCCGGTTTCACGCCCCCCAACTGGGTGTTTCCGGTCGCTTGGTCAACTATCTATCTATTGCTTGCCTGGGCCGGGTACCGCTTGACCTTGATACCTGGAAGTCAGGTGGTGCTGGGTTTATGGGCGGCGCAGATTGCGCTCAATACACTGTGGACGCCGGTATTTTTCGGCGCGCAGCGTATGTTCGCCGGCATGGTGATCCTGGCGACACTCTGGCTTGTGGTATCTGCAATGGTGGTGATGACATTGCTGCTTGATATGATCACCGGGCTGATCCTGTTTCCTTACCTTGTGTGGCTTTGTGTTGCCGCTGCGTTGAATTTTTCAATCTGGCGCCTTAACCGCTGATGATGAATTCCGTTCGCTGGCGTTGGCCAGCAGGGATTTGGTGTCGTACTTGGGGTTGTCATTGCTTCAGTCAAAAAAATCCATGTGGGAGCGAGCCGGCTCGCGATGACGGTGTGTCAGTCAACATCCATGTTGGATGTACTGCCGCCATCGCGAGCAGGCTCGCTCCCACAGTTTTTTGTGTTTTATCTGATGGGTATTGGGAGGACATAAATATGCCGCTTCCCATTCAGATTCACTTTTTACCTGCGGCCAAATAATGCCCAACCAAAGCATTGGCATGGCCATGTCCCAAACCATGTTCTGTCTTCAGCCAGGCCACCATTTCCATGTGCTTCTTGCCGCTCAGTGTTTCTAGCAGATCCAGCCAGTGGCTGATGGGCTGCCCATATTTTTTTTCGATTGAAGGGAAGTACGACGCCGGGCCTTTTACTTTTGTATCGTCTGACATGCTGCAAGCTCCTTGTCTTCAACTCACAAATTGAAGGCCAGGACCGCCGCGCAGTCCAGCACAAACAACCTCGCCGTTAATACAAATCGATTGAAGCTATCGCGAAGAACTCTAATGAACTGTTAGTTCTAACAGGTCATTTTCAGTTAAGCCGGGGCTAAGGTGCCGTGCCAAAGAGTGTCGGCACGCTCTGAAGCTATCCCAACAACAACCCCTGCTCCGCTTCACACAACCCCACCACATAATCCCAGACCACCCGCAGCCTGACCGACTTGTGCAGTTCGCGCCGGGTACTGATCCAGTAGGTGCGTTCAATACTTTCCTCCGGCAACAACGGAACCAGATCCGGATCGGCACTCGCCATGTAGCACGGCAACACGGCGATGCCCAACCCCGAACGCGCGGCCTGTTGCTGGGCGATGACGCTGGTGCTGTGAAACACCACGCGCGGATTGCGGCAGAAGCTGTTCAGGAACATCAATTCCTGGCTGAACAGCAGGTCGTCGACGTAGCCGATCCAGGCATGGCGACCGAGGTCTTCGCGGCTGCGCAATGGCGCTGATCGGTCGAGATACGCCTGGCTGGCGTAAAGGCCCAGGCGATAGTCGGTGAGTTTGCGCGTGACCAGCATGTCGGCGGCCGGGCGTTCGAGGTGGATGCTGATTTCGGCTTCGCGGTTGAGGATGCTGACAAAGCGCGGCACGGCCACCAGTTCCACTTCAAGCCCTGGATAGCGTTCGAACAAACCGTTCATGCGGCTGGCGAGAAACATGATGCCCAGCCCTTCCGTCACGCCAACGCGAATCTTGCCCAGCGGCGCGGTGGATTGGGTGATTTCCTCCTGGGCCAGCAACGCGACGTTTTCCATGGCTTCGGCGTGTTTGAGCAGCGCTTCGCCGGCCGGGGTCATTTCGTAGCCTTGGGCATGCTGTACGAACAGCGCCGTGCCGAGGCTCTTTTCGATGGCCTCGATGTGCCGGGCGACGGTGGCGTGGGTGGTGTTCAATCGGCGGGCAGCGGTGAGCAAACGCCCGCTGCGCTGCAACTCGAGAAAAAACCGCAGGTCATTCCAGTCGAACATGATCCTTCCTTGAGGCAAGGCTGTTTAAAAACGCACAGCGGCTGCGCAAAAACTAACATTCTTTTGCCGAAAGCTAACAACTAGGATGACTGACAACAAGAACAACAATAAGAGGTCAGGGATGCAGACTTCCCTTGATGAGTTCGACTACATCGTGGTCGGTGCCGGGCCGGCAGGTTGTTTGCTGGCCAATCGACTGTCGGCCAACCCGCAACACCGAGTGCTGCTGCTCGAAGCCGGCGGCCGCGATAACTATGCTTGGATTCACATTCCCGTGGGTTACCTGTTCTGCATCGGTAACCCGCGCACCGACTGGTGCTTCAAGACTCAGGCGCAACCCGGTCTGCAAGGGCGCACCCTGAGCTACCCGCGCGGCAAAGTGCTCGGTGGCTGTTCTTCAATCAACGGCATGATCTACATGCGCGGCCAGGCCGGCGACTACGACAGCTGGGCCGCGGACGGCAATCCAGGCTGGAGCTGGAAGGACGTGTTGCCGCTGTTCAAAAAGAGCGAAAACCATTTTGCCGGCGACTCCGAATTTCACGGCGCCAGCGGCGACTGGCGGGTCGAGCGTCAGCGGCTGTCGTGGCCGATTCTCGATGCCTTCCGCAGCGCCGCCGAGCAAAGCGGCATCGCCAGCATCGATGATTTCAACCAGGGCGATAACGAAGGCTGCGGCTATTTTCAGGTCAATCAGAAGGCCGGGATCCGCTGGAACGCAGCCAAGGCGTTTCTCAAACCGATCCGCCACCGCGCCAATCTCACGGTGCTGACCGACGTTGAAGTCGATCGCGTATCGCTCGACAACGGCCGTGCATCAGCCGTCATTACACGCTACCAAGGTCAGGCGAAAACCTTCAAGGCGCGCAAGGAAATCGTCTTGTGTGCCGGCTCCGTCGGCTCACCGGGCATCCTCCAGCGCTCCGGCATCGGCCCTCGCCCGCTGCTGCAAAAACTGGGGATCGGCCTGGCCCATGAGCTGCCGGGGGTGGGCGGCAATCTGCAGGATCACCTGCAACTGCGGCTGATCTACAAACTGGAAAACGCCCGCACACTGAACCAGATCGCCGGCAGCGTGTGGGGCAAGATGGGCATGGGCCTGCGCTACCTGTATGACCGCAGCGGCCCGCTGTCGATGGCACCAAGTCAGCTCGGTGCGTTTGCTCGCTCAGGACCGGAACAGACCTCGGCGAATCTCGAATACCACGTGCAACCGTTGTCGCTGGAACGCTTCGGCGAGCCGTTGCACCCCTTCCCTGCCTTTACCGCCTCGGTCTGCGATCTACGGCCGCACAGCCGTGGCCGGGTGGACATTTGCTCAACCGACCCGAAAGCCGCGCCACTGATCCAGCCCAACTATCTGAGCCATCCGGAGGACTTGCGTGTCGCCGCCGACGCCATTCGCCTGACTCGCCGCATCGTCGCCGCACCGGCGCTGCAAGCGTTCAACCCGGTCGAGTACTTGCCCGGTGCGCGCTTGCAGACCGAGGAAGAATTGCACGAAGCCGCTGCGCAGATCGGCACCACTATTTTCCATCCGGTCGGCACTTGCCGGATGGGTAATGACGCGGACGCGGTGGTTGATGCCGAGTTGCGGGTCCATGGCATTCCTGGATTGCGCATTGCCGATGCTTCGATCATGCCGCGCATCACCTCGGGCAATACCTGCTCGCCAACGCTGATGATCGCCGAAAAAGCGGCGCAGCTAATACTCGAATCCAACGACAACACAATCCCTGTGGGAGCGAGCCTGCTCGCGATGACGGACTGACATTTAACATCTACGGTGACTGATGCACCGCCATCGCGGTTAGCGCTTGGTTCACGGACATTAAGCTTCACCCCAGCAAGGAACACGCAACACCAGTGGAACAACAAAAACAATCACTGAGAGGGATACCGAAATGTCAGAACATGTTCAGCCTCTGGACGCCGTGCCGGTCGAGACGATCAGCCACGACACCCGCAAAGTCATCTTCGCTTCATCGCTCGGGACGGTCTTCGAGTGGTATGACTTTTTCCTCTATGGCGCCCTCGCGGCGGTGATCAGCAAACAGTTTTTCGCCGGGGTGAACGACACCACGGCGTTCATTTTTGCGTTGATGGCCTTCGCGGCGGGCTTCGTGGTGAGGCCTTTCGGTGCCCTGGTCTTCGGACGACTGGGGGACATGATCGGGCGTAAATACACGTTCCTCGCGACCATTGTGCTCATGGGCCTGGCGACCTTCTGCGTTGGCTTGCTGCCGACCTACGCGAGCATCGGCATCGCCGCGCCAATCATCCTTGTGGTGCTGCGCATGCTTCAGGGTCTGGCGCTGGGCGGTGAGTACGGCGGCGCTGCCACCTACGTCGCGGAACACGCACCGATGGGCAAACGCGGCTTCCACACCAGCTGGATTCAATCCACCGCGACCCTCGGCCTGTTGCTGTCGCTGCTGGTGGTGCTCGGCTGCCGCTACTTCACCGGCGACCAGTTCGAAGTCTGGGGCTGGCGCATTCCGTTTCTGTTTTCGATCATTCTGCTGGGCATCTCGACCTGGATTCGCCTGAGCCTGCATGAATCGCCGGCCTTCGTGAAAATGAAAGCCGAAGGCAAACTCTGCAAGTCGCCCCTGCGCGATTCCTTCGGCAAGTGGGAAAACCTCAAAGTCGTGCTGATAGCCCTGTTCAGCATCAACGCCGGGCAAGCAGTGACCTTTTACGCCGCGCAGTTTTACGTGCTGTTTTTCCTGACGCAATTCCTGAAAATGGATCCTGCCCTGGCCAACGGCCTGCTGATCGTCAGCGTGATCATCGGCGCGCCGTTCTTCATCTTCTTTGGCTGGCTGTCGGACAAGGTCGGGCGCAAGCCGGTGCTGATGATCGGCCTGCTGTTGGCCACTGCACTGTATTTCCCGATCTTCAAATCCCTGGCGCATTACGCCAACCCGGCCATTGACCAGGCCAGCCGCCAGGCGCCGATTACCGTGTTGGCCGACCCGGCGACGTGCACGTTCCAGTTCGACCCGGTGGGCAAGGCGAAATTTGACAGCCCGTGCGACAAGGTCAAAACCTTTCTGGTCAAGCAAGGCCTGCCTTACGCCAGCGCCGCCGCACCTGCGGGCAGTGGCGTGCAGGTCAGTGTCGGTGACGTGACGCTGGACGGCTTCGACGAAGCGGCCCTGCGCGGTGCGGTGACCCTCGCCGGCTATCCGTCAAAGGCTGACATGCAGCAAATCAACAAGCCGATGATCGTCGCGCTGATCGTGATCCTGATCATCATTTCGGCCATGTGCTACGGCCCACTGGCTGCGCTGATGGTCGAACTGTTCCCGACTCGCATCCGCTACACCTCGATGTCGCTGCCCTATCACATCGGCAATGGCTGGTTTGGCGGGTTCCTGCCGACGGTGTCGTTCGCGTTGGTGGTCTACACCGGGGACATCTTTTACGGCCTCTGGTACCCAGTGGTGATCACTGCGGTGAGCCTGGTGGTGGGAATGATCTGTCTGCGTGAGACCAAAAACGTGGATCTCGATAAAAACTGATGGGGCTGTGTGGCGAGGCCCCCCTCGCCACGTACCTTTGGGAAAACGACCCTCAGACCTCAGAGTCGAGTAGTTCGAACTTCACCTGATCCGGATAGAACGCCACATATTCGCGAATCTGCTCAACGGACACTTTGGGGTCTTCATAACTCCAAACCGCATTCGCGCCTTCATGCCCCGGGACTTGCAAACTGAAATAGCTGGCATCGCCCTTGTAGGGGCAATAGCTGGTGTGATCGGTGCGGGCGAAATATTTTTCGTCGATATCTTCGCGCGGCACGTAATACACCGGTGGGTAATTGGCCTCCAACAACACCAGTGCGCGCGCGGACGCGGCCACCTGAATGCCATGAAATTTCACCAGCAGGCAGCCCGGCTGCTCGGCGATGGTAATGACAGGACTAGGAGCGGAGCTTTTCATGGAATACGTTCCTCATGACGGTGATAAACCTGTGGGAGCGTGCAGTGCGGCGATCCGTCTTGCCCGCGATGGGTCGCGCAGCGGTCCCGACACCTGAGACCCCATCTGTCAGGTATAACCCAAAATTCGCCTTGTCTACGGCCTCGCAGCCGAACGGGGCGTTTCGACGGCAGCAACGCTTTGCTGTACATCCATACAGATAATGATTGATCGATTGCTCATCACCGGCCATTCTGTGCGCCTCTTGCCTACTTGATGAACGATGGTGGTTATGCGGCTGTACCTCTGTGAAAAACCTTCCCAGGCAAAAGACATTGCGGCAGTGCTCGGCGCCAAGCGTCGGGGCGATGGCTGCTGGCTGGGAACAGACGTCACGGTGACCTGGTGCATCGGCCACTTGCTGGAAACCGCGCCGCCGGACGCCTACGACGCGCGTTACAAACGCTGGGTACTGGCGGACCTGCCGATCATCCCCGAGAAATGGAAGATGACCGTCAAGCCGCGCACAGCCAGCCAGTACAAAGCCGTCAAACGCTTGCTCGGCGAGGCCGATGAGCTGGTGATCGCCACCGACGCCGACCGTGAAGGCGAGATGATCGCCCGCGAACTGGTGGAGCACTGCCGCTATCGCGGGCCAATCCGCCGGCTGTGGCTGTCAGCGCTGGACGATGCGTCAATCCGCAAGGCACTGGCCGCGCTCAAACCGGGGGCCGAGACGTTCAGCCTTTATCATTCAGCGTTGGGCCGCTCCCGGGCCGATTGGCTGATCGGTATGAACATGAGCCGGTTGTTTACGTTGCTGGGGCGTCAGTCCGGTTATCAGGGCGTATTGCCTGTGGGTCGGGTGCAAACGCCAACGTTGCGACTGGTGGTGGATCGCGATCGCAGCATTGCCGATTTCGTCCCGGTGGCCTACTGGGCCATCGACGTGCAACTGTTGCACGAGGGTACGGCGTTCACCGCACAGTGGCGCGCGGCATCCGACGCTTGCGACGATCAGGACCGCTGCCTGAACCAGTCCCTGGCGCAAGACGCCGCCCGAGCGATGGGCAACGCCGCGAGTGCACGGGTGATCAAGCTGCGCACCGAGCGAATGCGAGAAGTGGCGCCCCTACCGTTCGATCTGGGCACCTTGCAGGAAGTCTGCTCGAAGAAGCTCGGGCTCGGCGCCCAGGAAACCCTCGATATCGCCCAGGCGCTCTACGAAACCCACAAGGTCATCACCTACCCGCGCAGCGATTGCGGTTTCCTGCCGCTGAGTCAGCACAGCGAAGCCCCGGGCATTCTCGCCGCATTGCGCCAGGCCGATCCGTCCCTGAACGCGCTGAACGATCACCTGGAACCGCAACGGCGCTCGCGGGCCTGGAACGATGCCAAGGTCACGGCTCACCACGGCATCATCCCGACGGCAGCGGCGAAGAATCTGGATCGACTGGTGGGCAAACAGCGGGCGGTCTACACGTTGATCCGCGCCCGGTATCTGGCGCAGTTCCTGCCCAATCATGAATACGATCGCACCCAGGCCGATTTCAACTGTGCCGGTGAAGCCCTGCGCGCCGTTGGCAAGCAGATCGTCGAGCCTGGCTGGAAACGTGCCCTGCCAGAAGCCCTCGCCCCCGCCAAGGGCCGCGAGGCGCCCGCGCCCCAAACCCTGCCGGCATTGGCCGAAGGGCTGGATTGCGCAGTCGCCGACGTGAAGCTCAAGGACCTGTGGACGCAGCCCCCCAAACCGTTCACCGAAGGCGACCTGATCAAGGCCATGAAGAACGTGGCCAAACTGGTGGAAGATCCGCTGCTCAAACAGAAACTCAAGGACACCACCGGCATCGGCACCGAGGCGACACGCGCCTCGATCATTCAAGGCCTGCTCGACCGTGGTTACCTGATCAAGAACGGCAAAGCCCTGGCCTCCACCCCGGCGGCCTTTAGCCTTATCGATGCCGTGCCGCGTGCGATTGCCGACCCTGGCACCACGGCGATCTGGGAACAGGCACTGGACATGGTGCAGAGCGGCGAAATGAGCCTGGAAGAATTCGTCACCAAACAGGCGGCGTGGATGAGCAAGCAAGTCGCCCGCTGTGCCGGTCTGAGCCTGACCATCAGCGGGCCGGCCAGCCCGGCCGGGCGTGGCGCTGCGCCATGGAAGAACAAACGCAAACCAGCGAAGCGCAAACCCTCTACGGGCAGCAAACGCCCCGCGAAACCGGCAAACAAGGCGTGATGGCACTTCGAATGAACGAAGATGGTCTATTGTTCTTCAAACCCGGCGACCGCCTGTTTTTGAAAAGACATCGCAGCCTCGTTTCACTCGACAGCTGCTACAAATCCCCTCAACAGCTCTGACTCACCACCCTCCCCGTAGCAGCTGACGAGCAACGCGAGGCTGCGTCTGGGATTTGCCTGACAAAACGCGATTGCCCGGTGAGGCTCAAGACGGTACCTATAGGAATCTTATTTATGATCATCGTGCATCACCTGAACAACTCCCGTTCCCAGCGCATACTCTGGTTGCTGGAAGAGCTGGCTATTCCTTACGAGCTGAAAAGTTATCAGCGCGACCCGAAAACCAATCTCGCGCCACCGGAACTGAAAGCGATCAATGCGCTGGGAAAATCGCCGGTCATTGAAGACGGAACGCAGACGCTGATCGAGTCCGCGGCGATCATCGACTACCTGATTCGTCGCCATGGCCAGGGTCGCCTGCAACCCGATCCGTCCACCCCCGCCTACGACGAATACGTCCAATGGCTGCACTTCGCCGAAGGCTCGGCCATGCTGCCGCTGATGTTGAACCTGTATGTCGGACGCCTGGGTGAAGCCGGTGCACCGCTGCATCCGCGCATCAATTCGGAAGTGGCCAATTACCTGGGCTACCTCGACACCGCACTGAGCCAGTCCGAATACCTGCTCGGTGACGAGTTCAGTGCCGCCGATATCCAGATGAGCTTCATTGGTGAGATCGCCAGGGCCCAGGGCAAGCTGGGCAACTACCCTCATGTAGCGGCCTGGGTCGATCGCTTCCAGGCACGCCCGGCCTACATCGCCGCATTGAAGAAAGGCGGGAAGTACGACTTCGCGCCGCACTGAGTGATCCTGACAAGGCCATGGACGGCCCTGCGCGATCTGGAGCGCCCTCAAATGCCTTCGATAGAACTGCACGCCGCACAGCGCGACGACTTCGACACCCTCGAAAACCTGATGCAGTTCTACGTGTACGACTTCAGCGAATGGCTGCCACTGAAACTGGGTGAGCATGGTTTTTTCAGCATCCAGCCGAAAACGGATTACTGGCGCAACCCCGCGACCCGGCCGTTCCTGATCAGGGTGGACGGTGAGCTGGCCGGTTTCGTGAGCGTGGATGACGACACCCACATCGAGGGTGCCGAGTACAATATCGGCTACTTTTTTGTCAGTCGACGTTTCCGTGGCCAAGGAGTCGCGAAGTTTGTCGCTTCCACCCTCTTGAGCCAATTCCCCGGTCAATGGCAGATTTTTCATATCGATGCGAACCCGGCTGCACGGCGGTTCTGGGCCAAAGTGATGCCTCATCTCACAGGCGATCAATTCACCCTGCATCAGCGGCCCGTAGACGGTTATCCCTGCACCTTCTACCGCTTCCAATGCCCGCCGCCGTCGCCCTGACGGGCGTGTCCGGCCTCCCTTTTTCATTCCAATCCGTTTTGTCAGACAATATGTAGTGCCTGAAAATAATCACTACATAATGGTTGACGCCTCCGATTTGGCCTTGCATGATGCAGACATCTCCCCGATCGGGAGTACCGCAACATGTTTGAGCAAGCTCGTCTGACCGCCGAGCTGTTTTTCCCGGATACACGCTGCCCACAAGGCAGATTGAAGAAGCTGACCTGGCCCGAACGTCCAGTACAAGGACGAGAAGCGCTGGCGATCAATCCTCATGAAGCTTGTGGCCGACCCTGAAAAGTCGGCAGTGGCCTCCAGGTTTTCGCTGCTTCTCTTCGTTGTGACGCTAACGCGTAGCAGTTATTCAACACGACTACATGCAGCAGACGCGGGACCCCGTTGAATTCAACGGCCGACCGCTGACGTCCTGGTTTCGGTGCCAGGGATCAACTAACCGATGGGCTACTTGTATTAGCGACTCAACTTTGAAAAATCACCAAATGGTCAAGGGGCATATTATGAATCTGAACAATCAACCAACTATCGATGAACTGGCTCGTATGTTCGCGGCGCAAAAAGACAGCCTCGACAGCCACATTCTGTGGATCAGCAAATCGGGCCAGGTTCATATCGACTGCCTGTCGCCTCACGCTCATGAAGCGGAGTTCGACCAGAACAACCAGAACCTGCTCGCCCGACTGAAGATGTACCGTCGCGGCCAGGGCTATGTCGGCAAGAAAGCCGCAGCCGACAAGGACTTCATAGGTAATGTTCTGCAAACGCTGAAACAGGCATGGGCATCGTTGCAAAACCAGAACGAAGTTCGGGTGATTGATCGGTTCTACTAATCAAGTGACGTCAGACCTGACTCACTCATAAAAAAGCGCTTCACAGAAAACCGGGAAAGACGTGCTTGATCTTCATGAAAAAGAACTCGCTTTCCCGGTTTTCGTTTGCTTGCTGAATAAACTCTCGTGCAGGTTTGAATGACGACCAGCAGATTTGTTGAAACCAATCTGGTTTGATTCTGCGTCCTGCGACAGCCTGCCTTTTGGGGCAGGCTGTACCGATAGTATTTTTCCGTCCTGCGGTGCTTTTGCAAGGATGGAATCGGTCTAAAAAGCGCGCTTTACGCCGCGCACGCTTTGCTATTCTGAAGTTGTAGGTGAAGACGCAGACTGATGCGCAAACGGATAGCAAGGAGACGTGGGGCACGTCCCGAAGGGTACACGGTTAGAAAGATCTCCGCGTTGAGATCCAGCCCTTACGCCGTGTGAAGCAGAAGTACATAACACTGTTCTGTCAGAGTCCTGATAAACCTTGTAAGCCAGATACCAGCACTGGCCACCTACTCGAAATCCGAAGCCCGCTTATGCGGGCTTTTTCGTTTTTGACCACTCGTCGCGAAGGCGCCCTGCTACACCTTGACACCAATCGGGGTCTGCGAGATTATTATTCAATCGCATACGATACAACCGCATGCGACACAGAAATCAAACTTACTGCAACATTGAGGATTCATCCCATGAGCAAGATCGAAAAAGTCCTGGCCTCCGGCAAAACCCACACCAAAATGAGTGCGGCCGGCGTCACGTCCCGCGGCCATAACGGCACCGTCGACATCCAGCTCTCGTCACCCGGCAATGCAGCCCCTGTGCATGTGTTCGAAGCCACCCAGCCACACCCTAAAGCCGAGCAATTGTTCGCCGGCGCCTGGTCGGCCTGCTACATCGCCGCCGTCGGCCTCGCCGCCAAGCAAATGAACGTCGAACTGCCCAAAGATGTGGCGGTGGATATCGAAGTCGACCTGGGCCAGACCGGTGAGGCGTATTTCCTTCAGGCTCGATTGACGCTGCGTGCACCCGGCCTGTCCCACGAGGTCGCGACGGAACTGGCACACAACGCTGACCAGATCTGCCCGTACTCGAAAGCGACACGCGGCAACATCGACGTGGCCTTGAACGTCATCACGGCTTGAAGAACCGTGTAACCGAGCCAGATATTGGTCTCTAAAAACCCCACATATATCGCATGCGATGTAAGCGCATGCGAAACACAAATCACCAAACTCTCAGGGAATCATCATGAGCAAGATTGCAAAAGTCCTGGCCACCGGCAAAACCCACACCACCGCCAGCAGCACCGGCCACACTTCGCGCGGCCATAACGGCAGCCTCGATATCGCGCTCTCGTCGCCTGGCAACGCCACGCCTGCGCACGTGTTCGCCGCGACCCAGCCGCACCCGACTGCCGAGCAACTGTTCGCCGGCGCCTGGTCGGCCTGCTACACCGCCGCCGTCGGGCTGGTGGCCAATGACATGAACGTGGTGCTGCCGGCAGATATGTCCGTCGACATCGAAGTCGATGTTGGTCAGACCGGTCTGGATTACTTCCTTCAGGCGCGATTGACCCTGCGCGTGCCCGGCCTGACGGACGCCATCGCCAGGACACTGGCCCACACCGCTGACCAAATCTGTCCGTACTCGAAAGCAACGCGGGGCAACATCGACGTGGACTTGAACGTGCTCACAGCGTGATGTCCGGCACGGCGGGTTCGAGTTGTGCGTCGAACCCGCCACCTGCCGCTGATCAACTTGAACTTATCGCTCTTACGACACCATCGCACACGAGGTATATTTCAGCCTTGCGCGACAGCAGTCTTTGACGAATGAGGCCACCGATGAAACCCGACAACCCAGCGGCACCCGCGAGCCCCAAGCTCTCTGACTTTCTGTGTTTTGCGGTCTATTCCACCAACCTCGCCTTCGGCAAGGCGTACAAGCCGATCCTCGAAAAACTCGGCCTGACCTACACGCAATACATCACCATCGTGGCGTTGTGGGAGGAAGATGACCAGACCGTCGGCAGCCTGGGTGAAAAGCTGTTTCTGGAGTCGAACACGCTTACGCCAATCCTGAAAAAGCTCGAAGCGATGGGCTACCTGCAACGCCAGCGCGACCCCGCGGACGAACGTCAGGTGCGGATCAACCTGACCAAAGAAGGCAAAGCCTTGCGCGAAGGCCGCCCGGAAACGGGTCTTGCCGGCGCGACGGGCCTGACCGAGGACGAGTTCACGCAGATGCAGAAAGCAATCGTGAAGCTGCGTAACAACCTGATCAAATCAATGAATACTGAGGAGTGAACGCTATGACCACGCAAACCGAAACCGCGATCCTGGCCGGTGGCTGCTTCTGGGGCATGCAGGATTTGATCAGACGAATCCCCGGCGTGCTGTCTACCCGGGTCGGTTACTCGGGCGGTGATGTGCCCAACGCCACCTACCGCAACCATGGCTCCCATGCGGAAGCCATCGAGATTGAATTCAATCCGGCGGTGATCAGCTATCGCCAGATCCTGGAGTTCTTCTTCCAGATTCACGACCCTTCGACCGCCAATCGTCAGGGCAACGATATTGGCGCCAGCTACCGTTCGGCGATTTTCTATCTCAACGAAGAACAGCGCGATGTAGCCGAGGACACGGCGGCGGATGTCGATGCGTCCGGTCTGTGGCCTGGCAAGGTGGTGACGGAAATCGTCCCCGCCGGCCCGTTCTGGCAGGCAGAGCCGGAACATCAGGACTACCTCGAAAAAGTGCCTAACGGTTACACCTGTCACTTCATTCGGCCGAATTGGAGACTGCCGAAACGCGCGCTGTGAAGTTGCCTGTAGCCGCTGCCGAAATCTTCCCCAGCGGCTACCGCCTTACGGTGAATTACCAGTTGTAGCGATAACCCACGGTCGCCGCCCAAGGCTGTTCGATATTGTTGCCTTTGGTGTATCCCGCTTCAGCGAACACGTTGTGTTTGTCCGCCGCGGTCACCATGACCCCGCCCGCCATTTCGGCACGGGAACCCGGCAGGCGACTGTCGAGTTTCGCACCGCTGACCTTCACGTGACTGTCACCCGCATGCTCGGTGACCCAGGTAGCCTTGGCATAAGGTTTGACGGACACACCGTTAGCCATTTGCAGGTCGCGCCCCAGTGTCCCGCCGACGCGACTTTGCACTGAGACCATCGAATCCTGCTCGACGCTCAAGCCGTTGCTTGCGGTGTAGTGGCCGCCACTGATGTGCGCGACTTGCATCCCGACTTGGGGTTCGGTAAACCAACCCTGGCCCAGTTCGATGTGCTTGCCGAGTTGAACGTCTGCGCTCACGGCGTGATTCTTGTAGTCCGCCTTGACCTTGTCGCCGAGGTTGCTGGTGATGCTGATGTTGTTGTCCAGATAGCTGTATTTCAGTGCGCCGTCGACATACAGCCCGCTGCGGTCCAGGTAGCTGGCATAACCGCCGAGCGTGGTGCTGTCGATCGTGCCTTTGCTGGCCTCGCCGAAATCTTGCCGGCCACGACCCTCGCCGATCAAACCACCCACATAAAGCGTGCCATCGTCGAGGGACACGGCGGTGTCGGCACCGATTTCCAGGCCGTTGAGTTGTTGCGTGAAAGCACGGCTGGTGCCGGTATCCAGGCGTTGTTTGGCGCCATAGGTGCGGGTCCAGACGCCACCCTTGTCCTTACCGGAACGCAGCTCAGCGAAATGCGCCGTGGTGGCGTTCATCTGGGCACTGATCAACGCGGCACCGGCGGCTTGACTGGCCACGGCGGCGTTGGCGCCTTTACTCAGGGTTTGCGCCTTGGGCACCGGCGGTTTCGGTTTGGGAGTATCGGTTGGTACGACTGGTGCTTTGGGTGCGGCTGGCGTGCTTGGCACGTCTGGCTCTACTGGTTCTACTGGTTCTACTGGTTCTACTGGTTCTACCGGAGCTACTGGATTTACCGGTTCTACTGGAGCTACCGGATCTACCGGTTCTACCGGTTCTACCGGATCTACCGGATCTACCGGTTCTACCGGATCTACCGGAGCTACCGGATCTACCGGAGCTACCGGTTCTACCGGAGCTACCGGATCTACCGGTTCTACCGGAGCTACCGGATCTACCGGAGCTACCGGATCTACCGGATCTACCGGATCTACCGGATCTACCGGATCTACCGGATCGACTGGATCGACTGGATCTACTGGATCTACTGGATCGACTGGATTCACTGGCACGTTTAGGCTCGCCAGGTGCCAGTCATTACCCTGCTGCCGCAACTGGTAACGATAGGCTCCCGCATCAACGTGCTCACCCCGCAACTTGAATTCACCGTCGCCGCCATTGCCATCCACCAGCATCCAACCCTGTGCTGCACCAACAGGCTCAGTGCCCGAATCGGCGACCACCAGCGTATGTTTTCCGCTGACTGTTCCGCGCACCTTGAGCAAATCACCATTCCCGGTCGCCAAATCAGTGTTCATCAGAAAGTGGCCGCTGCCAATCAGATCACCGTCGATAGAAAGGGTGTGAAAGCCCTTGGTCGCAGGAGCGGCGAAGCGGACGTTACCACTGATGTAGTTGATATCAGTGAGCGTCGCGTTACCCTGCAGATCCAGCAGCCCACCCTGATTGATGGTCGTATGAGAGGGGTTGGCACCATCAGCCAGCCGCATGACACCGTCCTGGTTGACAATGCTGCCTTTAACATCGGTGCCCATCCCGACATGCATTACTCCTGACTGATTGATGGTGGTACGAATGGCTTTGGCCGAGTTGCTCACGGTCATACGACCGTTTTTTACAGTACTGTCCTCGGCCACAGCGTCGTTCCAAAGCTCTAGGGTTCCCCCGTCAACGGTTGTGCCAATGGCTTTGCTCGTGTTGGCGACTTGAAGATGACCACCTGCTTGCACAACGCTGTCATAGGCTTCAGCACTGTCAAAGACTTCCAGGCGCCCCTTGTCTTCGACAGTGGTTCGAATGCCTTTGGCCGAGCCCAGCAATTCAATTTCACCACCGGCTTGCACAACGCTGTCATAGGCTTCAGCACTGTCAAAGACTTCCAGGCGCCCCTTGTCTTCGACAGTGGTTCGAATGCCTTTGGCCGAGCCCTGCAATTCAATTTCACCACCGGCTTGCACAGTGCTGTCCTCGGCCACAGCGTTTTCAAAGAGCTCCAGCTTCCCCCCCTCGACGGTGATGCGAATGGCCTTGGCCGAGCCCTGCACTTCAATTTCACCACCGGCTTGCAGAGTACTGTCCTCGATCAAACTGTCCTCTCTGGCCTCCAGAAATCCCTTGTCTTTGACCGTGATTCCCGTTGCCCGCCCCTGATCGTGGAGGAAGACATTGCTATTAGTTACGCTGCCGTCTTTGTACACGCCACCGGTGCCGAAACGTACGTCGTAATCATTATTGAGATCCCAAGTCTGTGTTGTCTTGTAGCAACCGCTGTACCAATAGCAAGTAGCCTCAGCCTCACCTGGCGTGGCTCCCAGCACCAACAAAGCGCCCGACACCGACACCGACAATCGAGACAACCGCATACCCAACGCGAACATAAGGATCCACCGACAACAAGAAGAAGAGGCGGCGAATTCTGCTCAGGTGCGGCTTTGGAGTAACGCTGGCGAGTCCTAAGTTTTTGTAGGAGACGGACTACAAAGTCGAGCCCTCCAGCGTGGCCTGAATGTGTTCTTCCTAACGTTCATCACGATTCCGAGAGCGGCCAGATACTCACCGTGATGCACAACCGAAGTTCATCAAATGTCAGGTATTGGTCTTCAACTTGGTCCACAACCGGGTAGTCAACCGTGCGATGGTCGCCGGCAGTTCCTCTACGGTAAACAGTTTATCCAGCACACTTTTTGGCGGATAAATCGCCAGGTCCTGCTTCACGGCGGGCTCCACGAACTCATCCGCGGCACTGTTGGGGTTGGCGTAGTGAATGCTGTTGCTGATGTTGGCAATCACTTGCGGCGTCAGCAGGTAGTTCATGTAGGTGTAGCCGTTCTTCTCGTGGGGTGCGCTCTTGGGCAGAACCACCATGTCAAACCATAGCGTCGAGCCTTCGTCAGGAATCGAATAGGCGATGTTAATGCCGTTATTGGCTTCCTTGGCGCTGGCGGCGGCCTGTACCACATCGCCATTAAAACCGATCACCGCGCAGACATTGCCGTTCGCCAGATCGCTGATGTATTTGGAGGCATGAAAGTACTGCACGTAGGGCCTGATTTTCATTAGTGCCTGCTCGGCTTTCTTGTAATCCGCAGGGTCATGACTGTGCGGCGGCAGGCCCAGGTAGTTGAGGGTGATCGGCAGGACCTGCGTCGGGTTATCAATAATCGCCACCCCACATTCGCTCAACTTCTTGATGTTGTTTTCATCAAAAAACAGGTTCCAGGAACGGGTGACGTCGGTGTTGCCAAAGATCGCTTTGATTTTCTCGACGTTGTAGCCAATCCCGGCCGTGCCCCACATATACGGGTAGCCATACTGATTGCCGGGATCGTTGACCTCGAGTTTTTTCATCAACGCCGGGTCAAGGTTTTTCCAGTTGGGCAGTTGGCTTTTGTCGAGTTTCTGAATCGCCCCGGCCTTGATCAGTCGGGACAGGAAATGGTTCGACGGGCTGACCACGTCATAACCGGTGTTACCGGTCATTAACTTGGATTCCAGCACTTCGTTGCTGTCGTGAATATCGTAAGTGGCCTTGATCCCGGTTTCCTTGGTGAAGTTGACCAGGGTGTCGTCGGCGATGTAGCCGTTCCAGTTGGAAATATTGACCTGTTCGTCGGCATACGTGGCTGCCGAAAACGTCGTGAGCAGGACCATCAAGGGCATAGTGTTAACGCGCATGTTCAATCACCTTTTTGTTCTTTTGTGGTAACCGGTTTTTTAGATTTCTGACTTTGCCCGGATGGCCTCAACGCGCATTCGCAGCATGGCACCGATATCGAGCAGTGGCCGGGGTGGCAGCCAGCCGGGTTGTGCCCGGCGCATCACCGAATCGAGCAGCGGCGAGTCAACGCCTGACGCCAGTTCGGCGAGCAACCGCCCCCACAGAGTGCCGCGCGCTACGCCGGAACCATTGCAACCGGCCACGGCAAACACGCCCTCTTGCGCCTGTGAAAAATACGGTTGCCCGGAACGCGAGGCGCTCAGGTGTCCGGTCCAGGTGTATTGGATGTCTTGCTCGCCCAACCAGGGAAAACGTCGTTGCAAGCCGAGTACATGGTGTTGACGGCGGATCGACAGTTCACTGGCGGACAAATCCCCCGAACGGTATTCCGCCGTGTTGCGGATCATCACGCGACGATCCGGGGTCAGGCGCACCGTGGCGCCAAGGGGACGGGTGGACAAAACGCCCCAAGGTTCGACGTTGCCCATGTCGCGAAACTCGGCGTCACTCAACGGCCGCGTGAGGCTGGCGCTGAGTTCCATGGCAAAGGTGCCGCTGTCCTGGATGCCCGCGCGGGGCACAAAGGCATTGAGACAAACCAGCACCTGTTTCGCCTCGACGCTGCCCTCGACACCGTTGGCCCGCAGACCTCCTTTATCCAGACGCTCAAGGCTGGTGATGTCGGTGTTTTCGTAGACGGTGACCGTCTGGGGCAGCGCATCAAGCAAGCCCTTCACGTATTTCGCCGGTTGCAGCAGCGCGTTGCCATTGCCGCACCAGATCGCTGCGCGGTAATGCCGAGTGCCGAGTGTTTGAGCCAGTTGTTCACCTTCCAGAAACTGCGCCGAGGCGCCAAGTGCTCGCAGCGTTTGCAGCTTTTCCTCGACGTGGGTCAACTTGCCGGGGTCGCTGACGGCGAAGAAATAGCCGGAGTCCCTGAAGTCGCACTCAATGCCGTGGCGGGCAATCATCTCGCCGACTTCTGCACGAGCGGCGCGAGAAATGGTGGTGTCCACTTCAAACTCGGCAAACCCCGGACTGCCGATCAACTCGGCGTTGGTCGGGTGTTCGTGGGCCACCACAAAGCCGGAATTGCGAGCCGAAGCACCTTGCGCCGCACGCTGGCGGTCGACCACCACGATGCGCGCCTGAGGGTGCAATTGTGCGAGGGCATGGGCGGCACTCAGGCCCGTAATGCCGGCACCGATCACCAGCCAATCGGCTTTTTGCAAACCGCTCAGACGATCACGCGCCGGTATGCTTTCGGTTTGCGCGATCCAGCCACATTCATTTTTCATGCATCACCTGCCTGGATTGTCGTTCCCGGCCTGCGCATGCAGTAATCGCATGGACGATGATTGATGGCGGCCGTCATGGCTAGAATCTATTAGGTCTTCGGTGATACAACCAACGTTATAAAATCATCGAGCTATTCTGAAAACGCATGGATAAAATTCGCAACATACCCAATCTCCAGGCCTTGCAGGCGCTGGTGAAAGTCGCTGAAGCCGGCAGCTTTACGCAGGCGGCGCACACGCTGTGCCTGACCCAAAGCGCCGTCAGCCGGCAAATCCAGCAACTGGAAAGCCACTTCGGCGTGCCGATGTTTGTGCGCAGCAGTCGCAGCCTTCGCCTGACACCGGAGGGTGAACTGGTGCTGGGCAGCGCGCGCACCATCCTTGAGCAATTGAAAACCCTCGAAGATCGACTGTCCCCGCAAAAACGCCCTTTGCGCATACGCATGCATGTGTCGCTGGCGGTTCGCTGGTTGCTGCCGAAACTGAGCGATTTCTATCGCCATCATCCGGACATTTCCCTGTCGATCGAGACCGTGGCGACCGAGATCGTCGAGCCGGCCAGCGACAGTGACGCCTACATCCTCTATCTGCCCGAGCCGTCCAGCGATCCGGCATGCCTGACCCTGTTCGAGGAAGCGCTGATTCCGGTGTGTGCCCCCGGTCTCGGCAGTCCGACCCGGCCATTGGCCTCGGTGGAGGATTTGAGGGGTTTCGCGCTGCTGCATCGTTCGGCGGACAAGCAAGCCTGGATCGACTGGCTGGCAGCCAATGGCGGCCAGTCGCTGGAGGATTACCGCCACATCCCTTTCAATCTCGATGAATTGGCGCTGGATGCCGCCGCGCGCGGACTGGGGGTGGCCATGACGGACATGAGCCTGGCCGAGGAATCGATCGAACGTGGCGTGCTCATCGTCCCGTTTGGTCATCCCTTGAAGACCCGAGGATGTTATTCGCTATGCCTGCAACCCTCGGCCGCATCGCATCCGGCATGCGCGCTGATCATGCAATGGTTTGCCGGCCAGGCTGAGGGGATGGCAAGTACCCGCAAATCCTACTGACCACCACAGATCCCCTGTGGGAGCGGGCTTGCTCGCGAAAGCGGTGGGTCAGTCAACATCCCTTTTGAATGTCAGTCCGCATTCGCGAGCAAGCCCGCTCCCACAGGGGTTTTGGGGTGGGTTCAGGGTTGTGGCTGCACCACCCCGCGCTCTTCCAGCAGGCGCACAAACATGGTCAGGCTGCGGGACACCGTGCCTCGGCGCCACACCAGCCAGGTGCGCAAATACCGGAACGATTGCGACAATGGCCAGATACTTACCGTGGTGCATCCCGGCATGCTTTCCAGCATGCTGCGCGGCATCAATGCCAGGCCGGCACCGGCGCTGACACAGGCCAGCATGCCGTGATAGGACTCCATTTCGAAAATCTTGCCCGGCACCGCCGCGTCCTGGGTGAACCAGCTTTCGAAGTGGTGCCGGTACGAGCAATTGGAGCGGAAAGCGTAGATGTTTTCGCCGTTCACATCCTGCGCGCGATGGATCGGCGAATGGTTGAGCGGCGCGATCAGCACCATCTCTTCCTCAAACGCCGGCACGCCCTCCAGTGCCGGATGCAGCACCGGCCCGTCGACAAACGCGGCAGCCAGTCGCCCCGATAACACCCCGTCGATCATGGTCCCCGAAGGCCCGGTGGACAGGTCCAGTTCAACCTTGGCGTGTTTCTGGTTGTAGGCGGCCAACAACTCGGGAATTCGCACCGCCGCCGTACTTTCCAGTGACCCCAGGGGAAACGCACCTTGCGGTTCTTCACCCGCCACGGTGGCGCGGGCTTCCTGCACCAGGTCAAGGATGCGCCGGGCATAGTCGAGAAAACTCCAGCCGGCCGGCGACAAACGCAGGCGGCTTTTCTCGCGGATAAAAAGGTCCACGCCCAGATCCAGTTCCAGCTGCTTGATCCGCGTCGTCAGGTTGGAGGGCACCCGATGGATGTGCTGCGCGGCCACGCTGATGCTGCCGTGCTCGGCAACCGCCTTGAAAATCTCCAGCTGAACCAGATCCAAGTCATTCTCCAAACGTGAACGTTATACTCAGTATTATTCAGTTTCCAGAAAATAGACACCCCCGTAACCTGAGCGCATCCCCACCCAGCAGGACGGTGCCATGAACAGCGTTTCCAGCCTTACCCACGCGATTTCGATCAACCCGGCTACAGGCGAGCAGATCGGCCACTACCCTTTCGAGTCCGAAGCGGCCCTGCAAGCCGCCCTGGCGCGGGCCGCTGGCGGGTTTCGCGTCTGGCGCAAAACAGCCGTCGAGCAACGCTCGCAGTTATTGATCGCTCTGGCTCGGGCACTTCGTGACAGTGCGGACAAAATGGCCACCATGATCACCCTGGAAATGGGCAAGCCGATCACCCAGGCCCGCGGCGAAATCGAGAAGTGCGCGCAGCTCTGCGAGTGGTACGCCGAACACGGCCCGGCCATGCTCAACGCCGAATCGACCCTGGTTGAAGGCGGCAAGGCGCGCATTGAATACCGCCCGCTCGGGCCGATTCTCGCGGTAATGCCGTGGAACTTCCCGATCTGGCAGGTGCTGCGCGGCGCAGTACCAGCGCTGATTGCCGGCAACACTTATGTACTCAAACATGCGCCGAACGTGATGGGCAGCGCTTACCTGCTTCTGGAAGCCTTCAAGAACGCCGATTTCCCTGAAGGCGTTTTCGAAGTTCTGAACATCACGCCCGACGGTGTTTCCACCGCAATTGCCGACCCTCGTATCGCGGCGGTGACCCTCACCGGCAGCGTGCGCGCCGGCATCGCCATCGGCGCTCAGGCCGGTGCGGCGTTGAAGAAATGCGTGCTGGAACTGGGCGGTTCCGACCCCTTTATCGTGCTCAACGATGCCGACCTTGATGAAGCGGTCAAAGCCGCCGTCATCGGTCGTTACCAGAACACCGGGCAAGTCTGCGCGGCGGCCAAGCGCTTGATCGTCGAGCAAGGCATTGTCGAGGAATTCACGCGCAAGTTCGTCGAAGCCACGGGCAAACTGGTGGTCGGTGATCCACTGGCCGCCAACACGTACATTGGCCCGATGGCCCGTTTTGATCTGCGTGATGAGCTGGATCAACAAGTGCGTGCCACCCTGGAAGAAGGCGCAACCCTGTTGATGGGCGGCAAGAAGGCTGAAGGCCCAGGCAACTTCTATGAGCCGACCGTGTTCGCCGATGTCACCGATCAGATGACCTCGTTCAAGCAGGAACTGTTCGGTCCGGTGGCGTCGATCATCACGGCGCGGGACGCTGCACATGCCTTGGCGCTGGCCAATGACAGTGAGTTCGGCCTGGCTGCAACCGTTTACACGGGCAATGTCGAACTCGCCCAACAGATGGCCGCTGAGCTGGAAACAGGTGGCGTGTTCATCAATGGCTACTGCGCGTCCGACCCGCGCGTGACCTTCGGCGGTGTGAAGAAAAGCGGTTTTGGCCGCGAACTGTCGCACTTCGGGGTCCGCGAGTTCTGCAATGCGCAGACCGTGTGGCTGGATCGTCGCTAAGCGAAAAACGCTGCCTGGGAGTCGATGGCTCCCAGGCAGCGGTTTTATTCGTGCAGGTAATAGAGCTTGTTAACAATCATCCAGCGCCCTTTGATTTTCAGTAACGACAAATAATCCGTGAAGCGCATGCCAACGTAGTCATCAATCACTTTGGCGGCGGCGGCATCCCCGGTGATATCGACGCTGATCGTTTCCCAGGACGGTTTGACCTCTTTGGGCGCCGGCCCTTCGGCCCTGATCGCGCTGACAAAATCATCCAGCGATAACCATTCCAGCTCGCCATGGTAGTGACCAATGATGCGACAAGCGGGATGAAACGCATGCCGCACCAGCACTTCGTCGGCGAACACCATCCCTTCTACATAATTGCGAATCACAACGCTGATGTGCTCCCTGTCCAGCGAATGAACAGCCATGACATACCTCCAGCTTTATCGTCCTCACACCGCAGGTGAGGGCTCAACCTCAAAAGTCTAGCACCGCCATTCGGACCGTCGCGGACGGCGACTATGCTGAGGGAGGCCACTTCCTGGGAGGAGCTGAACGATGTCACTGACGCTTTATTACCATCCACTGTCGTCGTACTGCCACAAAGTACTGATTGCGCTCTATGAACACGGGGTCGACTTCGAAAAACGGATCATTGATCTGGGCAACGCTGAAGAAAAAGCAGAGTTGCAGGCGCTATGGCCGATCGGCAAATTCCCGGTTTTTCGCGATCACACTGCTCAGTTCGATGTGGCGGAATCCACGATCATCATTGAATACCTGGATCATTATTTTGCCGGGCAAACCCGCTTGATTCCGGGGAATTGGGACACTGCGTTGGAGGTCCGTCTGTGGGACCGGATCTGCGATAACTATTTGCAGACTCCAGTGCAACACATTGTCCTGGATCGCATCATCGGTGCGAACGGCAATCTGACCCCGCAGCGCTCCACTCTTCAGACCGTGTACGGCATGCTCGACCGTCAACTGGCGACCAGCACCTGGCTGGCCAGCGACGAGTTCAGCCTGGCCGATTGCGCCGCCGCCCCGGCACTTTTCTATGCCAGTACGCTGGAGCGGATTCCTGAAGAGCAAAGCCACTTGAACGCCTATTTCGACCGGCTGATGGACAGGCCGTCGGTACAACAGGTGATCGACGAAGCCAGGCCTTACTTCTCGCTCTACCCGTTTGAGCAAGACATCCCGCAACGGTTTTACCCACGCCCCTAACGCACGATATCGATCAACTGCTCACGCTGTGCGCCCGTGAGCATGGGCCCGAAACCGGCACCGGCATTGTCCGCCATGTAACGCGGATTACCGGTGCCGGGGATCACGCAGGTCACCGCCGAATGGGACAACAGGAACTTCAACGCCAGTTGCGCCCAACTGTTGACCCCCACTTGCGCGCCCCACCCGGGCAGAGGCTTGCCCTTCAATCGTTCGAGCAAACCACCGCCGCCGAACGGCCGGTTGCAGATCACCGCCACACCGCGTTCACGACACAGCGGCAAAATGCGTTTCTCGGCACCACGATCGTCCAGGGCATAGTTGATCTGCAAAAAATCCACCGGTTCGACCTTCAGCAGCGCTTCTACTTCGTCGTACGCCGACGCCGTGTAATGGGTGATGCCGATGTAGCGAATGCGCCCTTGTTCCTTCCATTGGCGCAACGTCGGCAAATGGGTTTTCCAGTCCAGCAGGTTGTGGATCTGCATCAGATCGATGCGATCGGTTTGCAGCAAACGAAAGGACTGCTCCATCTGTGCGATGCCCTCCTCGCGGCCGCTGGTCCACACCTTGGTGGCGAGAAAGGCCGGCGAACGCGGTTCATGGATCGACAACAACTCACCTGTCGTCTGTTCGGCGCGGCCATACATGGGCGAGCTGTCGATGACCGTGCCACCCTTCTTGAACAAGGCGCTGAGCACCTCCGGCAATTGTTTGTAGGCGGGGCTGGAAGGCTCGACATCGAAGCCGCGATACGTGCCCAACCCAACGATGGGCAATGGCTCGGCGCTGGATGGAATGGCGCGGGTCAGCATGGTCTTGCCTCCTGTTTCCGTCGACGGCGCAGAAGTTGCCAACGCCCGATCGAAGGTGAAAACCGCCGAAGCACCGGCAGCCAGCGTGAGTAGTTGTCGACGCGTGTATCCGTCAGTGTGGCTCATCGTATTTGCCTGTGTGGCCCACCCCTGTGTGCCCCGATACCGTTGAACTAAACTCTGGCACTGATTACGTGTTAGCGGTCCTCGACTCCAGAGCCATCAATGTCGCCCCCTAAAGTTAGTCGAATGTTCAGAACCCTGGCGTTTTCCATCGTCATCATTGCCGCGTTGTACCTGGCGCTGTGTGCGGCCTTGTTCGTGTTTCAGCGCGCCCTGATCTACTTCCCGCAACCCAGTGCCGTCGATACACCGGCTTCGCTGCTGACGCTGGCTGTCGAGGATGCGCAGGTGCAGGTGACTGTCCGGCCCCATGACGGCCCCAATGCGCTGATCTATTTCGGCGGCAATGCCGAGGATGTCTCTCGCAACCTGGCCGGGTTTTCGCAGGCGTTTCCCGAACATGCGTTGTACTTGATGCACTACCGAGGGTACGGCGCCAGTACCGGCTCACCGTCCGAAGAGGCGATTGCGCGCGATGCCTTGACCTTGTTTGACACGGTCTATAACCGCCATCCGACTATTGCAGTGGTCGGTCGCAGCCTCGGCTCAGGCGTTGCCGTGCGCCTGGCGAGTCAACGCCCGGCGTCGCGGCTGATTCTGATCACGCCTTACGACAGCCTGGAAGGCGTCGCCAAACAGCGGTTCCCGTGGTTTCCGGTGAAGTGGCTGTTAAAGGACCGATTCGAATCCTGGCGATACGCAGCCCACATCACGGTGCCAACGTTGTTGATCGCCGCCGGGCATGACGAGGTCATACCGCGCTCAAGCACGCTGCAGCTCTACACCCGTTTCGCCCCCGGCGTGGCGACGCTGAAGGTGATACCGGACGCTGGTCACAACTCCCTTTCCGCCAGCCCCGAATACCTCAAGTTACTGGGCGATGGATTATGAGTGCGCGCCCTTTCATAGACCGCATCGATCATGCGGTAACGCAGAGTGATTGGACTCAGCCCCCGCTTGCTCTTAGCCTGCGCGCGATGCGAAACAGCTGAAGGCCGAACTCCTACACCTTGTTGCTGCACCGAACCAGCTACCTTTTCTGCTTCCTCCTGCCCTTCGCCATGGCCGAACCCCTGGGCTGGATGATTCCGATTTTCACGGCGATTGTCAGCTACACGTATTTTGGCCTGGACGCGAGTGGCGATGAGCTGGAGGACCCTTTTGGCCGCGACGAAACGATCTGCCCCTCGACGCATTCGTGCGCACCATCGAGCGGGAAATCCCCACGGCCATGGGAGAAACCCAACTACCTCCGGTGCTGGTGCCAGTGGACTTTGTGTTGCGGTGATTTCACCGACTTCGGTGAACCCTCGCTAAAACAATTACTTAAGCACCCGCTTAATCTCTATAGGATAAAAGGCATGCTTTTTGACAAGGAACGTTTGACAGTTCGCCAAGAGTGGCCGATAACTATACCGGTCTGTTGGTACAGGACACGAGTGCAGACTATCTCGTTAGCGACTGTTCGGCAGATCTCTTTCAATGTAATTTTTTCGCGGGTCCATGTGCAGACCGTGCGGTAGCTTTGCCCGCTGAAAAGTTCACTTCAAGCTTATGTCAATGTAATGCACGATATAGCGTCACGTTATTGATTCATGCACTTTCGTGAGGCATTTTGTGATTCATTAGCGATACACAGCTGCGCACCTCTAAAAAAACAAATCTATTCGATTAGAACTTCCTGGGTCTCAATAGAGCCACTGCCCTGCCTAAACTTTTCAATTCAAAGAGTTTACCAGCATGTCAGCACAGAGTTCCGACCGGTCTAATTGGTACCTTCTGCAATGCAAACCCCGGCAGGATGAGCGCGCCCACCTCAACCTGCTTCAACAAAACTATGTGATATTTCACCCGCAGCTGGTGAGTGAACGCGTGATACGCGGAAAACGTGTCAGCGGGCTGGAATCGCTGTTCCCCGGGTATTTGTTTATCCGCCTCAGCCGTAACGACAATTGGGCGCCCATACGTTCTACCCGCGGCGTCAGTCGCATTGTCGAATTTAATCATGGTCCTGCGACGGTGGCCGAGTGCGTCATCGAGCATCTGCGTGCGCGCTGTGTTGAATCCACGGAACTGCACGCCGATCATGACCTGACTCCCGGCGAACACTTTCAAATCATTGGAGGCCCATTGTCGCCACTGGAGAGCATCTTCATATCTTCGCTTGGGGCCGAGCGGGTCATGATCCTGTTGCAGTTTCTTAATCGCGATCAAACGATTTGTGTTCCAAGCAGCGATCTCGAACGCCGGCACATCCCACTTCATAAAAACGTGGTTTAACTTCACACCCACTTTCTTATTACCAGAAAGTTACAAAGATAACTTCCAGGCATTAGAAACCAACAAACAGTCCGCCATAAAAAAAGCTGCCTCAACGCCATAACAAAAAAACTTGCTTCGCCTCTGCCGAACTACGGAAAAGCCTGCGGGAGCCACGCCGTGTCTGCCCGTCCAGTGCTGGTGCACTACTTCTGCTCTGAGGTTAAGCCCATGACTCCGCTCTATACCGCTCACATGACACACCGCCGCGGCCTGACGTTCTGGGGGCAGTGGGTGTGCGCAATGACGCTGACCACCTCGCTGCTGATGCTACTCGTGTGGTGGCGCGTCGGCAGCCTGACCAGCGATTACCGGATTCTGCTGATTCTGACCGTGCTCGGCTCGGTGCCGATCTACAGCCTGATGCAGGTCTACCACAAGCGGCATGGCCTGTTGGCCGGGCTCGGCCGATTGCTCGCTGGCTGGCTAATCCTGCTGGCTGTTCTAGGGGCCATTGCCTTCATCACCCAAACCAGCGCGGTTTATTCGCGCCAGGTCATCATGGTCTGGGCGGTGATGGGGTTTGTGATTCAGGCGCTTAGTTTTCTGCCTTTGCATTTCCTCGCCCGGTTGCACTCGCGAAAGGTCTGCAATGAACGCCGCTCGGTGATCATCGGCACCAGTCCGACCGCCCATGATCTGGCGGAAAAACTTTCCCGGCCGAACCGCGCACTGGTCCTGGGCTTCATCGCCGCCGACGACAGCGGCCCGGCACCCAGCAATTTGCCGCTACTGGGCCGGGTCGACGGAATTCGAGACATCATCACCCGGCTGAACGTGCGGCGCGTCTATATCGTCTTGACGATGGAGCATGCCGCCACCATCGAAGCCATGTACATCGACCTGCTGGACATGAGCGTCGACGTGGTGTGGATCCCGGATTTGGGCAGCATGGTGCTACTCAACCATTCGATCTCGGAAATCGAGCGGATGCCGGCTATCTACCTCAACGAAAGCCTGATCAGCTCGCACCCCGCCAGCCTGATTTGCAAGGATCTGTTCGAACGCAGCCTGGCGGCCATGGCCCTAATGGTGCTCAGCCCGCTGCTGTTGATGGTCGCGGCGGCCGTCAAGCTGAGCTCCCCTGGCCCGGTGTTGTTCAAGCAAAACCGCCACGGGTGCAACGGTGAAGTGATCAACGTCTGGAAGTTTCGGTCGATGCGCGTTCACGACGACCGCGAAGTGCGCCAGGCCACCCGTGAAGATGATCGCGTTACGGCGGTGGGACGCTTCCTGCGCCGCAGTTCCATCGACGAGTTGCCGCAGCTGTTCAACGTGTTGTTCGGCCAAATGGCCCTGGTCGGACCCCGTCCGCATGCCGTGACCCACAACATCTACTACACCGGCAAAGTGCGCGCCTACATGGCCCGCCATCGCCTCAAGCCAGGCATTACCGGGTTGGCCCAAGTGACCGGGCATCGCGGTGAAACAGAAACAGTGGAAAAAATGCAGCTGCGCGTCGCCCAGGACCTTAACTACATCAACCAATGGTCACTGTGGCTGGACATCAAGATTCTGATCAAGACGCCCTTCACGCTGTTCTCGAAAAACATCTACTGATGTCCTGCTCTTACACTGCGCACTGCGGCCACAACGTGGTGCGCGCCAATAATTACGATCAACCCGACCGTTGATCCGCAAGTTTCTTTGCGGCCCAATAAAAACATATATTGATGCTTTAATTGATATTGTCGAACCATCCCACGAATAGAGGGTGCCGTGATGAATATCAAAACCTGGGCTTTATTGTTGTTGGCGCTGTGCGCTCAACCCGTCTGGAGCCAGACGCCTCCCGCCACACCACCCGCCGCCGACAGCGCGGCCCTCACCACTCGCCTCGCATTGCGCGACCTGTGGGCCGAGCATATTTTCTGGATCAGAGACTACGTGGTTGCCAACCAGGCAGGCGACAGGGCGCAAGCCAAAGTCGCGGCTGAGCAGGTCGTCAACAACGCCACCCAAATCGCCAATAGCATCGCCCCGCTTTACGGCCAGCCTGCCGCCGATCAACTGCTCAAGCTGCTGGCCGGTCACTGGGCTGCAGTGAAACACTACAGCGACGCCACCGTTGCCAAAGATGCGAAAGGCAAGCAAGCCGCCGTCGCCGAATTGACCAGTAACGCCAAGGCAATTGCCGCTTTCCTGGCCACAGCCAACCCCAACTTGCCTGAAGCCACATTGGTCACAATGCTATCGGCCCACGGCGGGCACCATGTCAGTCAGATCAATCAAATCGCCGCACATGACTATGCCGGCGAAGCCAGCACCTGGCACATGATGCGCGTTCATATACAGGCGTTGGCCGACGCGCTGACGGCGGCACTGGTCAAACAGTTTCCGGACAAATTCTGATACCGAGCGAGGACACGCCATGCTTGAAGGACTGGGCCGCACCCAGCAGGACTTGCTCAATGCGCTGCTGCACCATGCCAATGGCATGAGCATTGACGAGCTGGCTGAGCAATTGGCCGTCACCCGCACCGCGATTCGCCAGCACCTGGCGGCGCTGGAGGGGGCCGGCCTGGTCCTGCGCGGGGACACGCGCCCGACAGGTCGGCGTCCGGAGCAACTGTATCGGCTCACCGAGCATGCGAAAGAACTGTTCCCCCGCCAGTATCAGTTGCTGGCCAGCGTCCTGATCGACGAAGTGGCTGACATCATCGGACCCGAAGCGCTCGCGTCGCTGATGCGCAGCATGGGTCGCAAACTGGCGCTGGACCGCGAACAGCACGTGGTAGACGAAGGCAAAATCGTGCAGCACATGAATCAGGCCGGATACGAAGCCGAAGTGATCTTTCGCTCCTCGGGCGACAAGGAAATCGTCGCGCACAATTGCGTGTTCCACCGCCTCGCTGCCGCTCATCCGGTGGTGTGCGAGCTGGACCTGGCCTTGATCGGTGCATTGGGCGGTGGTGAGGTCGACCATACGGAATGCATGGTTCGGGGCGGGAATGTTTGCCGGTTCAAACTGCGGCCGATTGAGGGTCAGGATGACGAGGACTGACGGACCGCGCAGTCCCCTGTGGGAGCTGGCTTGCCAGCGCAAGCGGCGGTCGCGTTTTTAGGTAGGTAAGGCGATGGCCATTGCCAGCACGATCAACCCCAGATTGCGCGACAGCCCAATAATCTTCACTACGACCAAATCGCTTGCGGAACGAACACCACGCCCTCGAACAACAAACGTGCGGTGCGCATCAACCCACAACCGGCCAATTGCCCTTCCTTCAGACGCAATTCCACGGTGAATTCGCCGGTCGGATGTTCAATCGACAACCGCCGCACCTCCCCCTCGCCAACACTGGCCAACCCCGTCGCGACCGTGCCTTCGATCAAACAGGCCGCCGCCACACTGACCGCACCAAAGACACCAATGCTGGTGTGGCAACGATGCGGAATAAAGCTGCGGGTGCCCAGTGCCCCGCCCCCTTGCGCCGGCGCCACCAGGCACATTTTCGGTACGTTACGCTTGCTCACATCCCCCAGATTCATGCGCGGCCCGGCTTGCAGGCGAATGGCTTCGATACGGGCCTTGAGCTCGACGTCGGCGTCCAGTTGCTCGGGGCTTTCATAACCGCTGCAACCGAGCGCCTGGGCACGGATCAGCACCACCGGCATGCCATTGTCGATGCACGTGACGTACACACCGTCGAACATATCCAGCGCATTGCCAGTCGGTAGCAATGCACCACAACTGGAACCGGCGACGTCCTCGAATTCGACAATCAGCGGCGCGGCCTGCCCCGGCACGCCATCAATTCGCGCATCGCCTGAATAGCGCACGGTTCCGTCCGGCGTGGGGACATGCGCTACGGCGATCTGCCCGGTGTTTTCCATGAAGATTCGCACCGGGGTTTCGTCGCCGGTCACCGCCACCAAACCGCGCTCGATGGCAAACGGTCCGACCGCCGCGAGAATGTTGCCGCAGTTCTGCCCGTAATCGACGCGAGCCTCTTCCACCAGCACCTGGGCGAACAGGTAATCAACGTCTGCCTCGGCGCGCGCAGAGGGTTTGATGATCGCCACTTTGCTGGTCAGCGAGTCGCCACCGCCGAGGCCGTCGATTTGACGTTTGTCCGGCGAGCCCATGACGGCCAGCAGCACCTGCTCGCGCAGCGCCGGCTGATCGGGCAAATCACTCGCCAGAAAATACGCGCCTTTGGACGTGCCACCGCGCATCAGCAGGCAGGGAATACGGGTTTGTCCCATGTTCAGTTTCCAAGTTCGTCGAGACTGTCCACATAGCGCAAGCCCTTCTCGGCCAGCCGGCCACGCATGTTGTAGATATCCAGGCCTAATTCACCCTTGGCCAGGCGCAAGGCCTTCTGTTCTTCCAGATCAGCACGGGCGCGGCTGGATTCAACGACCTGCGGCACTTCGGCGCGACGCACGATGACCACGCCGTCGTCATCGGCTACCACCACATCCCCCGGATTGACCAACTGACCACCGCATACCAGCGGCAGGTTGACCGAGCCCAGGGTTTCTTTGATCGTGCCTTGGGCACAGACGGCGCGGGACCACACCGGGAAGCCCATTTCGCGCAGCGTATGGGTGTCGCGCACCCCGGCATCGATCACCAGCGCGCGCACGCCGTGAGCTTTCAACGAAGTCGCCAGCAGGTCGCCGAAGTAACCATCGGTGCACGGTGAACTGGGGGCAACCACCAAAATGTCGCCGGGCCGGCATTGCTCTACCGCCACATGGAACATCCAGTTATCGCCCGGTGCGACCAGCACGGTGACCGCTGAACCGCTGATGACGGTTCCCTGTTGGATCGGGGTGATGTTCGACGCCAGCAAGCCCTTGCGGCCTTGCGCTTCATGGATGGTGGCGACGCCGAAACGTCCCAGCTCTTTCACCAGCGATGCCTCGGCACGGGGGATGTTGCGCACCACAATGCCGGTTTTTCCGATGTGTTCGCTCATCCCAGGTTCTCCGTCACACGCGGGAAGAGGCTCTGGTAGCCCTCGCCGTAAACGATATTGCGAGTCGAAGTGATGCCGACGTTGCGTTTGGCTTGCACGCCACGTTGCAGGGCCACACGGGTGTAGTACTCCCACAGGTGTTCCTGACCGGCCATGCACTGGATCGCCGCGTACTTTTTGTCCCAGACATCGGTGATGTCCAGCAGCACGTCCGGGCGCCATTCGCACTGTTCTGGCTGGTGCGGCTCGAAGCTGTACACCGGCGGTGCGCCGACGATTTTCTCGCCCGGGTTGTAGCCCTCGGCCTGGGCGATGATGCGCGCCTCTTGCGTCAGGTTCATGGCCAGCGGGTGGTCGTAGTTGTAGGGGTCTTTCAGCGAATGGCTGAGGACGAATTCCGGCTGGACCCGGCGAAAGACATCAGCCAGGCGGAATAGCGTTTCCTTGTCAGCGCGCATCGGGTAGTCACCGATGTCGAAGAACTCGACGCTGGCACCGAGAATATCGGCGGCGGCCTGCGCTTCCTCGCGGCGTGCGGCTTTGACTTTCGACTCGGTCATTTCGCCCTTACGCCAGAGCTTGGCGGACTCACCGCGCTCGCCGAACGACAGGCAAACAATGTGCACGCTGTAGCCCTGCTGCGCGTGCAGTGCGATGGCACCGCCCGCACGCCAGACGAAATCGGCAGAGTGTGCGCTGACAACCAGCGCGTTTTGGGATGATTCGATCATTGCGGGGGCTCCTCCTGCGGTTCGAAAGAGCATCGCACCGGGGCCCATCGACGGAGTAATGCGTTCGAGTGTTCGAGGTATGCGTTTTTTTTATTGCCTCCCCTTGAGCGCAGAGGCATAGTCCGGCTGAACGCGGATCAGCCGAGCATGCCCCCCCATGGAAACCCTTGAACTTCCCAGCCTGATGCACGTGCGCGCCTTTGTCCGGGTGGCCGATCACGGCAGTGTGTCCAAGGCTTCGGTGGCGCTGTTTCGCGCCCAGTCAGTGGTCACCCGCTCGATTTCCGAATTGGAGGCGCGGCTTGATGTGCCCTTGTTCGAACGGCACGCCAACGGCATGCGATTGACCGATTTTGGTGAACGCTTGTTGCCCCGCGCACGGCGTGTGCTGGCTGAACTGGACAGCGTGCCGAGAATGCTTGGCGCCGGCGACAAACAGGCGGTCGAGCCGTTGTACCTGTTCCAGGCCCGGCGCCTGCAAGTGTTCGTCAAACTCTGTGAAACTCACCACATGCAGACCGTGGCCAGCCTCTTGGGCCTGAGCCAGCCTGCGGTCAGTTCGACGCTTAAGGTGCTGGAAAGCGGTTGTGGTCAAACCCTGTTCGAACGCACGCCGCGCGGGTTACAGCCGACCCGGGCCAGCCATGAAATCCTGTTTCCGATCCGCCGGGCGCTGAACGAATTGCGTCATATCGAAACCGACATCACCGCCATTCGTGGTGCATTGCAGGGCGTGGTGCAGGTCGGCGCCCTGCCCTTGGGCCGCACGCGTATCCTGCCCGAAGCGATCGTGCGCTTGATGGCCGAACACCCCGGCATTCAGGTGATCACCAATGAGAGCCCGTTTGATCTGCTGGCGACGGAACTGCGTGCCGGCGATGTCGATTTCATTTTTGGTGCCTTGCGCTCGGCAGCGTATGCCAGCGACCTGAGCGGCGAGTCGCTGTTCAACGAAGACATGGTGGTGTTGGCGCGGCGTGATCATCCGCTTGCGACACAATCCGATCTGCACCAGGCGCTCGGCTCCACGCAATGGGTGCTGCCGCGCGCCGGCTCCCCCGCCCGAAAAATGCTTGATGAATGCTTTACCGGGTTCGGCATCGCCGCCCCACGGCCCGTGGTGGAAAGTGCCGACATGGCGATCATTCGCGGGTTGTTGCTGCGCTCGGACATGCTCGCGGCGGTGTCCGCCCACCAGCTCGAACAGGAGATTGCCTCCGGTGAACTGTGCATCCTGCCGCTGCGGCTGAAACAGACCACCCGCGCCATCGGCCTGACCTACCGCAACGGCTGCCTGCATTCACCGGTGGCTCAGGCCTTGATGGACATGATTCGTCGGGTGATTCGCGAAGAAGCAGCCCTGTAGCAGCTGGCGCAGCCTGCGTCCGGCTGCGCAGCAGTCGTAATTCTGAATGCGCGCTCCTACTGACACACCGAGTCGCCTGGTTTGGCGACTGCTGCGCAGTCGGACGCAGGCTGCGCCAGCTGCTACAAAGATTGTGCAATCGCCAATCAAATGATGACCGTTAGAGCAGGCTCAATGGATAGCTGATGATCAAACGGTTTTCATCAAACTCATTGGTGCTGTAATCGCGACGGATGGTCGAGTTGCGCCACTTGACGTTGAAGCTCTTCAACGGGCCGCTTTGTACGGTGTAGCCCAGTTCCGATTCGCGGCCCCATTCCTTGCCATCGGTGATGGTGCCGGTGTGGATGTTGTCGCCGCTGATGTAGCGGTTCATCAACGTCAGGCCGGGAACACCGAGGGCGACGAAGTTGTAGTCGTGGCGCACCTGCCAGGATTTTTCCTGGGCGTTGTCGTAGCTGGAGTTATAGCTGTCGTTGGCCAGGGTGCC
>NZ_JAVDUA010000009.1:0-175674 GCF_031456105.1 Pseudomonas sp. BE134 | reverse complement strand
CGGTCTTTGATGTAGGACTCACGCACCGAATTGAGCATCGCCAACGCCTGTTGAGCCTGGTTTTTTGGGGGCACGAAGCGCATCGTGGGGCGAGTTGCCGCCTCGCAGATCGCTTCGGCATCGGCGAAGTCGTTCTTGTTGCTTTTCACGTAAGGGCGTACCAGATGAGGTGCAATGAGCTTGGGCGTATGTCCCAGTTTGGCGACTTCCTGCGCCATGAAATGGGCACCGCCACAGGCTTCCATTACGACCGTACACGGTTCGAGGTTCGCCAAATGTTGAGCGAGCGCCACCCGATTAAACTTTTTTCGGTAAAGCTCATGACCTCGATCATCTTGGGCATGCAGATGGAAGGTATGTTTTCCAAGATCGATGGCGGCAATAGCTACTTTGTTCATGGCAACGGTCTCCGGTAGGCCCCCTGTGAAAGCTTAGTGGGCGATCACAGGGGGCAGCGGGGGTAGCCATTTCATTAGTGGATCTCAGTCATACACAATAGCTGTGTTCACTGAAGATCTACTGTGGGAGCCAGCCTGCTGGCGATGAGGGCTTAACAGTCGACATCAATCTCGTCTGCTAGAATCGGCCGCATTGATCCCATTAGGTGCACCCCATGAGCGAGCCGATTCGTCTGACCCAATACAGCCACGGCGCAGGTTGTGGCTGCAAGATTTCCCCCCAGGTGCTGGAGGTGATTCTGGCCGGTAGCGGGGCGCAGAACCTGGACCCGAAACTCTGGGTCGGCAATGCTTCGCGCGACGACGCGGCGGTGTACGCCATTGATGACGAACGCGGCGTGGTCTCCACCACAGACTTCTTCATGCCCATCGTCGATGACCCGTTCGATTTCGGCCGCATCGCCGCCACCAATGCCATCAGCGACATCTATGCCATGGGCGGCGATCCGCTGATGGCGATTGCGATCCTCGGCTGGCCGGTCAATGTACTGGCGCCGGAAGTAGCCCGGGAAGTGATTCGCGGCGGGCGCTCGGTCTGCGATGAGGCCGGGATTCCATTGGCCGGTGGTCACTCCATCGATGCACCGGAGCCGATCTTCGGCCTGGCCGTGACCGGTCTGGTGGAAAAGCGCCACATGAAACGCAACGACACGGCCACGGCCGGTTGCCTGCTCTATCTGACCAAGCCACTGGGCATCGGCATCCTCACCACCGCCGAGAAAAAGGGCAAGTTGCGCACGGCCGATATCGGTCTGGCCCGCGACTGGATGTGCACCCTGAACAAACCCGGCAGCCGTTTCGGCAAGCTCGACGGCGTGACTGCGATGACCGACGTCACCGGGTTTGGTCTACTGGGGCATTTGGTAGAAATGGCCGATGGCAGCCATCTGACCGCCCGCATCGAATACAACCGCGTGCCACGCCTGCCGGGTGTCGAGTACTACCTCGACCAAGGCTGCGTGCCAGGCGGGACGCTGCGCAACTTCGACAGCTACGCCAGCAAACTGGGACGACTTCAGGAGCTGCACAAACGCGTGCTGTGCGATCCGCAGACCAGCGGTGGCCTGCTGATTGCGGTCACACCCGAGGGCAACGAACGGTTCCTCGCGGTGGCGGCTGAACTGGGTCTGAGCCTGGAACCCATCGGTGAACTGGTTGAGCGACAGACACACGCGGTTGAGGTGTTTTGATGTCACGCGACTTCACCGATTACCGCGACATCTTTCTCAACGACCGGCCGATGATGGACGCCCGCGCGCCGGTGGAATTCAGCAAGGGTTCATTCCCCGGCGTGGTCAACCTGCCGCTGATGAATGACAGCGAGCGCCAGCGCATCGGCACCTGTTACAAGCAGCAAGGTCAGCAGGCGGCCATTACACTGGGGCATCAACTGGTGTCCGGCGAAATCAAGGCTGAGCGCATCCAGGCCTGGGCCGATTTCGCCCGAGCGAACCCCGAGGGCTACTTGTATTGTTTTCGCGGCGGTTTGCGTTCGCAGATCGTCCAGCAGTGGCTCAAGGACGAAGCCGGCATTGACTATCCCCGGGTCGGTGGCGGCTACAAGGCCATGCGCACCTTCCTGCTCGACACCCTCGATCAGGCCGCTGCCCAGTGCGATTTCGTCTTGCTGGGCGGTATGACCGGTACCGGCAAGACCGAAGTGCTGACGCAGTTGAACAACGGACTCGACCTTGAAGGCCACGCCAATCATCGTGGCTCCAGCTTTGGCAAACGCGCGACCGGGCAACCGTCTAACATCGATTTCGAAAACCGTCTGGCAGTGGATGTCCTGAAAAAACGCGCCCACGGTATCGAGCAGTTTGTGCTGGAAGACGAGAGTCGGGCGGTCGGTAGTTGCGCCTTGCCGTTGCCGCTGTATCAGGGCATGCAGCAGTTTTCGATGGTCTGGCTGGAAGACAGCCTTGAAGGGCGCGTCGAGCGGATATTGCGCGACTACGTGGTGGACTTGTGTGCCGAGTTCATTGGCGTGCATGGCGAGGAAGGGTTTGCGCGGTTTTCCGAGCGCTTGCTGGAAAGCCTGAACAACGTGCAGAAACGTCTGGGTGGTGAACGCCATCGGCGGATGCTGATCATGATGGAAGAGGCCTTGGCAGAGCAGGGCCGAAGCGGGGCGGTGGACTTGCACCGAGGCTGGATCGAAGGATTGCTTGGCGAGTACTACGACCCGATGTATGCGTTTCAGCGGGAGAAAAAAGGCGCGCGGATTGAGTTTGCGGGGGAGAAGGCGGCGGTTCTTGAATACTTGCGGGCGAGGGTGAGTCAGTAACAGCAAGGCCGTTTTTGCCGGCCCCATCGCGAGCAGGCTCGCTCCCACATTAGATCTTCAGTGAACACAGAATTTGTGTACGACCGAGATCCACTGTGGGAGCGAGCCTGCTCGCGATAGCGCCCTTGCAGGCGCTACAAATCTTAAGCAAAACAGCCCTGACCGCTCAGGTCGGACACGTCTGCGAGCCGTTATCCAGCCCTTGCTTGTAGCTGTGGCTGTCGAGGCTGGCCTTGCCGTTGTGCCAGGTCAGGGTCAGCACATACACCGAATCGTAGTCACTGGACTCCCAGTCCTCGGTGATGTCCTGCTTCTTGCCGACGGCTTCTGCTGCGACCTTGTTGATCAACTCTGGCAGGTAGCCGTGGGACCAGGCGGTGTAGATGATGGAGTTGTGATACTTGTTGTTGAGCAATTCGTCCGCCAGGTCGCTGGTGTCGTTGGCCGAGTATTTGATGTTCACCGGTAAACCGAGCTTGATCGCGCTGGGGCTGATGGTCATCAGTGGACGGATGTAGCTGTAGGAATTGTCCAGTTCACCTTCCTCGACATTGCGCGTCGGGTTGGCGGCAAACACGTAGTTGGCCTTGCCGAATTTTTCCGGCAACAAGGTGGCCAGGTCGATGGCGCGGTTGAGGCCCTGGCAATTGAGTTGGCCCAGACCGCCGGCGGGTTTCTCAGCGTGACGCAGGAACACCAGCGTTTGGGTGCCATCCGCCGGTTGGGCGCGGCTTTCGCTGGACTCCAGTGACAAAAACAACGCGCTCGTCACCAGCATTGCTGGCAGAAATACATACGCACGGTGTTTGAGGCGTTTAGCGAAATTTGAAAGGTTCATCATGTGAATAAGTGATCTTCAGCGCATTCAGTTAAGGCTGACAAACCTTTACACCGCGAGCTTCCAGCTTCGGGGTGTTTTCCATGTCTTTGAGCCGGTCCGTGTCCGAAAGGGCATTGCTCAGAGTCCTCTGAAGCCCTTTTGGTTCGATTCCGGCGGGGGCGGCACTGTATCGACAAGCTTGAACGGGTTGCAGCAAAGGTTATTGACAGAATGTTGCGAAATTATGGACAGGGTACGCGCTAGAGGGGCTGGCTAACGCTGAATGCTATTGATCCTGGTCATCAGCGGTTTCGATAACGCGAAAAAATCGCAACCGGTGGGCGGTGATCCTGGATTATGCTCAAGCCTTTCTTTTGGCGATGGATGCTCCCGATGACCGATCTGTCTAAATTCCCGATTACTCAAAAATGGCCGGCTCAGTACCCCGACTGGATCCAGCTTTACTCCTTGCCGACCCCCAACGGCGTCAAGGTGTCGATCATGCTCGAAGAGATCGGACTGCCCTACGAACCGCACCGCGTGGGCTTCGACACCCAGGACCAGATGTCCCCCGAATTTCTTTCGCTGAACCCCAACAACAAAATCCCGGCGATCCTCGACCCCCACGGTCCCGACGACAAACCCCTGCCATTGTTCGAGTCCGGGGCGATTCTGATTTACCTCGCCGACAAGAGCGGGCAACTGCTGGCCCAGGAAACGGCAGCGCGGTACGAGACGATTCAATGGCTGATGTTTCAAATGGGCGGCATCGGGCCGATGTTTGGCCAGCTCGGTTTTTTCAACAAATTTGCCGGCAAGGACTATGAAGACAAACGGCCCCGCGACCGTTACGTCGATGAAAGTAAACGGTTGTTAAAGGTTCTGGATGCACGCCTTGAAGGTCGCGACTGGATCATGGGCGAGCGCTACACCATCGCCGACATCGCAACGTTCCCGTGGGTGCGCAACCTGATCGGCTTCTATGAGGCTGGCGATCTGGTGGGCATCAAGGACTTCAAGAACGTCACGCGGGTGCTGGAGCGCTTTCTGGCGCGGCCGGCGGTGATGCGCGGGCTGGAAATACCCAAGTAGATCCTTTTGACTTCATCAAGACCAAGGCAGGCAATGAGCTCATTCGATTTCAAACAAGTAGATGTTTTCAGCCGCGTCGCCCTCAAGGGCAATCCATTGGCGGTGGTGTTCGGTGCGGACGAGCTCAGTGACGAACGCATGGCCGCGTTCGCGACCTGGACCAACCTCAGTGAAACCACCTTCGTGCTGGAACCGCGCGATCCACGTGCCGACTACCGCATGCGGATCTTCACCACCCTGAACGAATTGCCCTTCGCCGGCCATCCGACGTTGGGCACCTGCCATGCATGGCTTGAGGCGGGCGGCGTGCCCAAGGGCGAGGAGATCATTCAGGAGTGTGGCGTCGGGTTGGTGCGGGTCCGCCGGCAAGGCGCGGAACTGGCGTTTCTCGCGCCGCCCCTGATCAACGCCGGGCCGGTGGACGCCGATCTGGTGGAGCGCGTGCGACGCGGGCTCGGCCTGGAGGTCGGCGCGATTGTCCGGGCGCAGTGGGTGGATAACGGTGCTGGCTGGTTGGCGGTCATGGTCGAGGAGCGCCAGCAGGTGCTGGATTTGCAACCGGATCACTCGCAGATGCTTGGCCTGGCGGTCGGCGTGATCGCGCCGTGGAATCCCGAGCGTGATGGCGATGACGCGCAGTTCGAAGTACGGGCCTTCATCTCCGGTGACGGCATGCCGGAAGACCCGGCTACCGGCAGTTTGAATGCCGGGATTGCGCAATGGTTGCTCGCCGAGGGGCTGGCGCCAGCGTCTTATGTGGTCAGCCAGGGCCTGACGATGGGCCGGGCGGGGCGCATTCAGGTGGATCAAGTGGGCGATGAAATCTGGATTGGCGGTGCGGTGGTGACGTGTATCAGCGGCACCCTGACGCTATAACCCGCCCTGTAGCAGCTGCCGAGCCCGCGAGGCTGCGTCCGGCCGCGAAGCGGTCGCAGTCCGGTTACCGCGGCTTGACTGAAGAATACGGTGGCAGGTTTAGCGACCGCTTCGCGGCCGGACGCAGCCTCGCGGGCTTGGCAGCTGCTACAAGATGTGTATTGCAGGTGGGGATTATTGCCGAAGCGGTAAGGGTTTTTTCCGCGCACCGGGTTTGTGCCTTGCGCCTTGCAGGGCATAAGCTTCGCCCCCTACGACGAACGTCTCATCCTCCGATTTTCAGGAATGCCCATGTCCAGTCAGTTCCCCGAAGCACGTCCTCGTCGCTTGCGCCGCAACGCGAGCCTGCGCAGTCTGTTCCAGGAAACCGAGTTCAATCTGAACGATCTGGTGCTGCCGATTTTTGTCGAGGAAGAGATCGACGATTTCGTGCCGATCAACAGCATGCCCGGTGTGATGCGTATTCCGGAGTCGAAACTGGCCGGCGAGATTGAGCGCTACGCCCGCGCCGGCATCAAGTCGGTCATGACGTTCGGCGTGTCGCATCATCTGGACAGCAGCGGCAGTGACACCTGGAGCGACAACGGGCTGGTGTCGCGCATGTCGCGAATCGCCAAGGATGCCGTGCCGGAGATGATTGTGATGTCCGACACTTGCTTCTGCGAATACACCGACCACGGTCATTGCGGTGTGATGCACAACCTCGAAGTCGATAACGACCAGACCCTGATCAACCTCGGCAAACAAGCCGTGGCTGCGGCGCGGGCTGGCGCCGATGTGATTGCCCCGTCAGCGGCCATGGACGGGCAGGTCCAGGCGATTCGCCGGGCGCTGGATGATGCGGGTTTCAGTCAGACAGCGATCATGGCCTATTCGACCAAGTTTGCTTCGGCGCTCTACGGCCCGTTCCGTGAAGCCGGCGGCAGCGCGCTCAAGGGCGATCGCAAAAGCTATCAGATGAACCCGATGAACCGCCGCGAAGCGGTGCGCGAATCGCTGCTGGACGAACAGGAAGGCGCTGACGCGCTGATGGTCAAGCCGGCCGGCGCCTACCTGGACATCATCCGCGACATCCGTGAGGTTTCGCGTTTGCCGCTGTCGGCGTATCAGGTCAGCGGCGAGTACGCGATGATCAAATTCGCGGCGCAAGCGGGGGCGATTGATGAGGGTCGCGTGGTGCGAGAAAGCCTTGGCGCGATCAAGCGAGCGGGGGCGGATTTGATCTTCACTTACTTCGCGATGGACCTGGCCCTGGCCGGGATCTGATCCCCAACACATTCCCCCTGTGGGAGCGAGCCTGCTCGCGATAGCGGTGTATCAGTTGTTAGAAATGTCGACTGTCACGACGCCTTCGCGAGCAGGCTCGCTCCCACAGTTGATTTGAGTTGAATCAGGTAGCGCCGAAGTAAGGCCGAATCCCGTGATGCTGAAAATACCGCTCAATCACCTTCGGATCGGAACACGTCTCGGCAATCGCCACATACGTATCCGGCCGCAACAGGTAAAACCCGTTGCGTCCCAACCCCGCCGCTTCAAACGCCGGCCGCCAGTAGAACACCTGCAACGGCAGATGATGCTCATTGCACCAAGCGATCATTTCGTCGCTGGTGTCGCCATAAACATGCACCTGCCAGACCGGATTTCTCAGCGATTCAAAGTTGTCGCCTTCACCATCATGCGCCCAAGGCAGGCGATCGCCGCCGTGAACGTGTCCGGCGACACCGGTGCTTAATGGCATACCACGATAGTTCAAGGTGATCTGCGAGACAGTGCGGAACAGGAACTCGCGGGACGTCTCGAACGAAGCCATTTTGGGGATTAAAAACGGTGCCAGCCGTGTACGCAGTACATCGGCCATGCGCCCTTCGGCGGTGACGAAAGTGAACACCCGGTCGGTGGTGGCGACCAGCTTGCGCGCAAAGGCGATGCGTTCGGTTTCGTAGGTGTCGAGCAGATTGGCCTCGGCGCCGCCACTCAACACCGCCGCGAGTTTCCACGCCAGGTTTATCGCGTCGCCAATCCCGGTGTTCATGCCCTGGCCACCGGCCGGGCTGTGAACGTGGGCCGCGTCGCCCAACAAAAACGCATGCCCGGTTCGAAAGTGGTCGGCGACCCGGTGATGTACGCGATAGGTCGAGAACCAGTTCACCTGTTCGATCTGCACGTTCAGGTGTTCGATGGCCCGGCTGCTGACGTCTTCAAAGCGCAGGGTTTCAGCCTGGTCCGCGCGCTCGTCGCGCACCGTGCCGATCAACCGGGCGCGACCCGTACCAGCGAGGGGGAACACGGCAAGGAAGTCCGCTTCATCAAGGTCCACATGCAATTCGCCATTGAACGTCGGCCCGCTGGCTTGTACGTCGGCGACATAGAAAATCTGCTGATAGGTCCCGCCCGGGAACCCCGTGTCCAGTGTCTTGCGCACCACTGACCGGGCGCCGTCGCAACCCGCCAGGTAGCAGGTCTGGCAGATTTCCAGTTGACCGTCGGGCAAGCGTAGTTGGACGGTGACGCCAGCGCCGGAGTCTTCGAAATACTCCAGCTCAGTGTTGCGCTCGACGTGGATGCCAAACGCCTCAAGGCGTGTTATCAGCAGTCGTTCGTGCTCGTCCTGCGGGTAGATTTCGAGGAAGGAGTAAGGCGTCAGGCCTTCGCCAATGCGGCTCAGGGGCAAACGCGCCACCGGTTCACCTTTGACCCAGAAATTCGCCGCCGCCACCCGATGACCGTTTTGCACCACGGCCTCGCTAAGGTCGAGCTGGCGATAAAGCTCCAGCGTCCGCGCCTGGACCGCGAGTGCCCGGGACGTAGTGCCGGGGGCGGAAGTCTTGTCGAGAATCCGCACGCGGATCCCCAGTTTGCTCAACCACAGCGCCAGTACCAGCCCGGTCGGACCGGCGCCGACGATCAGTACGTCGCTACGAGTCATCAGCCTGTTCTCCTCGGTGCCTGGCTCAAGTATGGTCCAGTCGCAAAGCGCGGGCAGGCTGGCTGCCCAACGGAAAATGCCCCGACAGGCGTGTCGATGGAACAGGCTGCGACGGCCGCAGTCATAGCCTGCGCCATGCCATTGATCGTATGGTTAACCCGGCTCAACGGATTTGATGGAGCACCATGCAAGCCAATCGATTGATTACCGGTGTTGTGGCGCTGTTGCTGCTGGCCGGTTGCGGCACTCAGCGGACACAGGAACCGCCAGTGCGCAAGCCCGCCGAGGTCAAGGCCGAAATCGTGCGCCTGCTGCCGGCCAGCACCACGGATCGCCAAGGCTGGGCCACGGACATCTACGCCGCATTCGCCGCGCAGAGCATTTATCCGTCCACGCAAAACCTGTGCTCAGTGCTCGCCGTTACCGAGCAGGAATCCACCTTCCAGGTCGACCCAGCTGTGCCGGGCCTGGGCAAGATCGCTCGGGAGGAAATCGACCGTCGCGCCGAGAAAGCCCACATTCCCGACCTGCTGGTCAGCGCTGCGCTCAAGGTGAAATCACCCAATGGCAAGAGTTACAGCGATCGTCTCAACGCAGCGCGCAGCGAAAAGGAACTCAGCGCGATTTTTGATGAGTTCATTGGCATGGTGCCCATGGGCAAAACCCTGTTTGGTGGCTTCAACCCGGTACACACCGGCGGACCTATGCAAGTCAGCATCGATTTCGCCGAGCAGCAATCGCGGGGTTACCCGTATCCGGTGAAGGGTTCGATCCGGCATGAGGTGTTCACTCGACGCGGTGGCATGTACTTCGGCATTGCCCACTTGCTCGGTTATCCGGTGAGCTACACAGAACCGCTGTATCGCTTCGCGGACTTCAATGCCGGTTGGTACGCCAGCCGCAATGCGGCGTTTCAGAATGCGGTGAGTCGGGCATCAGGCATCCCGTTGACGCTGGATGGCGATCTGGTCCGCTATGACTCGATCATGGCCGGCACCACCGAACTGGCGGTGCGCAGCCTCGGCAAGCAATTGGGGATGCGCAATATGACCATTCGCAATCAACTGGAGGAGGGCAAAAGTCTCAGCTTCGAGGAGACCGAACTCTACCAGCGCGTGTTCGCGTTGGCCGATCACGCCGAGGGCCGGCCATTGCCCCGCGCGGTGTTGCCGGGGATCGAGCTGAAGAGCCCGAAAATCACCCGAAAACTCACCACCGCGTGGTTTGCCAATCGGGTCGACGGGCGTTATCAGCGCTGCATGGTGCGGGCTGGCAAGTGACCCGATGCAAAAAACAGGCATAAAAAAACCCGGCGGGTGAGGCCGGGTTTTTCGTTGAGTACTGCGGTAAAACCCTTCATTTACACCGCGCGGCTTTCGATCAGACGGTCGGAGCCACCTTCGGCAACGCGGTTCTGCATCAGGTGATCGGAGCCATCAGCGGCAACACGGTTTTCGATCAGGCGGTCGGAACCGTCAGCGGCAATACGGTTTTCGATCAGACGGTCGGAACCATCGGAGGCAACACGGTTTTCGATCAGGCGGTCGGAACCGTCAGCGGCTACGCGGTTTTCGATCAGTCGGTCGGAACCGTCAGCGGCCACACGATTTTCGATCAAACGATCCGAACCCCCTTCAGCCACACGGCTTTCAATCAGACGATCCGAGCCGCCTTCAGCGACTACAGGTTGAGCAGAGGTAGCGGCAAAAGCGTTAACTGCAAAGACCGAGAAAGCGATGCTGAGGAGAGTTTGGCGTTTCATGATGGTGTGCTCCGGGGTGTTTATTGGTTGGTATGGAGCGGATGTTACGCCGAGGAATTTTTATGAGAACTTCATTGATGTGATGGTGAACATCGACGGTATTGATAGGCGGCGTGAGTGGCCCCACGCGGGCGGGATGGTTCAGTCGACGGAAGGTGCGGATGGGGTCAGCCGCCGCTTCTACACTGGGAGCGTGACCAGCAGATGACGCCTCTTATGACCCCATTCTTGTCTCGCCAGGAGGCCGCACCATGTACCAGCTTTACGGACACCAGAACTCTGGCGCGGCGGCGATAGAAGCGGCGCTGGAGTTGTGCGACATTCCTTACCGCTTTATCGACGTCGAGCTGTCCTCGGAGGCCGCCCAGACACTGGAGAAACTCAACCGGCTCAAGCAGATTCCGACCCTGCAACTGCCCGATGGCAGCGTTCTCACCGAAAGTGCGGCGATTCTGATTCATCTGGGGCTGACGTTTCCCAAGTCGAATCTATTGCCGAAACTGCCCGCTGACCGTGATCAGGCGATCCGGGGACTGGCGTACATCGTCAGCAATTGTTATGTGGCCATCGGCATTATCGATTACCCCGAACGCTGGTTGGCCGAGACAGATGAGGCGTCCAGGCAAAACCTCTTGGCCGGCGCCCGCGCGCGATTGCACTGGAGCTGGGAGGTGTTTGCCGATCAGTTTTCCGGCGAGTTGTATCTGGGCGATGAAGCGCCGGGCGCGCTGGATGTGCTGGCGGCGGTAGTGTCTCGATGGGCCGGCAGTCGAGAGCATTTACGCAGCGCCCGACCCGGTTTTTTCGCGTGGCTGGAACGCATCGACCGACACCCGACATTGGCACCGGTCTTCGCCCGGCATTGGCCGCCTGAGCACTGAAGATAAGGAGATAAACTGTGGGGCTTTTGTGGGAGCAGGGGCAAGCCCGGCTCCCACAGGGTTTTTCGGTGGGTACTAGTTATTCGCCGCGGATGTATTGCTCCAACTGGCGAATCAGTTCTGCCTGTTCAGCAATGGCTTCCTTGACCAGGTCGCCGATGGACAGCAAGCCAATCAGCTTGCCGTTTTCCACCACCGGCAGGTGGCGCAGGCGGCGATCGGACATGATGCCCAGGCACGTATCGACGGTTTGGTGGGTGTCTACGGTGATGACCGGGGACACCATGATGTCGCGAACCGGCGTGCCCACCGAAGAGCGGCCATGCAGCACCAGTTTGCGTGCGTAATCGCGTTCACTGATGATGCCCAGCACTTCATCATTTTCCACCACCAGCAAGGCGCCGACGTTTTTCTCGGCCATCTTCATCAACGCTTCCAGCACCATGTGATCAGGTTTGATCTGGTGCACTTCCTGATTTTTCTGATCTTTGAGCTTGAGCAGTTGGGCAACGGTTTTCATGGTGGCTTCTCGGGTGTTGTCGTTGTTCTTGAAGAATCGTAGACCCTGACGCGCAGGGCAAGGAAGAAAGCGGCAGATAACACTCAAAAAACGCCATTCAGCGGTTTTTCTTCGGTAAACCGCGTGGAAACCGCAGAGAGAAGTCGAAAGTGGCGTGCATGACCCGCTGACCCTTGATGACGCGTAGAATTGCAGCCTGAATCAATACGTGAGGTTGCAGTGGTGGATTTACAGCAGGGCTTCGTCCTGACCCGGCATTGGCGCGACACCCCGGCCGGCACGGAAGTCGAATTCTGGCTGGCGACCGATACGGGTCCCCGGCGTATCCGCCTGCCTCATCAACCGTCGGTGGCGTTCATTCCGGCCGTCCAGCGCGAGCAAGCGCAACAGGTGCTGTACGGCGAGAAAAACGTCGAGCTAAAGCCCTTGGCCCTGCTGGATTTCGAACACCGCCCGGTTCTTGGCCTGTATTGCCAGCAGCACGGTCAGTTGATGCGTTTGGAAACCGCGCTGCGCAAGGCCGGGGTCGATATGTTCGAGGGCGACGTTCGCCCGGCGGAGCGCTACATGATGGAGCGCTTCATCACGGCGCCGGTGATCTTTGGCGGTACGCCTGATGGCGAGGGCCTGCTGCTCGACGCGCAGATGAAACCTGACCCGACCTACCGGCCCAAGTTGCGGCTGGTCTCACTGGACATCGAAACCACCGCTCAAGGCGAGTTGTATTCCATCGCTCTGGAAGGCTGCGGCGAGCGCCAGGTGTACATGCTCGGGCCACCCAACGGCGACGCCAGCGCGGTGGATTTCCAGCTCGAATACTGCGACTCGCGAACCGTATTGCTGAAAAGACTCAACGAGTGGTTTGCCCGCTACGACCCCGACGCGATCATCGGCTGGAACGTGGTGCAGTTCGACCTGCGTATACTGCATGAACACGCCCGGCGCCTGGCGGTACCGCTCAAGCTTGGACGCGGTGGCGAAGAGATGCAGTGGCGTGAGCATGGCAGCCGCAATCATTACTTCGCGGCAGCGGCGGGACGATTGATCATCGACGGCATCGAATCCTTGCGTTCGGCGACCTGGAATTTTCCCTCGTTCAGTCTGGAAAACGTCGCGCAAACCCTGCTGGGCGAGGGCAAGGCCATCAGCACGCCGTATCAGCGCATGGACGAAATCAACCGCATGTTCGCCGAGGACAAACCGGCCCTCGCCACCTACAACCTCAAAGACTGCGAATTGGTGACCCGGATTTTCGCCAAGACCGAACTGCTGACCTTCCTGCTGGAACGCGCCAGCGTCACCGGTTTGCCGGCGGACCGCAGCGGTGGGTCGGTGGCGGCGTTCACCCACCTTTACATGCCGCTGATGCACCGTCAGGGCTTTGTGGCGCCGAACCTGGGCGGCAAGTCACCACAGGCCAGCCCCGGTGGTTTTGTCATGGACTCGCAACCGGGCCTGTACGAATCGGTGCTGGTACTCGACTACAAAAGCCTTTATCCGTCGATCATCCGCACCTTCCTGATCGACCCGGTCGGGCTGATTGAGGGTTTGCAGCATCCTGATGACAGCGACTCGGTACCGGGTTTTCGCGGGGCGCGTTTTTCCAGATCCCGGCATTGCCTGCCGGCCATCGTCGCCCGGGTCGCCGAAGGCCGCGAAACCGCCAAGCGCGAACACAATGCGCCGCTGTCCCAGGCGCTGAAGATCATCATGAATGCCTTCTACGGCGTGCTCGGCTCCAGTGGCTGCCGATTCTTCGACACACGCCTGGCATCGTCCATCACCTTGCGCGGCCACGAGATCATGCTGCGCACCCGACAGCTGATCGAAGCCCAGGGCCATACGGTGATTTACGGCGACACCGACTCCACGTTCGTCTGGCTGCGCCGCGCTCACGGCCAGGAAGAGGCCGCGCGAATCGGCCACGCGCTGGTGGACCACGTCAACCAGTGGTGGAGTGAACATGTGCGTGAGGAATACGGGCTGGAAAGCGCGTTGGAATTGCAGTTCGAAACCCATTACAAGCGCTTTCTGATGCCGACCATTCGTGGTGCGGAGGAGGGCAGCAAGAAGCGTTACGCTGGCTTGGTCACCCGCGCCGATGGCACGGATGAAATGGTCTACAAAGGCCTGGAAACCGTACGCACCGACTGGTCGCCCCTGGCCCGGCAATTCCAGCAAGAGCTGTATTCGCGGATCTTCCATCGCAAGCCTTATCAGGATTACGTACGCGATTACGTGCAAAAGACCCTCGCCGGCGAGTTCGACGAGCGTCTGATCTACCGCAAGCGTCTGCGGCGCACCCTCGATGATTACGAGCGCAACGTGCCACCCCATGTGCGCGCCGCGCGCATCGCCGATGACTTCAATGACCGGCAGGGCCGCCCGCGTCAGTATCAGAACGGCGGCTGGATCAGCTACGTGATCACCGTCGCCGGGCCCGAACCACTGGAGATTCGCAGCGCGCCTATCGACTACGACCACTACGTCACCCGGCAACTGCAACCGGTGGCAGACGCGATCCTGCCGTTCGTGGACGACGACTTCTCAACCCTGATTGGTGGGCAATTGGGCCTGTTTTAAGTCCAGCAACGACAGCGTCCAGGCATCCGGTATGCCGTGAAAATACTGCGCAAGGGCCTGATGAAAAACGCTGTTTTCTGGGGTGACCTGAGCAAACAGGGTCATTGACGAGTGAAACTTGAGGTCATCGGGATGGCCGAAAATCTCGGCGATCGAGCGCTGTTTGATGTTCAGGACCATTTCCGTGCAGGTTCGCAGTCGTGGACCCAGCAACGGATGTTCCAGATACGCCACGGCTTCCTCGTCGGAGCTAATGGCAAAGTATCGGGACATTTCGCTCCCGCCCAGGCCGGCCAGTTGCGGAAAGATGAACCACATCCAGTGACGACGTTTTTTACCGGCACTCAGTTCTTCCTGGACCCACTCGAATACCGGCTCTTGAGCCTTGATGAAACGTGGCAGGTTAAAAGCATCGAGCGCATCGGTGCTTCTCATGCAGAAACCCTCTGACAATACGTCGATGGGCTCAGACCATGGCCAATCGCTGTTTGCGTTGTGGCGCGTGAAACGCGTGGTCCAGCGCCTCCAGATCCCCGGGATCGAGCTGCAATTGCGGGGCTTGTGCATTTAAGTGTAGATGTTCAGGTTTGACCGCCTTGGGGATGGCAATCACACCGGTCTGCCGCAGAATCCATGCCAGCGCGACCTGGCCGGGTGTCACCCCGTGACGGGCGGCAATTTTTTCAAGCGCAGGATGGGCCAGCATTTCCCCGCCCTGACCGATGGGACAATACGCCATCAATGGCTGCCGCTGCTGTTGGCTCCAGGGCAGTAAATCAAATTCGATGCCGCGCTCTTCCAGGTTATACATCACCTGATTGGTGGCGCAGGCCGGTGAATTCAGTTCGTGCAGGTCGTCCAGATCAAAATTGGACACGCCCCAACGGCCAATCTTGCCGTCTTCACGCAGGCGTTCGAAGGCTTCAACGGTTTCCTCCAGGGGAAACTGGCCGCGCCAGTGCAGCAGGTACAAATCGATGTAATCGGTCTTCAAGCGCCGAAGGCTGCGCTCGCAAGCCAGGGGAATGCCTTGGCAGCTGGCGTTGTGCGGGTAGACCTTGCTGACCAGAAAGACCTTGTCGCGCAAGCCGCTAATGGCTTCAGCGACCACTTCCTCGGCACCGCCTTCTGCGTACATCTCAGCGGTATCGATCAGTGTCATGCCCAACTCGATGCCCAGGCGCAGGGCCGAGACTTCACGCGCTTGCGCCGAGGGATCCTCACCCATACGCCAAGTGCCTTGGCCGACGACCGGTACATTGACGCCGGCCAATTCAAGCGTGCGCATGTAAACCTCCTCTCTGTGCCTCGGTGAATACTGGATTGGCGGACCGTTGGCACCGCACTTTTTTGCTTTTGGTGGCTCTATCCTTGGGCAGCCGATGGCGATCCCCTCCGTTGGCCCATGCCAAGTTCAAGAACCCATGGCTCAAGTTTTACCCCTAATCACCCGAGCGATCCACCGCTGTTGCTTGCTCCTGGCTTACCTGGCGATGCTCTTTGTCACCGGTTGCAGCCAGCAGCAGGGCAATGACATCGTCAGCCAGTTCCGCGAAGGACGCCCCCAGGAGTTTCTCCAGACCAGCGTTGACCGCATGGCCACGCTGGCGATGCGTGACAACCTCAACAGCCTCTACGTGCTGATGAGCAAGCTCTACCTGCGCAATCCCGATGAGCTGAAGAAATCCGGCTTCCTCGACGCCCGAACGGCGGGGAAGCAAGTACGCATGGCCATCGAAGAGCAACAGCCACTGCCCACCCTCGGCGGCAAAAAAGACTTGGCGGCGCTCAGGTATGCGATGAGTCCGGAGTTTCTCGGTGACCGGGTCGGTGCCTTCATTTATGCCATCGGCAGCATGTTGGTGACCGCTCACGGCAATCGTCTGGAGTTCTACATGACGGATGCGATCAACCCGACGTTCGTCAGCAATGCCGCGCGCAACATCGAGATCGCCACGTGGATTCTCAGCCAACGACAAAACAAACAAGGCGAACCGTTGCTGTTTTCCAATGAGATCTCGGAGGAGGGCAGTAACCTGAGTTTTGCCGTGGAGTTCGGCAAGATCGTTGCGCGCCTGGATTTGCTGACGCAGATGCTGGACGAACGGTACCGACGCATCGGCTTGAACTACGCGCAGAGCCTGCTGTTTCTGAACTTCCTGCCGGTGCAATAGGGCTGACACCACTCCCCTGTGGGAGCTAGCTTGCTCGCGATTGCAATCTGACACCCACCATCGATGTTGCCTGATACACCGCTATCGCGAGCAAGCTCGCTCCCACAGGAATTGGGGTGGTGGTTACGTCTCGGATATAACGATAGTCCGCATCGATATAAGTGGTTATAAGAAAAATCGCTATGCTGCGGGCCAGATTTCTCCTGTGCTTTTGTGGACGTATCAATGGATTTAGTGAACATCGGGTTGGTCGTTGCCGGGTTGGTGGTTGGCTTTATTGTTGGCATGACTGGCGTCGGTGGTGGGTCGTTGATGACCCCGATTCTGCTGTGGTTCGGCATCAACCCGGCGACGGCGGTCGGTACCGATCTGCTGTACGCGGCGATCACCAAATCCAGTGGCGTGCTGGTTCACAGGAAAAACAACAACATCGATTGGGCGATTACCGGCTGGCTGACCCTGGGCAGCGTGCCGGCCGTGGCGTTGACGCTGTGGTTCCTGAGCAGCTTGCACACCGCTCCCGAAACGATGAATGCCATCATCAAACAGGCGCTGGGCTTCGTTCTGTTCGCCACGGCGCTGGCCATTCTCTTCAAGAAGCGCCTGCTTGAGTTCGCGCACAATCGCGCCGGCGGCAACTACAACCCCAGCGGCAAGCGCCTCAACGTGATGACGGTGATCACCGGCCTGGTGCTGGGCACCATGGTTGCACTGACGTCCATCGGTGCGGGCGCCCTTGGCACCGTGGCCCTGTTCATCCTGTATCCGCTGCTGCCGACCCGTCGCCTCGTCGGTACGGAAATCGCCCACGCCGTACCGTTGACCCTGGTCGCCGGGCTTGGCCATGCAAGCATGGGCAACATGGACTGGCATGTGCTGGGTTACCTGCTGATTGGTTCGCTGCCGGGTATCTGGTTGGGCAGTCATCTGACCGGCAAGATCTCCGATGAACTGTTGCGCCCGTGCCTGGCGACGATGTTGGTGCTGATCGGTTACAAACTGGCGTTCTGATTCCCACTGATTCGCCAGTGTCACTCGCGGGTGAATATCTCCAGCAGATGCCCATCAGGGTCATCGAAATACACCCGCCGTCCTCCTGCGTAATCATTGATTTCCTTCAGCCGCTGCTTGCCCGGGTCCGCCCACCACGGCTGGCCGCGTGCTTGCAGGCGCGCGAAGGCTTTGTCGAAGTCGTCGTCACCGATCAAAAACGCATAGTGCTGGGATGCAATCGGCGGCTCGTTGTTGTAGAAATCCAGCGACACGCCGTTGTCGAATGTGACGATCAACATCGGGCCGAAAGGCGTGGGTGCGGGCAGCCCGAGGAGATCGGCGAGGAAGTTCGCCGATACCTGCTTGTCGTGGCACCAGACAATGGTGTGGTTCAGCTGAGCGCTCATGGAGAAGTCCTCACGGCGGTTCAGGTGGATCGTTATGGCTTTGAGATTAGCCCAGCCTGTTGCGCAATGACCGCCCTGACCTAAGCTTGGGTCAAGGCGAAACACAATTGCGGTACGTCACCCGGAACGAACGCCGCGATGCGCAATCATTAGAGCGTGGTTATCAAAAGGAGATGCGCATGCTCATCAGGTTTTTGACCCTGACAACCTTGCTGGCTTTCGCCGGTCCCTTGCTCGCAGCCGAAAGCGATTCACCGTTGGACATGGACAAAGGCCGGTCCCGGCCACTGATTGTCATCGCGACCAGCACCGTCGACCCCGTCTGGACGGGTCTGAAAACGTCTCTGAACGATCCCGCCAACAAGGAGGGTATCGCCCAGCGAAATATCAGGGTGTACACCGTGCTGAACATGTTCGGGCAGCTCGACGGCAAGGATCTCGGTCAACAGGACACCATGGCACTGATCCGCGCCCTCAAACTGGGTGCGGGGGCGTTGCCCAAAGTGATCCTGATCGGCAAGGACGGTGAAAAGAAGCTTGAGAGTTCGGGGGAAGAATCAAAGTCAGTCGATTTGAAGAAGATATTCGAGACCATCGACGCGTTGCCCGCGGCGGAGAAAGAAGCGCCCCCGCCCACGGTAGCGACCCCTGTTGCAGCCGAACCGGCCAAAGATGCCAAAGGCACCAAGGCCGCCAAGCCTGGCAAATCGGGTAAAACCGCCAAGCAGCCGGAAATGCCTGATGACTGAACCCTCCTAAAAAATCGGGGCGTCCTAGGATCATGTGCGCTGGCCTGCGAAGGCTTCGGACATTTCCTGCAAGACGCGTCGTACTTCATGAACTGTTGCGTCTCCCTCACTATCGATAACCTCTGTCGGGCCGCTGCAAAATCAGCGGCCGGATGTGGAAGTCCGGTGGTTGCCGAGAACGCGTATGCACCTGTAAACACATGTTTGCGTTTTTTATGCCAACATTGTTGCTTATGGCAGCTTTGCGCAGGAGCACTCTTGAGTGCACTGGGTTTCTCTCGGTATCCCGGACTTCCACACCTGCGTACGGCTGCCACCCTCTCTGTGGAAGTGAGATCGGCAGTTTATTTAATTACCGAGGTTCTTCGCACATGAAAAAACTAAGTCCCAATCCCCCCCAAGTCTCAGCAGAAGCTGAAACTCTCGATCCCGTCCAACTTTCAGAAACCACAGAGCGCACCGTCAGCGCGCGTTTGCGAAACCCCGGCCACGCCGACCCAATTAGCCACGTCTTCACGATCACTCCAGACGTCGACTCACCAACCCTTCTATGTCATGCCTGCGAAACCCTGGCATCGCTGAATGTCCTGATTACGGATCTGGCCTGCAAGCTGGAAGGCTCGAAACGCAATGTTGCGCTATCGATACAGCAATTGGCGGTCATCGCCGAGTTGTTGGTGAACCAGGCGCTGGATAATGTTGACCCACCCGAAGGTGCGCCTGTCGTTCATCCACCTGTACGGCATTGAGAGGGGGGATCACTGATGGCTAGATACATGCCGATTACGGGCATCGATTGCCAAATTGCTTCGTTGCTGATTGATACGGATGCTCCGGTGGATGTGTTACATGAAACCGCAGCGTATCGCATTCGTAGCGTGACCCAACTGCTGGAAACCTTGTCCGTCGCGGAGGGAGTGGGCCGTGATGCTTTGCTGTTACAGGATTTTGCGCGGGTGTTGGCGATTCCGCTGCGCGACGGTTGTGATTTGATGGATGTCATCGGACGACGATTGCAGCCTCAGTAACGACAATGGGCGATCTAAACAATCGCCCATTTTTTTTGCGCGTGAAGTATCCGTCTTTGCTGGCTTCGGAAGTTTCATTCAAGTTGCGTAGCACTTGATGAACTAGTGCCCTACAGCGCACACCGTTAGCCTTCATGGAAGTCCGCGATATTTAGGGACTTAAGGACGAAAACATCCGTGGAAAGAAGGAGCCTCGCCTGTGAAAAAGTTCAACAAGTCTCAACTACTGCAAACCCAAATCCAAGCCGATAATACTGCCCCTGCGAAAGTGTGCGATACCGCGAAAACGGTGGTCACTCCGCATCCCAAGCATATTCCCTCGCCCCGGCAGATATTCGCCATTATCCCCGGCGTCGACACACTGACCCTGCTGAATGAGGCCTGCGAAATGCTCGCCACCCTGAATGTTCTGATCGCCAATTTTGCCAGCAAGCTGGACGGCCCGAATCTCAATGTACTGCTGTCGATCCAGCAGTTGGCGACGGTCGCCGAGATGTCGCTGAATCAGGTGCGAGACAATCTTTATCCGCGAGACGATGCACCTGCCAGCCAGACGCCGACCTGGCATTGAGCAAACGCAATAACGACAATGGGCGACCTTGAAGGGGTCGCCCATTTTTCGTCGATTCCGAATCCTCGCCACCGTCAAGCGCAGTGGATTACTCCATCAAGGCGTTCAATATCGTGTGGGCGATCTTGATTCGCTCCGGGTTCGGGTAGTTTTTGTTCGCCAGAATCACGATGCCAATGTCCTTCGAGGGGACAAATGCGATGTAGGCACCGAAGCCGCCGGTTGAACCGGTTTTGTTGATCCACACGCTTTCTTGTTCAGCTTGCGGTGGATTGAGCCAATGGACGGTATGAGCGTTCATCGCCATCTCCGTCGAGTTCCCGGCGAGCAGTCGATCCAGCGTGACCGGGTAAGGGTAGAGCTCCCAACCCAGCCCCTGTGTCATGTCGCCCACGGTGTAATAACCGGTATGGGTTGTGGCGATGGCTTGCTGCAACGGCTTTTCCAGTTTGCCGGGTTTCATGTTCGCATCAACATAACGCAGCAGGTCCGAGGTGCTGGTTTTCACGCCGTAGGCTTCGGAGTCCAGCGCGCCCGGCCCGACGCGCACGGGCTTGTCTTCCTTGTTGTAACCCTGAGCGTATAGCCCCATCTGGTCTTGGGGGACCGTGAGGTAGGTGTGCTTCAGGCCAAGTTTCGGTAATAGGGTCTTTTCCATCAGGACATCGAACGGCTGACCCATGCTGTAGGCGGCGAGGTAACCGGACAGCCCTATGCTTGGGTTCGAATACTGGCGATGGGTGCCCGCCGGATAAACCGGTGTCCACTGCTTGAAGTAACCCAGCATTGTCTCTGGATGGTCAGCTTCACTAGGGAACTGCAGCGGTAATCCGCCGGCGGTGTAGGTCCCCAGTTGCAGCACGCTGATGTGGTCGAATGTACTGCCTCGCAATATCGGCAAAACAGCGCTGGCAGGTTCGGACAGGGATAGTTTGCCGTTGGCCTGCGCGTAAGCGGCCAGCGTGGCAGTGAAGGTTTTGCTGACCGAGCCGATTTCGAACAGGGTGTTCTGGCTGACCGGTCTGCGGTTCTCTTTGGACGTTACACCGTAATTAAAGTAATGCGGCTGGCCATTTTGGGTGATCGCCACAGCGAGCCCGGTAATGTTTTGTTGCTGCATCACCGGAACGACGGCGGCATTGACCAGCGTTTCGAGCTGCTGCTCGGACGGTGTCGCGGCGATGCACGGCGCTGCGCCGAGGGTGAGTGCAAAAGCACTGTAGAGCCCAAGCCTTGGCAGTTTGTCTGTGTACATGTCTGATCCACTCTTCATGAGTTGTGATGATGGTAACCCGCTACACTCCATGCGCTCATGCAAAACGGGCTAGCGAACAGGCGGGCCAAATCTAGGCAGTCTGCCGAGCGTCGGCAAACGACGATATTTCGGGCTAGCCATTAGAAAAACTATGGAGTCGGCATGATTCGTCCTCACTTGCCACTGAATGCATTGCGCGCTTTCGAGGCATCCGCACGTCATTTGAGTTTCACACGCGCGGCAGTGGAGTTGTTCGTCACGCCAGCGGCAGTGAGTCATCAGGTCAAAAGTCTTGAAGCCCAGTTGAATGTGACGCTGTTCAAGCGCTTGCCACGCGGGCTGCTGCTGACCAGTGAAGGTGAAACCTTGCTGCCGGTGTTGCGCGAGTCTTTCGATCGAATCGCCGAAACGCTTGAGCGCTTTGAAGGTGGACACTATCGAGAGGTGTTGACGGTGGGAGCAGTGGGGACCTTTGCGGTCGGTTGGCTGTTGCCACGGCTGGCGGACTTCCAGGCGAAACATCCATTTATAGATTTACGACTGTCGACCAATAACAACCGGGTGGATGTGGCCGCTGAAGGTCTGGATTACGCGATTCGATTTGGTGCTGGCGCGTGGCACGGGATTGAAGCGCTGCGGTTGATCGATGCGCCGTTGTCGGTGTTGTGCGTTCCCGAACTCGCCCGGCAATTGCGATCGCCTGAGGATCTGCTGAAACAGACCTTGTTACGTTCCTATCGCACAGACGAATGGCCTGAGTGGTTTTTGGCCTGTGGGTTGCCAGCCAATGCGCCGTCCGCCAAGAGCATTGTTTTCGATTCTTCGCTGGCGATGATGGAAGCCGCACTCCAAGGCGCCGGCATTGCGTTGGCGCCGCCCCTGATGTTTTCTCGGCAATTGGCTTCGGGTGCCATCGAACAACCTTTTGGCATCGGAATCACCACCGGTAGCTACTGGCTGACCCGCTTGCAGTCGCGCACAGAAACGGCGGCGATGACGGCGTTCAAAGACTGGCTAGTCCAATCAGTCGAGATGGATTAGCGAACGCCACACTGGCGGGCAACCTCCCTCGTCACTAAGTCAGTGTTACAGGCCGATCATTACTGGCTAGCACCGACATCGCGCATCAACAAGCCAAACTTCAGGTCCACCGAGTCCGGGATCGGCAAATACACCGTGTGCCCGTCCCCCGGAGCGACTTCAATCGGCTCGCCTTTGATGTTTTGCAATTGATGTAAGTCGAAATGGAAGTTGCCCTGGGGTGTCATCAATTCCATGTGATCGCCCAGGCCAAAGCGGTTCTTCACTTTGACCTCCGCCAGCCCCTCACGCCGCTCACCGGTCAATTCACCGACAAACTGCTGGCGCTCCGACACCGAGCTGCCGTGCTGATAGTTCTGATATTCGTCATGCACATGCCGACGCAAAAAACCTTCGGTGTAGCCGCGCTGCGCCAATGACTCCAGATCGGTCATCAGGCTACGGTCGAATTCACGGCCGGCGACGGCATCGTCGATAGCCTGGCGATACACCTGCGTGGTGCGCGCGCAATAGAAATGGGATTTGGTCCGTCCTTCGATCTTCAGCGAGTGCACGCCCATGTGCGTCAGACGCTCGACATGTTGAACGGCGCGCAGGTCCTTGGCATTCATGATGTAGGTGCCGTGCTCGTCTTCGAAAGCCGGCATCAGTTCGTCCGGTCGATTGGCTTCCTGCAACAGGAACACCTGATCGGTTGGGGCGCCAATACCGAGGGTCGGTTCAGGCTGATACTGCTGGACGATCTCGCCGAGCTGGTTTTCCGTGGCCTCTTGCGCCGAATATTTCCAGCGGCAGGCGTTGGTGCAACTGCCCTGATTGGCATCGCGCTTGTTCATGTAACCCGACAGCAGGCAACGTCCGGAATACGCCATGCACAACGCGCCGTGGACAAACACCTCCAGCTCCATGGCCGGCACTTGCTGGCGGATTTCTGCGATTTCTTCCAGGGACAGTTCCCGCGACAGGATGATCCGGCTCACGCCCTGTTGCTGCCAGAACTCGACACTCGCCCAATTGACGGTATTGGCCTGCACCGACAGATGAATCGGCATCTGCGGGAAGTGCCGCCGCACCAGCATGATCAGACCCGGATCGGACATGATCAGCGCGTCCGGTGCCATGGCGATCACCGGTGCCAGATCCTTGAGGAAGGTCTTGAGCTTGGCGTTGTGCGGCGCAATGTTCACCACCACATAAAAGCGCTTGCCATGCGCCTGGGCTTCCTGGATCCCAAGGGCCAGGTTGGCGTGATCGAATTCGTTATTGCGCACCCGCAAGCTGTAGCGCGGCTGGCCGGCGTACACCGCATCGGCGCCGTAGGCGAAGGCATAACGCATGTTTTTCAAGGTGCCGGCGGGGGCGAGCAGTTCGGGGGCAAGGGGAGTCATGGCAATGTCAGTCGCAAAAGGCTGAGAGCATAGGCGCCTTGCCCAGGGAGTTTATTGATCTGGATCCAGGCTTTGTGAACAAACGCATGGCACTCGCGCGAACCGTGGAGGACTAAGCATTAGGACAGCTCAACTTATAAGCACCTGCGCACTGACACGGATCGGACATGAACGAAAAAACCGTACGAAATAAATCGCTGGTGATTTTGTTGGGGGTGGTCACTGTCGCGTTCATCTGGATCTTGCTGCCGTTCTACGGCGCGGTGTTCTGGGCGGTGATCCTTGGCATCCTCTTTGCGCCGATGCAGCGTCGACTGCAATTGAAGCTGGGTTGGGAGCGCAACATGACGTCGCTGCTCACACTGAGTATCTGCCTGGTGATTGCGATCCTGCCGGTGATCATCCTCGCCTTCTTCCTGGTTCAAGAGGGGGCGGTACTGTACAAAAACATCGAAAGTGGGGAGTTGGACATAGCGGGGTATGTGTCCCACTTCAAACACAGCCTCCCTCCGTACTTCCAGCATTTGCTCGATCGGGCGGGGGTGGGTGAACTGAGCGGGCTGCGGGAAAAAATCATCAAGAGTGCGGTAACGGGTAACGAGTTTATTGCCACTCAGGTGTTCAGTTTCGGCCAGGGAACATTTGAATTTGTGGTGAGCTTTTTCATCATGCTCTACCTGTTGTATTTCTTTTTGCGCGACGGTGCCGACCTGGCACGCCAGGTTCGCGCGGCCGTGCCGTTGCAGGAACACCAGAAACGTCGGTTGCAACTCAAGTTCAATCGGGTAGTGCGGGCCACAGTGAAGGGTAACTTATTGGTGGCGATCACACAGGGCGCCTTGGGTGGTTTGATTTTCTGGTTTCTGGACATCCCGAGCGTGTTGCTCTGGGCGGTGCTGATGGCGTTTTTGTCGCTGTTGCCAGCGGTGGGGGCGGGGATTATCTGGGCGCCGGCGGCGGCGTTTTTCCTGCTCGGCGGGTCGATCTGGCAGGGCGTGGTGTTGGGGCTGTACGGGATTTTTGTGATCGGCCTGGTGGATAACGTGCTGCGACCGATCCTGGTGGGCAAGGACACCAAGATGCCGGACTACCTGATCCTCATCTCGACCCTGGGCGGGTTGGCAGTCTTTGGCCTCAACGGCTTTGTCATCGGGCCACTGATCGCCGCCTTGTTCATATCGAGCTGGGCCATTTTCCTTGAAACCAAACCGAAGGTGCAGCTGCCTTAGGCGCTGAGCCGACCTTGGTCGATACGCTGTGACAAGGCCTGGGCGTCCGGCAGCGAGGTGAGCGGACCGCTGATGGCCTCGCCGTCCTGCACCAGATACCAGCAGGCAAGCAGCCCCCGCGCTCTAAGCGGGGCGGGAACGGCGCTGCCAATTACGGACATGATTTGAACCTGGGACATAAGTACCTCCATCAATCGATGGGGCTACCTTACGGACCCGGCTCAAAAACGGAAAATCAACGCTTTCGATAGTCGTCATTGACGCCGATGACTGTTCGCCTCAGTCGACGACCAGATCGAGCATATGAACCACTTCGTGCTCATTGAGCAGGCCTTTGCGCACCAGGTTTTCCGCCAGCAGGGAAAGGAACTTGGCGCTGCGATGGCCTTCCAGGTGCTTGAGTTCGGTCAAAGCGTTGTACACCTTGCTGGAAGTGCACAAACCGACAATGCGGTGCGGGTTTTGTGTGGGCATGAGGTCGTCCTTGTTGTTATTGACCTGTTGTTTGCGGACAGATCCAAGCTTGCGGACCTGACATGACATAAATATGACCGTTTGGCGCAAGACGGGGGTGATTCAAGTCAATATTGCCAATTTGAACCGCCGATGCTGTTCCCACAGCGACATTGAAGCGATTTATCCGGACGTTCGCTGATAAAAGGTCATAAAAAGCCCCGTTGCTAAGGCGGGGCCGGGTGATTACCAGTGACCATTACCGTGGCCACGGCCATAGTAACCGCGTGGCGGGCCGTAATAACGCGGCGGGCCGTAGTAACGCGGTGGACCGTAGTAAACCGGTGCAGGGGCGTAATAGACGGGTTGTTGCACGTAGACCGGCGCTGGTTGGTAGTAAACCGGTGGCGGTTGGTAATAGACCGGTTGTTGTTGTACATAGACCGGCCGATTGGCGTTAATCAGGGCCGAACCGACGAGGGCTGAACCGACGATCGCGCCATAAATCGCTGGACCTTGCCAGCAGTTACCACAACCACCGCCATGGGCTTGCGCCGGCGCTGTGATTGCGAGTGCACCGATCAGAAAGGCAACTGCAGGAATTGAACGAATCATGATAATTCCTCGGCTCCTCGACCCGGCGCTTGCGTCTGCAATAGACCCAAGGATTCTCGCGGGGGATACCTCTAAGACAGCATTTCTTCGAAAATCAGCACAGTCGTCAGGTAAATTTTGTGTAAGGTCTGTACCGGTTTCCTGACGGCCCGCGCTATCTCGCGCTGCCTGTACAGTAATGATCGATCAGACCCGATGGAATGGCTAATCCCGTCCATCTGAAAGTGCTATTGAAGGAGAAAGTTTCATGCAGATGAACCCCAACCGAGACACTCAGCTGTGCATGTCGCTGTCCGCGCGCCCCGGCAACTTTGGCCTGCGGTTTCACAATCATCTGTATGAACAACTGGGCCTGAACTTCTACTACAAAGCGTTCAGCAGCCAGGATTTGCCCGGTGCCGTGGGTGGTATTCGGGCCCTGGGTATTCGTGGCTGCGGCGTGTCGATGCCGTTCAAGGAAGCCTGCATCGCACTGGTGGATGAACTGGACGCCTCGGCGGCGGCCATTCAATCGATCAACACCATCGTCAACACGGATGGCCATTTAAAGGCCTACAACACGGATTACATTGCCGTCGCGCAACTGCTCAAATCCCACGAAGTCCCCAAGGACTCGACCTTTGCCCTGCGCGGCAGCGGCGGCATGGCCAAAGCGGTGGCCAGCGCCTTGCGCGACGGAGGCTATAAAAACGGCTTGATCATCGCCCGTAATGCACGCGCCGGGCGTGCATTGGCTGACTCCCTGGGCTATCAGTGGCAAGCGGAACTGGGCGCACAGCGCCCGCACATGCTGATCAACGTCACACCGATCGGCATGACGGGCGGCCCGGAGGCCGATCAACTGGCGTTCGATCCTGAAACCATTGCCGCTGCCGAGACGGTCTTCGATGTGGTGGCGATCCCCTCGGAAACACCACTGATTGTGCGGGGACGCGCAGAAGGCAAGCAGGTGATTACCGGGCTGGAAGTGGTCGCCATCCAGGCCCTGGAGCAATTTGTGCTGTATACCGGCGTCAGACCGACAGATGAGCAGTTCCACAAAGCCGTGGAATTTGCCCGCAGCTAGGAGAAGCCCCATGCATCCGCGCATTCTCAACCTGAATCAGATCGATCTTGAACCATTGCCCGAAGCGATGGCCCCCACTGGGGACACGGCTGGCCGATACCAACAACGGTTAGCCCGCGTGGGCCAGCAACTGGGCGCTCAGAAACTCGGGTATCGGTTGTATGTGTTGGAACCGGGCATGCGAGGCAGTCCGTTTCACAGTCATCGCGTCAACGAGGAGATGTTTTACGTCGTGGCCGGGGCAGGGGAGATTCGTCTCGGGACCGAGCGTTTCCCGATTCGCGCCGGTGACGTGATCGCGTGCCCGCCGGGTGGTCCGGAAGCGGCGCACCAGATCATCAACACCAGCAACGCTGAGCTGCGTTATCTGGCGGTGAGCACCCAGCAATCGCCGGAGATCTGCGAGTACCCCGATTCCGGAAAATACGCGGTGATGGATGATTTCAAGATGGATGCCGAGGGCAATGCTTCAGGCTTTGTCGCCATCGCCCGCCCGGGCGATGGGGTGGATTACTGGGACGGTGAGTAATAGCCTGGCGTACGCAGATCCTGTAGCAGCTGACGAGCAGCGCGAGGCTGCTTCTGCGGTATGCCTGACAACACTCAATTGCCGGGATTACGACGGCTGCGCCGCCGAACGCAGCCTCGCGCTGTTCGGCAGCTGCTACAAGGGGTTGGGTTGTTATTCGAGGCGTGCCAGGCGCTCTTCCAGCGCGGCGATGCGCGCTTCAAGTTCTTCGATTCGTTCAATCGAAACGCCGCTGGCAGCGCCGCGTTCCACCGGGTTCTGCCGTGCCGCGAGGATAACCTCGATATCCGCCGGATCCCCCAGCGCATGCATATACCGGTCTTCTCGCTGTCCGGCCTGTTTTGGGATCAGCAACGCCAACCCCCGAGCAATCAAACGCTCCAGTTGATGAACCACCTGTTCGGTGTCTTCAAATTCATGCATGCGGCCGCTGCGGGTCAGCAGTTCATTGACCGTCTGCGGCCCACGCAGGAACAACAACCCGGTCAGTATCACCTGCGCCGGCACCAGCTCCAGGGCCTTGTCGACCTTGTGTTCCCAGCGATCCGCGCGACTGCCCATCACCAGTTTGGTGAAGCCGCGTCCTTCCAGCGCCCGCAGGCTCTGGCCGACCTGGCCCTGAGTCAGGTTCATCACCGGTTCTCGGCTGGTTTTCTGGTTGCAGGCGATCACCAGGGCATTGAGGGTCAGGGGATAGGTTTCCGGGCTGGTGGCCTGTTTCTCGATCAGCGAGCCCAGAATGCGGATTTCCGTGCTGTTAAGCCGCGGCTCGTCGAAGGTTGTTTCTTGCTCAGTGCTCATGGTGGCGCATCCTTACCCGGTTCATGTTGTTCACTTGCGTGAATGCACTTTAGATTGACGGGCGCCAATGGCAACAGAATTTGTTGTGCCCCACGGTCACGGTGTCGATGATGACGAAGGCCGTTGCAGCGGGGAAGGTGCGCGACAGCGGAAAAAGACCCGTCCCGGAAGGGGCGGGGATGGCTATAATCGGCCGACGTTTTCCCCTCCTGTCACCACACGAGACTGCCATGACCATTTCCCTGTACGACGCTTCCGTTCCTGTTTTCAAGCAAATGCTCACCGCCCTGAGTGACGTGCTGAAAAAAGCAGAAGCGCACGCTACCGAAAAGAACATCGACCCGAACGCGTTCCTGCAAGCCCGCCTGTACCCGGACATGTTCCCGCTGGTGCGTCAGGTGCAGATCGCCGTTGATTTCGCCAAAGGCGTTTCCTCGCGCCTGGCCGAAGTTGAATTGCCGAAGTACGACGACACCGAAACCACCTTCGCCGAGCTGCAAGCGCTGCTGAGCAAGGTTCTGGCCTACATCGCCGAGATCAAGCCGGAGCAGATCAACGGCAAGGAAGGCATCGAGATCGTGACCCGTCCGGGCACGCCTAAAGAGAAGCGCTTCAGTGGCCAGGCTTACCTGCTGAGCTACGGCCTGCCGCAGTTCTTCTTCCACGTCACCACCACTTACGCATTGCTGCGTCATAACGGTGTGGAAGTGGGCAAGCGCGATTACATGGGCGCGTTCTAAACCGTCCGGGTACAAAAAAGCCCCCGCAGCCTTGGGTTGCGGGGGCTTTTTCATGTGTAAGCATTCTTCACCTACACCGCAGTTCCATGTGGGGGCGAGCCTGCTCGCGATGGCATTGTGTCAGTCAACATTGATATTGAATGTAACGACGCTATCGCGAGCAGGCTCGCTCCTACAGGGATTTGGGTTAGGCCACTCGTTGGGCTTTTTCTTCTTCACCCAGGCAAGCAGCGGCGGTGAACAGCACGTCAGTAGACGAGTTCAGCGCGGTTTCCGCCGAATCCTGCAACACACCAATGATGAAACCGACCGCTACCACCTGCATGGCAATCTCGCTCGGGATGCCGAACAGGCTGCACGCCAGTGGAATCAAGAGCAACGAACCACCCGCCACGCCTGAAGCACCACACGCGCAGATCGCCGCGACAACGCTCAGCAGAATCGCGGTCGGAATGTCCACGGCAATGCCCAGGGTGTGGACTGCCGCCAGGGTTAGCACGGTGATGGTGATCGCCGCGCCGGCCATGTTGATGGTTGCGCCCAGCGGGATCGACACCGAGTAGGTGTCTTCATGCAGGCCCAAGCGCTTGCTCAGCTCCAGGTTGACCGGAATGTTCGCCGCCGAACTGCGGGTGAAAAACGCGGTAATACCACTCTCGCGCAGGCAGGTCAGCACCAGCGGATACGGGTTGCGGCGCAGCTTCCAGAACACGATGGCGGGGTTCATCACCAGTGCCACGAACAGCATGCAGCCGAGCAGCACCGCCAGCAAATGCGCGTAACCGATCAAGGCCCCAAAGCCGGAGGTGGCGAGGGTCGAGGCCACCAGGCCGAAGATCCCCAGCGGTGCGAAGCGAATCACCAGCCGCACGATCAGCGTCACGCCGTTGGACAGGTCGCCCAGCACTTCACGGGTGGTTTCGCCGGCGTGGCGAATGGCGATGCCCATGCCGATGGCCCAGGCCAGGATGCCGATAAAGTTGGCATTCATCAGCGCGCTCACCGGGTTATCGACCACGCTCAGCAACAGGCTTTGCAGGACCTCGCTGATACCACCCGGCGCGGTGACCGCGACGTCGTGGGTGGCGAGTACCAGGCTCGACGGGAACATCATGCTGGCTACCACCGCGACCACGGCGGCGGCAAACGTCCCCAGCAAATACAAAAACAGAATCGGCCGGATGTGAGTTTCCTGGCCGTGCTTATGGTTGGCGATCGACGCCATGACCAGCACGAACACCAGAATCGGCGCGACGGCTTTCAGTGCCGAGACGAACACTTTGCCGATGAAGGCGCAGGACTTGGCCACGTCCGGCGCGAACAGCGCCAAGGCAATCCCGGCGAGCAGGCCGATGATGATTTGCGTGACCAGACTCAAGCGTTTCAGGCGTTTCAATAGCGAAGGGGATGAAGCGTTCATAAAACGGCATCTCTGATTTTTTATAAGTGCAGGTTTTCGCAGGTGTGCAGCAACAAACAGGGCAGGCTGCAGGCAGGAAACCGAAAAGGAGCCACAGGGTGTACGTTTTTCAGGGTGCGGATTTTATCACAGCGTAGGGCTGATCCTTCAGGCCTGTGACGATCTGCCACCCGCGCAACCAACGAGATAAGCAGGTTCGTGCAACCCGGTTTGGAAACACTCTGTTAAGATTCGCCATCCTTTTTTTCAAGTCTGCCAGTGGGCCTTCGGGCTATTCGCTGGTGTCGTCGTTTTCTGGAGTTGTGCATGCTGTTGCCCATTCTTCTGTTGTCTGCCGCCGGTTTCACGGTGCTGACCACGGAGTTCGTCATCGTCGGCCTGTTGCCGGCGATTGCCCGAGACCTTGAAGTCAGCATCCCGCAAGCGGGTTTGCTGGTGACCTTGTTCGCCTTTACCGTGGCAGCCTTCGGACCGTTCCTGACCGCGTACTTCGCACGCTTTGAACGCCGCAAGCTGTTCATCTCGGTGTTGATCATGTTCGGTCTGGCCAACACCCTTGCGGCATTTGCGCCGAATATCTGGGTCATGGCTTTCGCCCGCTTGATTCCCGCACTCGGGTTGCCGGTGTTCTGGGCCCTGGCCAGTGAAACGGCGGTGGACATTGTCGGCCCCGACTATGCGGGGCGCGCCATCGCCAAGATCGGCTTCGGCATTGTGTGTGCCACGGTGTTCGGCATTCCGGTGGGCACGCTGATTTCCGATGCATTCGGCTGGCGCAGCGCCTTTGGCATTCTCGCGGTCATTGCCTTTGCCAAAGCCTTGCTGCTGTTTATCTACCTGCCGAAAACCGACCTGCACCAGCATCAAGTGAGTTTCCGTTCGCAATTCAAAATCCTGCGCAGCCCGCTGATGGTGGGCCATGTGCTGCTGTCGATCGTGGTCTTCAGCGGCATGTTTACCGCGTACACCTACTTGGCGGACATTCTTGAACGCCTGGCCGGTTTCGACGGCGCGGTGGTTGGCTGGTGCCTGATGGGCTTCGGCGCGGTCGGGCTGATCGGTAACTCGCTGGGTGGCCGCGCGGTGGATCGCCATCCGCTGATCGCTTCGGTGATGTTCTGCGCGTTCATGATTGCCGGCCTGGTGGCGCTGGTGCCGAACATTCATTCGCCCCTCGGTCTGGCGGCGGCGATGGGGATTTGGGGCGTGACGCAGGCGGCGTTGTTCCTGGTCAGCCATGTACGCCTGATCAAGGCCGCGCCCGAGGCTCCGGCGTTCGCTGCGTCGCTGAACATCGCCGGGGCCAACCTCGGCATCGGCCTGGGCGCCATGGTCGGCGGCCGGGTGATCGACAGCGTTGGTCTGCAAGGCCTCGGTTTTGCGGCGGCCGGTTTTATCCTCGCCTCGATTCTGCTGGCGATTGCGCTGATGACCTTCGAGCCGCGTGAAGTCTGCGCCTGAGGCTTACAGTTCGGTAAACAATTGGCGTCTGGCACCTTCGGTAATGGCCACAATGCCGGGGTGCTTGACCTTGCGCTCCACGGAAATGGCGTAGAACGACTCGGTCACGGCGTCGGTCTGGCCAATCACTTCCACGCCGTATTGGCGTTTCACTTCATCGGCAATCACGCTCGGGCCGATGAAAATGCCACTGCCGGACTGCCCGAACGCCTGCATCAACGCGCTGTCATCGAACTCGCCGACGATGCGCGGCTGGATCTGTTGTTCGGCGAACCAGCGCTGCAAGCGGTTGCGCACCACGGTTTCCGGCCCCGGAATCAATAGTGGTGCGCCGTGCAGGCTGCGGGGGAAATCCTGGCCATACCGCGCGGCCAATTCAGCCGTGGCGAAGAAGCTGATCCCGCATTCCCCGAGTTTCTGGCTGTAGCCCTTGATGTCCAGGTGCGAGGGCATCGGGCTGTCGGAAATCACCATGTCCAGACGCTGGATCGCCAGGTCGGCGAGCAAGCGTTCGAGTTTGTCTTCGCGACAGGTGATGCGTAGCGGCTCGTGCAATTCCATGGTCGGCGCGATCAGCCGATAAACGATGGACTTGGGCACCACGTCCGCGACACCGACCCGAAACTGAATCTGCTGTTCGTTGGGCTGTGCTCGCAACATCAATTCCAGTTCACCTCCCAACTGAAACATCTGCTCGGCGTAGGGCAGGGCCTGACGGCCCGCCTCGGTGAGTTCCAGTTGCCGGCCCACCTTGCGAAACAACTCGATGCCGTAGGTTTGCTCAAGCAGGGAAATCTGCCCGCTGATGGTCTGGGGGGTCAGGTTGAGCTGCTCGCAGGCGCGCACGATGCTGCCGGTCTTGGCCACCACCCAGAAGTAATGCAATTGCCGATAATTGAGCATGCTGATCTACAGTTCGTAAAAACCGAAGTATAACCGCTGAAAATACGAATTTTCCTGAAGTGTTTGCGTCCCTAGAATGCGTCGCTATCAGCGGGCCATGGTTTTGGTGCCGTTTGTTCTAACGAGGGAAGCATCATGAAGCTCACAACCACAGCGGTGCTGTTTGCGTCTTTACTGGTATTGGCCGGTTGCGACCAGGCCGAAAAAAGCGCTCAACAACTGATGGGCAAGGCTGCCGAAAGCGCCAAACAGGCGATTGACGACACTCACAAAGCCGCCGAACAGGCACTCAGTGACGCCACTGGCGGCTTGATCAGCAAAAAAGACCCATCGGGCGAAAACAAAGAAAAAACCAATTCCTCGTCCCAGGAAATCTAACGTTTAACACGAGTCAGGACTGACCCATGGAATACCTTTTAGAACTTGCTGCAAGCCCTGCCGCCTGGGTCGCCCTGGCTACCCTGGTGGTGATGGAAATCGTGCTCGGTATCGATAACCTGATCTTTATCTCGATCCTGACCAATAAGCTGCCGTTGCAGCATCGACAGAGGGCCCGTCGAATCGGTATTGGCATGGCGCTGATCCTGCGTCTGGCACTGCTGAGCACCATCGCATTCATTGTCCAGTTGACGGAGCCTGTGTTTGAAATCCTTGGTCAGGCGTTCTCCTGGAAGGACATGATCCTGATTGCCGGTGGCCTGTTCCTGTTGTGGAAGGCGACCACCGAGATCCATCACAGCATGGACCCGGCACCGGAAGATCCGAAGACGGCGACGTCGACCGTGACCCTGGGCTTTGCCGCTGCGATTGGTCAGATTCTGATGCTGGACATGGTGTTTTCCATCGACAGCATCATCACTGCTGTCGGCATGACCGAGCACTTGCCGATCATGATCATCGCGGTGGTGGTGTCGGTACTGGTGATGTTGTTGGCGGCTGACCCACTGGCCAAGTTCATCAACGACAACCCGACGGTGGTCATGCTGGCGCTGGGCTTCCTGATCATGATCGGCATGACGCTGATCGCCGAAGGCTTCGGCGCCCACGTACCGAAAGGCTACGTCTATGCGGCCATGGTGTTCTCGGCAACGATCGAGGGCTTGAACATGATGTCGCGCCGGGCCAGGCAGAAGCGCATGGCCACTGAAGCTTGATCGACGATAAATGAAAAGGCCGCCTGAATACGATGTGTTCAGGCGGCCTTTTTTTTGAAGACTGAAATGGCTATTCAGTGCGCGGAGGCGTGGTGTTCCGCCGGTTTTTCGCTGTCGGTCACAGGTGTCGATTGAACCGGGTGATGATGGTGCCGCCGGGTAATGCGCAGGACTCCCCATAACATGGCAGCGGCAACGGCCAGCCAGCCAGAAATCAACATCACGATCGTCATTGCCAGGCTCATCGTGCCTCCTCTTTGCCCTGCATCGGGCACACACGTTTTGCAATTAACAGTCTAGCCGCTGCTGTGTGTCAGGCAATTGACCGAAGGTCGCCTGTCACTAACCAGTTCGCTCTATTGGAAGCACGCAACTGCCGGTTAAGGCTATACCGCCGTCACGCGGCGTCTTATGATCGACGGCCAAGCCGGGAGCCTGTTGCCTGGCGTCTGAACAAGAGTGTGAAGATGGAGCGGGTATTTTCTCGAATTCGAGCGGCGGCGCTGGTGGTTGGCTGTGTTGCCGGGTTGGCGGGCTGCGCCGGGAGCGTTGCGCCTGAAGTCCAGCGTCTGCCGGAGCGGGTGGAGCTTAGCGGTACCTTCTACCGTGGGAACGCCTTTCAAAGCGGACCGCAAGTGCTGGCCAGCCTGCTGGCACAACAGGGCATCGTGATTACCCCGGGCTTGCTCGAAAAACCCCTGAGTTTGCCGGGTGCCGAGGACAAGTTGCAGCAGAACATGCAGAACCTCGCCCGTGAATACGGGATGGTCGTCTACCCCCTCGACAGCACATTGCCCGCGCTGCTGACCCAGGTCGCCGCTGGCTTTCCGGTGATGGTGCGCTTTACCGAAGGCACGCCGCTCTGGTCTGGGCCGCGCTACGCCATTCTCGCCGGTTACAACCGTAAGAAGCAGACCGTGTTGCTGCGCGTGGGGATGGATCGCCGGGATTTGATGAGCTTCAGTTCGTTTGAATCCTCGTTCAAGGACGCTGGCGGCTGGGCCGTGCTGATCCAGAAGCCGAATCAGATTCCGGCCAATGTCGATCAGCAGCGTTGGCTCAAAGCGGCCAATGATCTGGGGCAGGCCGGCCAGGAGCAAGCGGCTGCGCGGGCGAAGAAGGCCCTGACCGCGCAGTAGATGTCCGTTCGTCATTCCGCAGGGCACTGCCGTGCGTACTCGCTCTCTAAAGGACAGCGCGCGGATTTATCCGGGCCACACCCAAGGAGGCGCCCATGGCACATTCCACTACACCTGAAGGCCCGCACTCGTCCGAGCATTCTTCGGGCGATGAGTTGGGGTTCGATCCCGATTCGCCGGATCTTGCCGACCCTCAGGTCGATCCCATCGGTCCCGCCAAGGCGCCCAGGGACGTGAAGCCGGGTGACGACCCAAAGGCGCCAGCGAAGCCTTACGACCCTCTCGCTGATCTGAAACCCTGAGCCTGATGAGGTGCTTATGTCTACCGATTCGAGTTTCGATGACAAACGTCCGGACAGTGTGCCGACAACCCCCGAAAAGGACCTGGACCCGGTGATGGATCCGGACAGCCCGCTACGCGATCCTTTGGCCAGGCCGGTGGTGGTGCCGACTGAGCATCCCAAGGGCTTGAGGGACCCGAACGCGGGGGACGGCATTCCGGATGACGATCAAATGCCGCTGCCCAACGACTGACCTCCGCCCAATTAAAAAGCCCCGAATATTCGGGGCTTTGTTTTGAGTGCGCGCTTGTCTATTTCGAGGCTTCAATCACCCCGGTCTGACGACTTTTGAGGTTTTTATCGGATTTGTACTGCAAGGCTACCGAAGGCACATCTGCGGCCTTGCCGGACTCTACCCAATTGCGAATACGGGTAGCGTCGGCAAAGTGGGTGTACTTGCCATAGGCGTCAAGGATGACCAACGCAACCTTGCGGTTACCCATGCTGGTAACCAGCACCAGGCAGTGACCCGCCGCGTTGGTAAAGCCGGTTTTTGTCAGCTGGATGTCCCAGTCCTGCTTGCGGACCAGATGGTCGGTATTGCGGAACTGCAAGTTGTAGTTGGGCTTGCGGAACGACACGATTTTTTCCTTGGTCGTGCTCAGCTCGGTCAATAGCGGGTGCTTATGTGCCGCCACCAGCAGTTTGCTCAAGTCGCGGGCGGTGGACACGTTTCGCGGAGAAAGGCCGGTGGGCTCAACGAAGTGGGTGTTGGTCATGCCCAGCGCCCTGGCCTTGGCGTTCATCGCGGCGATGAAGGCCGCATAGCCACCCGGATAATGGTGGGCCAGGCTCGCCGCTGCGCGGTTTTCCGATGACATCAGTGCAATCAGGAGCATCTCCCTGCGTGGCATTTCACTGTTGAGTTTGACCCTGGAGTACACACCCTTCATTTCCGGCGTGTCGCTGATGTTGATGTTGATGATTTCGTCCATGTTCTGCTTGGCTTCAACCACGACCAGGCCTGTCATCAGTTTGCTGACAGACGCAATCGGTACCACCACGTCAGGGTTGCTGGCGAAGATGACTTTGTTGGTCTGCATATCCATGACCAATGAACTGCCGGACGCGAGTTTGAGATTTTTCGTGTCTCGGGGGACGGCGGTCGTATCGCCAGCGCTGGCGATTGGCGTGATCAAAGTTCCTGTAACTGCAAAAAATAGGCTCAGGATAGATAGAAGGATTTTCACGCTGGCAGACTCATTATGTGTTGTTAAGCCGTTATGTAACGGGCTATTTCGTAAAAAGCGCGACATTCTGGAGTATGGCTGAATAACTGTCGATGGTTGTTCCAGTAAGGGATTAAAGTCTTCAGGATTGTGAAAAAAACGTCATTTTCCGGCGGGTGGTCGGATTTTTCTTCGGGCAAAAAATAACCCCGCCGAGGGCGGGGTTGTTCAACTCACTGTGTGCGTCTGCTTTGGCGCTTAGCTGTGCAGGGTTTCCGCCGCGTACAGCGTGTTTTCCAACAGGCAGGCGCGGGTCATCGGGCCCACGCCACCCGGCACGGGTGTGATCCAGCCGGCGCGGGGCAGGGCGGTTTCGTAAATCACGTCGCCGACCAGTTTGCCGTCGTCCTGGCGGTTGATGCCGACGTCGACCACGATTGCGCCTTCCTTGATCCATTCACCCTTGACCAGGCCGGGTTTGCCAGCGGCAACCACCACCAGATCGGCGCGACCTACGTGGCCGGCCAGGTCCTTGGTGAAGCGGTGGGTCACGGTCACGGTGCAACCGGCCAGCAACAATTCCATCGCCATCGGGCGGCCAACGATGTTGGACGCGCCAACCACCACGGCATCCATCCCGTAAAGATCGACACCGGTGCTTTCCAGCAAGGTCATGATGCCTTTAGGGGTGCAGGGGCGCAGCAGTGGAATACGCTGGGCCAGACGACCGACGTTATAAGGATGGAAGCCGTCGACGTCTTTGTCCGGACGAATGCGCTCCAGCAATTTGGAGGCGTCCAGGTGTTCAGGCAAGGGAAGCTGAAGCAGAACCCCATCGATTGCCGGGTCGTCGTTCAGGCGATCGATCAGATCGGTCAGCGCTTCTTGAGTGGTTTCGGAAGGCAGGTCGTAGGCTTGGGATATAAAGCCGACCTCTTCACAGTCTTTACGCTTGTGCGAGACATAAACCTGAGAGGCGGGATCGCTGCCGACCAGAATCACCGCGAGGCCGGGTGTGCGCAAGCCTTGCTCGCGACGTTCGGCGACTCGTTTGGCGATCTGCTGGCGCAGGCTGGCGGCGATCGATTTGCCGTCGATTAGTTGTGCAGTCATTGCGCGTGATTAACCATCGAGAGGGGAAAAAAAGAGAACGCATTCTCGCATGTCATGAGGTGAGGGCAAAGGCGCTTGGTCTGCAAATTCCCCTAACTCCTTTAATTAAATGAATTTTTTTTAAAAAGGATTTGACGACCTTCAGGGGGCTCTATACTATTCGTCGCACTTGTCGGGCACAGCCTAGCACTGGTTAGGAAAGTCGAGCGGGACCACGGTTCTGCGAGGCTGGAAAGCACTTAGTTTGTAGTCCTCCAAGAGTACAAATTAACAAGGCGCCCGTAGCTCAGCTGGATAGAGCATCCGCCTTCTAAGCGGATGGTCGCAGGTTCGAGTCCTGCCGGGTGCGCCATTAGGCAGCTTTGGCACAAGTAGCGCAATATGGTGGGCGTAGCTCAGTTGGTAGAGCACGGGATTGTGACTCCCGTTGTCGAGGGTTCGATCCCCTTCGTCCACCCCATATTTCGAAAGGCGCCAGATTAACAGTCTGGCGCCTTTGCTTTAACAGCTTCAATCCGCGGATGTGGTGGAATTGGTAGACACACTGGATTTAGGTTCCAGCGCCGCGAGGCGTAAGAGTTCGAGTCTCTTCATCCGCACCAAATAAAGCTTCACTCATGCCGATTGGCTTGGTTGGGGTTGAACAAAGAAGACGTTGTCTGGCTTCTTTGGAAATGCAAGATGGTGGGCGTAGCTCAGTTGGTAGAGCACGGGATTGTGACTCCCGTTGTCGAGGGTTCGATCCCCTTCGTCCACCCCATATTTCGAGAGGCGCCAGATTTAACAGTCTGGCGCCTTTTTTGTTTCAGCGGTTCGAGTGATTGGCGGCTGCAGGTTTTGAGTCGCAGGGGCAGGGCGTTTCGTCGTATTTATGTTTCTCGATGATGCCGCGCTGCCCGCCGGCCTTGCTCGCAAGATCGGCTGTCAGGGAGATGATTGGCAACCGCTTCTATATATAGAAGGGTTGGCGCAGGGCCCTGGCGTGATTGGCTGTATTTGCCATCGGGGCGAGGTGCATCCGTGCATTCGCACCTATAAATTGCCTGCTGCGTTTTTACCCGTTTTCAGTAGGGTGACTTCTTGAGTTTGACCCACTAGAATGCATGCCCTTGATTCTGGGGTCGGAAACGGCCGGCTAACGTCTGTGCAACGAGGAATATCCATGCAAGTTTCTGTTGAAAATACTACTGCTCTTGAGCGCCGCATGAGCGTCACCGTGCCGGCTGAGCGCATCGAGAGCCAGGTCAACAAGCGTCTGCAGCAGACCGCCCAAAAGGCCAAGATTGCTGGCTTCCGTCCAGGCAAAGTGCCAATGAGCGAAATCAAGCGCCGTTTCGGTGCTGATGCGCGTCAGGAAGCCGTGGGCGATGTCATCCAGTCTTCCTTCTACGAAGCTGTGGTTGAGCAGAAGCTGAACCCGGCTGGTTCGCCTTCGATCGAGCCTAAATCCCTGGAAGCTGGCAAGGACCTGGAATACGTCGCCATTTTCGAAGTATTCCCTGAGTTCACCGTTGCCGGCTTCGAAGGTATCACCGTAGAGCGCCTGAGCGCTGACGTGGCTGATGCCGATCTGGACAAAATGCTGGACATCCTGCGCAAGCAGAACACCCGTTTTGAAGTGGCCGATCGCGCTGCCCAGAACGAAGACCAGCTGAACATCGATTTCGTCGGCAAGGTTGACGGTGAAGTGTTCGCTGGCGGTTCCGCCAAGGGTACTCAGCTGGTGCTGGGTTCCGGCCGCATGATCCCTGGCTTTGAAGACGGTCTGGTTGGCGCTAAAGCCGGCGAAGAGCGTGTTCTGAACCTGACCTTCCCAGAGGACTACCAGAACCTCGACCTGGCCGGTAAAACTGCCGAGTTCACCGTTACCGTGAACACTGTTTCCGAGCCAAAACTGCCAGAGCTGAACGAAGAATTCTTCGCTCAATTCGGCATCAAGGAAACCGGTCTGGAAGGCTTCCGCACCGAAGTTCGCAAGAACATGGAGCGTGAACTGCGTCAGGCGATCAAATCCAAGGTCAAGAATCAGGTAATGGACGGTCTGCTGGCCACCAACCCGATCGAAGTGCCTAAGGCTCTGCTGTCCAACGAAGTTGACCGTCTGCGTGTGCAGGCTGTTCAGCAGTTCGGCGGCAACATCAAGCCTGACCAGTTGCCGGCCGAGCTGTTCGAAGAGCAAGCCAAGCGCCGCGTTGTACTGGGTCTGATCGTGGCCGAAGTGGTCAAGCAATTCGACCTCAAGCCTGACGAAACCCGCGTTCGCGAAATGATTCAGGAAATGGCTTCGGCCTACCAGGAGCCTGAGCAGGTCGTGTCCTGGTACTACAAGAACGACCAGCAGCTGAACGAAGTCCGTTCGGTTGTGCTGGAAGAACAAGTTGTGGATACTGTTCTGCAGAAAGCTAGTGTGACCGACAAGTCGGTCTCTTACGAAGAAGCAGTCAAGCCGGTAGAAGCTCCAAAAGCCGACTGATCGTTTTTGCGCTAAGAAGTAATCACCATAAGCCAGCCTTCGTGCTGGCTTATGCGTATTCAAGACATAACTATTTGGGAGTGACTGCAGAGCATGTTCCGTAATTCGTATATTCAGCAGAACTCTGATATCCAGGCCGCAGGCGGCCTGGTCCCGATGGTTGTCGAGCAGTCTGCTCGTGGCGAGCGCGCCTATGACATCTACTCGCGCCTTCTCAAGGAGCGAGTGATCTTTCTGGTTGGTCCGGTAGAGGACTACATGGCCAACCTGATCTGTGCGCAACTGCTGTTCCTTGAAGCGGAAAACCCGGACAAGGACATCCATCTCTATATCAACTCCCCGGGCGGTTCGGTGACGGCGGGCATGTCGATCTATGACACCATGCAGTTCATCAAGCCAAACGTGTCGACCACCTGTATCGGTCAAGCGTGCAGCATGGGCGCGTTCCTTCTGACGGCCGGTGCCGCCGGCAAGCGTTATTGCCTGCCGAACTCGCGTGTGATGATTCACCAGCCACTGGGCGGTTTCCAGGGCCAGGCCTCGGATATCGAAATCCATGCCAAGGAAATCCTCTTCATTCGTGAGCGTCTCAACACGTTGATGGCCAAGCATAGCGGGCACACTCTTGAAGAAATCGAGCGCGATACCAATCGCGACAACTTCATGAGTGCAGAAGCTGCGCGTGATTACGGGTTGATCGATGAAGTGATCAGCCAGCGCCCGGCTTAAAAATAAGCAGCTCAAAATAAGGTGGGTCGGCTGGTCTGATCACCGGCGGGCTTGAAAAAGCCCGCAATAGCCTTCATCTTGTGTTGCAAGCCTATCGGATTTGGATCGAACGAATGACTGACACCCGCAACGGCGAGGACAACGGCAAGCTGCTCTATTGCTCCTTCTGTGGCAAAAGCCAGCATGAAGTGCGCAAATTGATTGCCGGCCCCTCGGTCTTTATCTGCGACGAGTGCGTCGACCTGTGCAATGACATCATCCGAGAGGAGGTGCAGGAAGCCCAGGCCGAAAGCAGCGCGCATAAATTGCCTTCGCCTAAAGAAATCAGCGGCATCCTTGATCAGTACGTGATTGGTCAGGAGCGTGCGAAAAAGGTTTTGGCAGTAGCGGTCTACAACCACTACAAGCGCCTGAACCAGCGTGACAAAAAGAATGACGACGTCGAACTCGGCAAGAGCAACATCCTGCTGATCGGCCCGACAGGCTCGGGTAAAACCCTGCTTGCCGAAACACTGGCTCGTTTGCTGAACGTTCCGTTCACCATTGCCGACGCAACCACCCTCACCGAGGCGGGTTATGTGGGTGAAGATGTCGAGAACATCATTCAGAAGCTGCTGCAGAAGTGCGATTACGACGTAGAAAAAGCCCAGATGGGCATTGTCTACATCGATGAGATCGACAAGATCTCGCGCAAGTCTGACAACCCGTCGATCACCCGGGACGTTTCCGGTGAAGGCGTGCAGCAGGCCCTGCTCAAGTTGATCGAGGGTACGGTCGCTTCCGTTCCACCTCAAGGTGGTCGCAAGCATCCGCAGCAGGAATTCCTTCAGGTCGACACCCGTAACATCCTGTTCATCTGCGGTGGTGCGTTCTCCGGTCTGGAAAAGGTTATTCAAAACCGTTCCACCAAGGGCGGCATCGGTTTCAACGCGGAAGTGCGCAGCAAGGAAGAAGGCAAGAAAGTCGGTGAGTCCCTGCGTGAAGTCGAGCCTGACGATTTGGTCAAGTTCGGTCTGATCCCGGAATTCGTTGGTCGTCTGCCGGTACTTGCCACGCTGGACGAGCTTGATGAGGCTGCATTGATGCAGATTCTCACCGAGCCGAAAAATGCTCTGACCAAGCAGTATGCCAAGTTGTTCGAGATGGAAGGCGTGGACCTGGAATTCCGGGCTGACGCACTGAAATCGGTCGCCAAACGTGCTCTGGAACGCAAGACCGGTGCCCGTGGACTGCGTTCGATTCTCGAAGGCGTATTGCTCGACACTATGTATGAAATCCCCTCGCAGTCCGAGGTGAGTAAAGTAGTGATCGATGAAAGCGTTATAGAAGGCAAGTCCAAGCCACTGTATATCTACGAAAACAGTGAGCCTGCTGCCAAGGCCGCGCCAGACGCCTAAGCGTCACGCAGCTGGAATAAAGAAGGGGCCTTCGGGCCCCTTTGCTTTTACTGCCTTTTATCCCTGTCTTTGCGCTTGTTTTTTTTGAAGACAGCCCCCATCTTGGTTTCAAGCTTACTTCCATCTGTTTACGGCCTTATGGCCGCCGTAGAGGCGAAATCATGAAGACAACCATCGAATTGCCTCTCCTGCCATTGCGTGATGTTGTGGTTTATCCGCACATGGTAATCCCGCTGTTCGTGGGGCGCGAGAAATCCATCGAAGCCCTCGAAGCTGCGATGACGGGCGACAAGCAGATCCTTCTGCTGGCTCAGAGAAACCCTGCTGACGACGATCCCGGTGAAGATGCACTTTATCGCGTAGGGACTATTGCGACCGTTCTGCAGCTGCTCAAGCTGCCTGACGGCACGGTCAAGGTTTTGGTCGAAGGTGAGCAGCGGGGCGCCGTAGAGCGCTTCAGCGAAGTGGACGGCCACTGCCGTGCCGAAGTCTCGTTGATCGACGAAGTCGACGCGCCTGAACGCGAGTCGGAAGTGTTTGTGCGTAGCCTGCTGGCTCAGTTCGAACAATATGTGCAGTTGGGCAAGAAAGTCCCGGCTGAAGTCCTGTCGTCGCTCAACAGCATCGACGAGCCAGGCCGCCTGGTCGACACCATGGCCGCACACATGGCCCTGAAGATCGAGCAGAAGCAGGAAATCCTCGAAATCATCGATTTGTCGGCCCGGGTCGAGCACGTTCTGGCGCTGCTGGATGCCGAGATCGACCTGCTGCAAGTTGAAAAACGCATTCGCGGTCGCGTCAAAAAACAAATGGAGCGCAGTCAGCGCGAGTACTACCTGAATGAGCAGATGAAGGCCATTCAGAAGGAACTCGGTGACAGCGACGAAGGCCACAACGAAATCGAAGAGCTGAAAAAGCGCATCGATGCCGCCGGCCTGCCGAAAGATGCCTTGGCCAAAGCCCAGGGTGAATTGAACAAGCTCAAGCAAATGTCGCCAATGTCCGCGGAAGCGACCGTGGTGCGTTCTTACATCGACTGGCTGGTTCAGGTGCCGTGGAAGGCCCAGAGCAAAGTGCGTCTGGACCTTGCGCGCGCAGAAGACATCCTTGATGCAGACCACTATGGTCTGGAAGAAGTCAAAGAGCGGATCCTCGAATACCTCGCCGTGCAAAAACGCGTGAAGAAAATTCGGGGGCCGGTGTTGTGCCTGGTCGGCCCACCTGGCGTGGGTAAAACCTCGCTGGCGGAGTCGATTGCTCACGCCACCAACCGCAAATTCGTGCGCATGGCCCTCGGTGGCGTGCGTGACGAAGCCGAAATCCGTGGTCATCGCCGTACTTACATCGGTTCGATGCCAGGAAGATTGATTCAAAAGATGACCAAGGTGGGCGTCCGCAACCCGCTGTTCCTGCTCGATGAAATCGACAAAATGGGCAGCGACATGCGTGGCGATCCGGCGTCGGCGTTGCTGGAAGTGCTCGATCCCGAGCAGAACCACAACTTCAACGATCACTACCTGGAGGTCGATTACGACCTGTCCGATGTGATGTTCCTGTGCACCTCGAACTCCATGAACATCCCACCGGCGTTGCTGGACCGGATGGAAGTGATTCGCCTGCCGGGCTACACCGAAGACGAGAAAATCAACATCGCCGTCAAATACCTCTCGCCCAAGCAGATTACTGCCAACGGCTTGAAGAAAGGCGAGCTGGAATTCGACGCCGAAGCGATCCGCGACATCATCCGCTACTACACCCGCGAAGCCGGTGTGCGTGGGCTGGAACGCCAGATTGCCAAGGTGTGCCGCAAGGCGGTCAAAGAGCATGCAATGGAAAAACGTTTCTCGGTGAAGGTCACTGCCGAGATGCTCGAACACTTCCTGGGCGTGCGTAAATTCCGCTACGGCCTCGCTGAGTCGCAAGATCAGATCGGTCAAGTAACCGGGCTGGCATGGACACAAGTGGGCGGCGAGTTGCTGACCATCGAAGCCGCTGTCGTACCGGGTAAAGGCCAGTTGATCAAGACCGGTTCCCTGGGTGATGTGATGGTCGAATCGATCACCGCAGCGTTGACCGTTGTCCGCAGCCGGGCCAAGAGCCTGGGAATCCCCCTGGACTTCCACGAGAAGCGCGACACGCATATCCATATGCCGGAAGGGGCAACCCCGAAGGACGGTCCTAGCGCCGGTGTGGGCATGTGCACGGCCCTGGTGTCGGCATTGACCGGGATTCCGGTGCGTGCGGACGTCGCCATGACGGGTGAAATCACTCTGCGTGGTCAGGTGCTGGCGATTGGTGGCTTGAAAGAAAAACTGCTCGCGGCTCACCGTGGCGGAATCAAGACTGTGATCATTCCTGAAGAGAACGTCCGCGATCTGAAGGAAATTCCGGACAATATCAAGCAAGATCTGCAGATTAAACCAGTTAAATGGATTGACGAAGTCCTGCAAATTGCGCTGCAATACGCGCCGGAGCCGCTGCCAGATGTGGTTCCAGAGATTGTTGCAAAGGATGAAAAACGCGAGTCTGACTCTAAGGAAAGAATTAGCACGCATTAGTACGCATTTGCCTGGGGGGCTTCCTTGACAGTTTTTTAGAGCCCTTGTTATAAAGCGGCTCTTAAGTGTCTGTAGGCCATTCAGCACACACGTTTTTTGCTTTCACCAAAAAAAACTTAGAATCATACTCAAATAGATATAAGGGGACTTAGAGTGAACAAGTCGGAACTGATTGATGCTATCGCTGCATCCGCTGATATCCCGAAAGCTGCTGCTGGCCGTGCGCTGGACGCAGTAATCGAATCCGTCACTGGCGCTCTCAAGGCTGGCGACTCTGTTGTTCTGGTTGGTTTCGGTACCTTCTCCGTAACTGATCGTCCAGCTCGCATTGGTCGTAACCCTCAGACCGGTAAGACACTGGAAATCGCAGCTGCCAAAAAACCAGGTTTCAAAGCCGGTAAAGCACTGAAAGAAGCTGTCAACTAAGTTCGATTCAGGTTTTTGCCTATCCGGGTCGGGGTCATGCCTGACCTGGCAGCGGAGCGGTAGTCCAGTCGGCGAATTGCCGGTCCGAGACACCGAGGGTCGCACGTTCGATCCATCGATCCGCTCCGCCAGTTACGAGAAGGCGCATCCCCGGATGCGCCTTTCTTCTATCCGGATTCTACCCACGCTCCACGGTTGCCTAATTTTGAAGTTCAACCGTTTCTGGGGGACGCATGCTGCAGAATATCAGGGACAATTCACAAGGCTGGATTGCCAAGACCATTATCGGGGTCATCGTTGCACTGATGGCTTTGACCGGTTTCGACGCCATTTTTCAGGCCACGACGAACAGCAATGACGCGGCCAAGGTCAATGGCGAAGAAATCACCCAGAACGAGCTGAGCCAGGCGGTTGATATGCAACGCCGTCAACTCATGCAACAGCTGGGCAAAGATTTCGACGCTTCCTTGCTCGATGAAAAAATGTTGCGCGAATCAGCCCTCAAAGGCTTGATCGATCGAAAATTGCTGCTGCAAGGCGCACAAGATTCGAAATTCGCATTCTCCGAAGCCGCTCTGGACCAGGTGATCCTGCAGACGCCTGAATTCCAGGTCGACGGCAAGTTCAGCCCTGAGCGTTTCGATCAGGTGATCCGTCAACTTGGCTACAGCCGTATGCAGTTCCGCCAGATGCTGGCTCAGGAAATGCTGATTGGTCAACTGCGCGCTGGCCTGGCCGGTAGCGGCTTCGTCACCGACGCTCAGGTGCTGGCCTTTGCCCGTCTGGAAAAACAGACCCGCGATTTCGCTTCCCTGAACGTCAAGGTTGACCCGGCGTCTGTGAAGCTGACTGACGAAGAAGTCAAAGCCTACTACGACGAACACGCCAAGGAATTCATGACGCCGGATCAGGTGATCATCGATTACCTGGAATTGAAGAAGGCTTCCTTCTTTGATCAGGTCTCCGTCAAGGACGAAGACCTGCAAGCGGCGTATCAGAAAGAAATCGCAAACCTGTCCGAACAGCGTCGGGCTGCGCACATTCTGATCGAAGTGAACGATAAAATGACCGAGGCGCAAGCCAAGGCCAAGATCGAAGAAGTGCAGGCGCGTCTGGCCAAAGGCGAAAAATTCGAGGCCCTGGCCAAAGAGTTCTCCCAGGATCCGGGTTCGGCCAACAACGGCGGTGACCTTGGTTACGCCGGTCCTGGTGTCTACGACCCGGCCTTCGAAACAGCCCTGTATGCGTTGGCCAAGGATCAAGTCTCCGATCCGGTTCGCACCGACTTCGGTTTCCACCTGATCAAGCTGTTGGGTGTGGAAGCACCTGAAGTGCCGACGTTTGCCAGCCTCAAAGACAAGCTGACACGCGAGCTGAAAACCCAGCAGGTCGAGCAGCGTTTTGTCGAAGCGACCAAGCAACTGGAAGACGCCTCGTTCGAAGCGTCCGATCTGGCCCAGCCGGCTCAAGACCTGAAACTCACCGTTCACACCTCCAAGCCATTCGGTCGTGAAGGCGGTGAAGGGATTGCGGCCAACCGTGCGGTGATTACCGCTGCGTTCAGTCCTGAAGTGCTGGATGAGGGTGCCAACAGCACCGCCATCGAACTCGATCCTGAAACCGTGATCGTGTTACGTGCCAAGGAGCACCTGAAACCCGCACAACTGCCGCTGGAAAGCGTAAACGTCGCCATCCGCACGCAATTGGCCAAGGAGCACGCCAGCTCTGCCGCCAAGACCAAGGCTGAACAGCTGATTGCCAGCCTGCGCGACGGTAAGACCCCGCTGGACACGGCAATTGATGGCCAGAACTGGAAAGTGACCGAAGCAGCTACCCGCGCTCAGGAAGGGGTCGACCCAACTGTGCTGCAAGCGCTGTTCCGGATGCCCAAGCCTGCCGCCAAGGACAAGCCGACTTTCAGCAACGTGACCCTGGCCGACGGTAGCCTGGTGATCGTGCGTTTGAACAACGTGAACGAAGCGGCCGCGCCGACTGAAGAAGAGAAGGCTCAATACCGTCGCTTCCTCGCCTCGCGCATTGGCCAGCAAGACTTCGCGGCTTACCGCAAGCAGCTGGAAAGCGAAGCCGATATCAAGCGTTATTGATGCCTGATTGAGCGTGTCGCCACACAAAGACCCCGGCCGAAAAGCCGGGGTTTTTTGTGTCTGAAAGGATAGCGAACCGGTCATCCGTCGCCGGAGGCGGGGGGGAGCGACCTTTTTGCGCCCATGGCAGTCTTTACACGTGTAACTGTTTTAAGACACTAATCGATGCGCCGCCAGGCATCGATCTGTTGCACAATACGCCCCGGACCGTTTTCCTCAGGATGTTCAATGTTTAAATCAATTCCCATGCGTCTCGTCGGGCTGGCACTGGTGCTCGCCGCTGCCGGCTGCTCGTCCAAGAAAGCCGCGATCTATGAGCATGAGAACTTCGCCGACTCCGGCACCTTTTCACGCAATTACCCCGTGACCGATGTGAGGAGCTGCGAGGCGGCACGCCGTGCCTTGCTCAGCCAGGGTTACATCATTACCAGCAGCGACCCCAAGCTGATCAGCGGGCACAAGAGTTTCCAGCAGACCGGCGAGACGCACATGGAGATCAGTTTCAGTGTGGTCTGTGCCGATGACGGCAGCGACGGTCACCACGCGACCATGTTCGCCAACGCCTTGCAGGACCGTTATGCGCTGAAGAAAACCAATAACTCCGCCAGTCTGGGTGTTGGTGTGTTGGGCTCGGTATCTATGCCGATCGGCTCTTCCGACGACTCGATGGTCAAGGTCGCCAGCGAAACCGTCTCGTCGGCCAAGTTCTATGAGCGTTTTTTTACCTTGGTCGAATTGTTCCTGCCACCGGAAGCGAAGAAAGCCGCGCACATCGTCGAGAAGCCGAAGACCGACCTGGGTGTGCCTGAAGCCAAAGCGGCGCCGGCAGCCTTGGCACCCACTCCGCCAGCTGCGCCGGAACCTGTGCCAGCTCCAATCCCGGCTGCCGAACCTGCCCCCACCCCAGTAGCCTCGGAACCGGTTGCGCCACCGGCGGAAACCGCGCCGATTACCCCTATGCAAGTCAGCGATCCGGCACCGTCCACAGAAACGATCACACCGCCGCCACCGTCGGACTTGCCGCCGCCAAGCGAGCCCATTCCGGCCATGCCGGTTACTGGTCAGTAATCGTTTTTCGACGGGATCGGGTCAGACGACACCGATCCCGTAGGCGCATTACATTGATCTGCATCAGCCAGGCCGTAGTCCTACAGCCTCTATCGAAAAAAACCGGTGATAAATTCCTGACCGCCTGCTACGTTTTATCAAGTAGCCGCTGAGCGGTGCGCCTGCGTCATTTTTCTTTCACAGGGGCACTTTATGCTCGGGGCGTTGGTCATTTATTCAGGCAATTTTTAAACGAGCGCTGGGGGATTCAAAAATGGACGATTATCAAGAAGAGCTGCTCGAGTATCAGGCGTTTGAACTGGACCCGCTGGAACCCGCCGAAGACGCTACCGAGCTGTAAGCGTCATGCGGAGTGGCGATGACTGCGGCGGAACTCGCCCGGTGTCTGGCCATTCCAGCGTTTGAAAGCCCGTTGAAAGGCTTCAGCTGAAGCGAAACCCAACAGGTAGGCGATTTCTCCGAATGCCAGTTCGGTATCGCGGATGTAGGTCATGGCCAGGTCGCGACGTGTATCGTTGAGAATCGCGCGAAATTGCGTGCCCTCTTCGGCGAGTTTGCGGCGCAAGGTCCAGGTGGGCAGCTTCAGGCGTGCCGCCACTTCTTCCAGGTCGGGTTCCCGGCCACCATTGAGTAACGGCCCCAGTAACTGAGTGATGCGTTCACGCAGACTACGGGTGCGTGTCAGTTGCTCCAGTTCCCGTTCGCACAGTTGCAGCAAATGCCGCCAGGTACTCGGACAGTGCACCGGGTTGCGTTGGGCGAGGCTGGCCAGGTTCAGACGCAGTTGGTTGTGCTCGGCGCCAAACTGGATCGGGCAATCGCCCAATATGGCATACGCCTCGCGGTAGTCCGGCGCGTCGAATTCGATTTCGATGCGTTCTGCGCGTAGCGGGGCGGGGCTCAGGCTGGACAATTGCTGCAACCAGCCGGCGATGATCGAGTCCACCACAAAGCGGTTATAGGCGTTGTACGGGCTGATGGAGTAGAAGCGCAGCCAGGCGCCCTGAGCGTCCTCATGAAAGCTCGACTGACCGCGATAGTTGGAGCCGTACAAGGCTTCGAAACGAATCAGGCAGCGCGCGGCTTCACGAACCGTCGGCGCCTGGGCGGCCGTGACACCAGCCAGACCGGCCTGGCTCAGACGACTGAGCTGGCCCATGCGCAAACCCAGTGCCGGGTCATCCGTCAGTTGGATCGCCCCGTGGCCCAGGCGCATGTAGCGCGGGATCGACAGACGGGCTCCGGGCTCCGCCAATCTGGCCGCATCCAGGCCGTATTGATCGAGCAACGGTTGAGGGTCTACGCCGTGGCTGTGCACCGCCTCGGCCAGACTATGGACGAAACCCACCGACAAATCCCCGAGGCGCATCGGCAACGGTTTCATGGGTTACAACCAGAGGTTCAGCAGCCGCGCGCCACGGGCGTTGCCGTCAGCGAACTGGTGACCGTTGTTGTTGAGAAAACTTTGCCCGGCGCTGCCTTGATCCCAGAACTGGCCGCGCAGGAACACGCTCATACCGGCGATGGCCTGGCTGCCTGGCGGTTGCGCGGTCAATGTCAGGCGATGCCAGGCCTGACCTTCACTGAGTTCACCGGGCTTGAGGCTGACGGATTGGGGGGGCGGCAATCCCCGGTATCCCCGCCACGGTTTATCCCAGGTGTCACGTCCGACGACGAACGCTGGCACTGCCACCAGTTGCACACCCTGATCGTCGAGCTTGCGGTAATTCTCCGGGTACCAGCTGTCACTGCCGATCAAAACGCCCAAGCGTCCGGCGGGTGTATCGATGACGTTGAGTGTCTGTTGGCCCTTGGTATTGGTGTCGTCAGGCTTCTCGAACACGGGATGCAGCTGGCGTTGCGGCTGGCCAATCGGCAAGCCATCGCGACCAAAGATCACGCTGCTGTTGTACAGCGCGCCGCGCCCGATGTTCAGCCGGCCGTCGATGACGCTGGGCTCCGGAAGCACGATGGTGCCCGCCACCACCGTCACGTCAAATTCCTTCGCCAGCCCGCCGAACAGTGCCTGGTAACTCTTGGCCATGCCTTTGGCTTTCATCCGCAAATGGGCATCGTCCAGGCGACTGCCGCCCTCGGCGCTGATCAGCGCGCGAACGAACTGCAAGGGATTGCTCACCGCGAGCCAGTTCATGGCTTCCTTGATGGTCGTGGCCTGGTACAGCTCATCTTTCTCACCGCTGACCATCAGCCAGGTGCCGACATGCTCGGGCAGCACGACGATGGTCTTGTCATTCAGCAGGCCATGGTCCCGGGCCTGCTGCAAATAGGCGGCGAGTTTGCGGTGCAAACGCTCGGGGCTTTGATAGTCGGTCGGGAACAGCTCGGGCTGGATGCCCAGCAGGTTGCCGCGATCAGCGGGTGTGCCTTGATCGACGGCGAGGTTGATGCGCAGGTCCGACAAGTAGTGGCCCACCGGACGGTCCGATGCCCACATGGCGTAGGTGGTCAGGCCGGCAATGATTGCCATGGAAAAGGTCAGGTACAGAAGTTTGCGCATGGGGAGCGGTCAACGGCCGTGTGCAGGATTCGCGACTAGGGTAGGGCCCATGCGCGCACTTGCCAAGGGGGCGTGCACATTTGGATCAATAAGTTGTCAGTTTCGGTCATTGAGTGACAGGAGCGCGACTCTTAACCTGTCGAGCATGACTGATGGGAGCCAAAGAGCTCCTGCACTTTTTCCGTGAACGCTCGATGTGGAGTTACAAATGGCCGCCGCTCATTACCCGCACCTGTTGGCCCCGCTGAACCTGGGTTTTACTACGCTGCGCAATCGCACCCTGATGGGCTCGATGCACACCGGTCTTGAGGAAAAACCCGGCGGTTTCGAACGCATGGCGGCGTACTTTGCCGAGCGAGCGCGCGGTGGCGTTGGCCTGATGGTCACAGGCGGCATCGGACCTAACGATGAAGGCGGGGTGTATTCCGGGGCGGCCAAACTGACCACCGAGGAAGAAGCCTTCAAGCACCAGATCGTGACTCGCGCCGTGCACGAGGCGGGTGGCAAGATCTGCATGCAGATCCTCCACGCCGGGCGTTATGCCTACAGCCCGAAGCAGGTCGCGCCGAGCGCCATCCAGGCGCCGATCAACCCGTTCAAGCCCAAAGAGCTGGACGAGGAAGGCATCGAGAAACAAATCAGCGATTTCGTCACCTGTTCGACTCTGGCGCAACAGGCCGAGTATGACGGCGTCGAGATCATGGGTTCCGAAGGTTATTTCATTAACCAGTTCCTCGCGGCCCATACCAACCACCGCACCGACCGTTGGGGCGGCAGCTATGAAAACCGTATGCGCCTGCCGGTGGAAATCGTCCGCCGCGTGCGTGAAGCAGTGGGTCCGAACTTCATCATTATCTTCCGCCTGTCGATGCTCGACCTCGTCGAAGGCGGCAGCACCTGGGAAGAAATCGTCACCCTGGCCAAGGCCATCGAACAGGCCGGTGCAACGATCATCAACACCGGTATTGGCTGGCACGAAGCGCGGATTCCGACCATCGCCACCAAAGTGCCGCGTGCGGCGTTCAGCAAAGTCACTGCCAAGCTGCGTGGCTCGGTGAGCATTCCGCTGATCACCACCAACCGCATCAACACCCCGGAAGTGGCCGAACAGATTCTGGCTGAAGGCGATGCCGACATGGTGTCCATGGCGCGTCCGTTCCTCGCCGACCCGGAATTCGTCAACAAGGCCGCTGAAGGCCGTGCCGACGAAATCAACACCTGCATCGGTTGCAACCAGGCATGCCTGGATCACACCTTCGGCGGCAAATTGACTAGTTGCCTGGTCAATCCGCGCGCTTGCCATGAAACCGAGCTCAATTACCTGCCGGTGCAGCAGATCAAGAAAATCGCCGTGGTCGGTGCCGGTCCTGCGGGGCTTTCCGCTGCGACGGTGGCTGCCGAGCGCGGGCATCAAGTAACGCTGTTTGATTCGGCCAGTGAAATCGGCGGTCAGTTCAACGTCGCCAAGCGCGTACCGGGCAAGGAAGAGTTCTTTGAAACCCTGCGTTATTTCAATCGTAAATTGCAGACCACCAACGTCGAGGTGTGCCTGAACACCCGCGTTGACGTGGCGCAATTGGTCGAGGGAGGTTACGACGAGATCATTCTCGCCACCGGCATCGCGCCAAGAACCCCGGCGATACCCGGCGTTGAAAACGCCAAGGTGTTGAGTTATCTCGACGTGATCCTTGAGCGCAAACCGGTGGGCAAGCGTGTCGCGGTCATCGGCGCCGGCGGTATCGGTTTCGACGTGTCGGAATTCCTCGTTCACCAGGGCGTGGCCACCAGTCAGGACCGCGAAGCGTTCTGGAAGGAGTGGGGCATCGATACTCACCTGGAAGCGCGCGGCGGTGTCGCGGGGATCAAGGCTGAGCCGCATGCACCTGCTCGTGAGGTATTCCTGCTGCAACGCAAAAAATCCAAGGTCGGCGACGGCCTCGGTAAAACCACCGGCTGGATTCACCGCACCGGGCTGAAGAACAAGCAGGTGCAGATGCTTAACAGCGTCGAGTACCTGAAGATCGACGACGAAGGCCTGCACATTCGTATTGGCGAAACTGGCGAGCCGCAAGTGCTGCCGGTGGACAACATCGTGATCTGCGCCGGGCAGGATCCGCTGCGTGAGTTGCAGGACGGTTTGGTGGCGGCGGGGCAGAACGTGCATTTGATTGGTGGCGCGGACGTGGCGGCAGAGCTCGATGCCAAGCGCGCGATCAACCAAGGGTCGCGGTTGGCCGCTGAGTTGTAATCAACAGGTCTAGCGTGCCAATGGCTATCGCGAGCAGGCTCGCTCCCACATTTGATCTTCAGTGCGACATAGATCGAGTGTGGGAGCGGGCTTGCTCGCGAAGGCGTCCTTAGAGCGACTAGAATGCCAGCTCTTTACCCAGAGCTGGCATCGATGCTCCTCCCTCCCAACGACTGGCTACCCCAGGCCCCCCTCGAACCCCTCAAGCTCGACTGGCTCACCACCGCCGGTATCGAAGTCGCCACTTTGCGCCTCGACCAGATCGACCCGCTGATCAGTGGCAACAAGTGGTTCAAGCTCATCGAGCACTTGCACGCAGCCGACCTCGCCGGTGCCAACGGCATCATCAGCCTGGGCGGTGCGCACTCCAATCATCTGCACGCATTGGCCGCCGCCGGCAAACGCTTCGGTTTCCGCACCGTCGGCCTGTTGCGCGGTCATCCGCAGGAAACCCCGACGGTGAAGGACTTGCAGGCATTCGGCATGCAATTGCATTGGTTGGGTTATGGCGGTTACCGGGCGCGGCATGAAGCGGGTTTCTGGCAACCCTGGCAGGCGCAATACCCCGATCTGCATCCGGTGCCCGAAGGGGGCGGCGGCCTGCGAGGAGCAAGCGGCTGCATGCGATTGAAGGCAATGGTCGACGACCAACCGGGTTGTCTGGGGTGGGGCGGCCACGACGGCTGGTGGTTGGCCTGCGGAACCGGCACCACTCTGGCCGGCCTGGTGCTGGCCGAGGACGGCGAGCGCATGGTGTACGGCGCAATGGCGGTGCCCGACGATCACGGCGTTGCGCAACAGGTCGAGTCGATCCTGAAAGAAGCGGGTGTGAGCCAGCACAACTACCAACTGCTGGACGCCAGTCGAGGCGGCTTTGCCAAAGTCGATCAGCCGTTACTCGACTTCATCGATCAAACCGGACACGTCAGCGGTTTGCCTCTGGAGCCGTTGTACACCGGCAAAGCGCTGCTGATGCTCAAGCAGCAAATCGAGGCCGGAGCATTCAAAAAGGGCACGCGGCTGATCTTTATTCATACCGGAGGCTTGCAAGGATTGCGGGGGTTTCGATAAGCACACGCTCGGCGCTCATTTGCGTTTAGGCATCATCCGCAACAAGGTGTTATCCCGCACCACATAGTGGTGATAGATCCCGGCCACGGCGTGCAAGCCGATCAGCCAGTAGCCGATGGTGCCACCGAGTTCATGCCAGTCCTGAATCTGCTTGGCCAGCGCTTTGTCTTCCGCTACCAGCATCGGCAGGTCAAAGCCGTAAAACATCACTTGATTACCCTTGGCGCTGGTCACCAGCCACCCCAGAATCGGCATCGCGATCATGAAAATGTACAACGCCCAGTGCATCAACTTCGCGAGCGTGGTTTGCCACGGCGGTGAGGCGGGGAAAATCTGCGGTGCGGGGCCCAGGCTGCGGGCGAATAACCGCAGCCAGACCAGCACGAACACGGTCAGGCCCAGCATGAAGTGCGATTCGACGATCAGCGTTCGGCCGCCACTGCCTTTAGGAAAGAGCCCACGAAACTCGATGCTGGCGTAAACCAGCGCCAGCAAGACCAGCATCACCCAATGCAGCGTGATCGATACGGTGCTGTAGCGTGATTCCGAATTCTTCCATGGCATACGGTGTTCCTCACAGGCCGGGTCTAAAGCCACCGCTCCTGTCCGACGGTGTTCCTTAACTGTAATGCGCTTTGAGGGATTTGCCTGTGGCTAATCGTCGTTGCAACGCTCTGGATCAAGTGATCGGCCAAAAAAAGCGCCAGTTCCGCAAAGAACTGGCGCTTTTATAAACGGCAAATCGCAGATTCAACTGCTCTGCGGCATCTCCCCCTTGGCCAGGCGCTTGTTGATGTCGACGATCACCTGCGGCAAATCAGTGAGGGTGTCGATCATGTAATGCGGCCGCGAGCCGTTGAACATGGCATGGATACGCTTGCGTTCGCCGGCCAGTTGATCGCTGCCCAGGGCGAGATACTCTTCGTAGTTCAGGCCCAGCGCGTTACCTGAACAGATCAGCGCCACGGTCCACATGCCGGCACGACGACCTTCGAGAATGCCCGGCACGGTGTCGTCGATCTTCACGCAGGCAGCGACATCGTCGATGCCCAGCGCAATGACGTTGGCCAGGGCCTGAGCCGGCCATGGGCGACCGTTGGGGACTTCATCGGTGGCGACCACGTGGTCGGCGACGTAGCCGTTGGCGGCGGCCAGCTCGACCACTTTGTCCATCACCTGTTTCGGGTAGCCGGAACAGGAACCGATCTTGATCCCTTGCTGGCGCAAGTGGGCGATGGTGTCCAGTGCACCGGGAATCAGCGCCGAGTGTTCGGCGATTTTTTCGATTTGCAGCGGCATGAAGCGTTGGTAGATGGCCGTGACATCCTCATCGGTCGGTGCGCGGCCGAACACGGCGCGATAACGCTCAGCGACTTGCGGTTGATCGCACAGGGTGCGGATGTGGTCCCACTTGCCCATGCCCATCGGCCCGCGGGCTTCTTCGATGGAGACCTGGACGTCGAACTCGGCGAAGGCTTCGACAAAAATCCGGGTGGGTGCGAAGGAACCGAAGTCGACGACGGTGCCGGCCCAGTCGAGGATGGCGGCTTGCAGTTGGGTTGGGTTTGCGTAGTTCATGTCTCAAATCCTGTATTTGGAAAAATGAAGATCCGTGTAGCAGCTGCCGAGCCTGCGAGGCTGCGTTCGACTGCGAAGCAGTCGTAAACCCTTTACACAGTGTTTTCCTGAAAGACCGCGGCGCCTGAATTTACGACTGCTTCGCAGTCGAACGCAGCCTCGCAGGCTCGACAGCTGCTACGCAGATTGTTGTGAATCAGAGTTCGAAGACTTCCATCTCGCGCAGTACGTCGGCGACTGCGGCCACCGCCGCGTGCATCTGGGCCTGGTTGACGTGGCCAATGCAGCCGACACGGAAGGTTTCAACCTGGGTCAATTTGCCGGGGTAGAGGATGAAGCCCTTAGCCTTGACCCGTTCGTAGAATTCCTTGAACTGGTAACGCGGGTGTTTCGGGGCGTGGAACGTGACGATGATCGGCGCCTGGATCGCGGCGGGCAGGAAGCTGCGCAGGCCGAGTTTGGCCATCTCATCGAGCAGCACGTTGCAGTTGTCGGCGTAGCGTTGATGCCGCGCCGGCAAGCCACCTTCTTCGTGGTATTGCAGCAGGGCCTCGTGCAGCGCCGCGACCACATGGGTCGGCGGGGTGAAGCGCCATTGGCCGGTCTTGGCCAGGTAGGTGTGTTGGTCGAACAGGTCCATTGCCAGCGAGTGCGAGTTGCCGGCGGCGTTGGCCAGGGATTCTTTGCGAGCGAAAACGAACCCCATCCCCGGCACGCCTTCCAGGCATTTGCCCGATGCGGCGATCAGGGCGTCGAACGGCACCTGTTGCGCATCAATCGGCAGGGCGCCAAAGGAACTCATGGCGTCGATGATCAGGCGTTTGCCGTGTCGGGCAATGACGTCGGCGATTTCCGCCAGCGGGTTGAGGATGCCGGTGCTGGTTTCGCAGTGAATCAGTGCGACGTGAGTAAGGCTGGGGTCAGCGTGCAGCAGGCGGTCGACGTCCGCGGCGGTGGTCGGTTCGTCTTCAGCGGTTTCGAAGGTGCTGAAGGACCGACCCAGCACTTCGCAAATCTTCGCCAGGCGTTTGCCATAGGCGCCGTTGATCAGCACCAGCACTTTGCCGTCGCGGGGCACCAGCGTGCCGATGGCCGCTTCGACCGCGAACGTGCCGCTACCTTGCAGGGGCACACAGTGGTGGCTGTCACCGCCGTTGAGGATGGCCAGCAATTGTTCGCACAGGCTGGCCGTCAGTTGGTTGAAGCGGTCATCCCATGAACCCCAGTCGACCATCATCGCCTGGCGAGTGCGGGCCGAGGTGGTCAGTGGTCCGGGGGTGAGCAGGATGGGGTCGGCAGTGCTCATTCTCGTGTCCTCGCAATCGATGGGATGAAGTTACGGGGCATAAATTGCAATTTGCCGTGCTATCAATCAAATTGTTTGTTGTTATGCCAGCCATCAGTGAGAGTTATTCATGAACCTGTTCCAGCTTCGCGCCTTTGATGCTGTGGCCCGCGAAGGCAGCTTCACCCGCGCCGCCGCACGGTTGTTCATCAGCCAGCCGGCGGTGACCGGGCACATCAAGTCCTTGGAGGAGCGCTACCAAATCACTTTGTTGCGCCGTAATGCACGACGTGTGGAGCTGACGGACGAGGGCACCAAACTGGCCGCGATCACCCGGGCCATGTTCGGCCTGGCGGAAGAGGCGCAGGTAATGCTCGAAGCGAACCGGCAGCTGCTGACCGGGCGCCTGGAAGTGGCGGCAGACGGTCCGCACCTGGTGATGCCGATGTTGGCCAGCCTGCGGGCGCGTTATCCGGGCATCACCGTGAACCTGCGGCTGGGCAATGCCCAGGAAACCCTGGCGGCGTTATTGTCCGAGCATGCCGATGTGGCGGTGCTGACCGAGGTTGAACCGCGCAAAGGCCTGCATTTGCAGGCGCTGAGCGAGTCGCGGATGTGTGCGTTGGTGCCTGTAAATCATCCTTGGGCCAAGGCAAACAGCGTGAAGCTCAAGGAACTGGATCAGGTGATCATGGTGATGCGTGAGCCGAGTTCGATTACCCGGCGCACGTTCGATCAAGCCTGCAATCAGGCCAGGGTCAATCCACGGGTGTTGCTGGAGCTGGACAGTCGTGAAGCGGTGACCGAGGCCGTGGCGGCTGAGCTGGGGGTTGGTGTGGTGTCGTCGGTGGAGGTCAGCCATGACCCACGGGTGGCGGCGGTGCCGATCGTGGGTGAGGGGTTGGTTAACCGGCACATGATCGGGTGCATGGAGCGACGGCGGGATTTGCGCCTGATACAGGCGTTTTTTGATTTGGCGCCAGTGTGAGGTTGATTCCCTGTGGCATGCATCTAGCGATTGATCAGCCAATCGAGCAGCAAACGACCGTCGCGGCGTGACGGGTAAGCGGCAAGAGGCTTGATCGGGTTGCCTGCGGTGGCGCATAACACCGGGCGATCCGGGTCACTGTCGAGAAAGCTGATGAGCACCTCAGTACCGGCGAGGGGCAGCCGGGAGGGATCAATCCGACCATCCGCCGTGGCAAGGGCCACGGGAAGCCATAGGCCGGAGGATTCATCGGCGTCGTCTTCCCGCGTTGGCCACAGCCGCACCTGTATTCGATTTTGCTCATCCAACGCTGCCGGTTGCCCGACCGTACCCAGCACTAGCGCGATCTGATAGCCCGGAATGCTCGGCCGGGGCTGTGAGCGCGCGGGCCTGAATTCCGTTGACCAGGGAATGGCGGTGAACTGATTGCTGTAGCGCCGTGGGCGTTGGTCGGCGAGGATTGACGGCTGTTGCCCCTGGTGTTGGACGTTGGTGATCAGCCACTGATCGTTGAAGCCTGACAGTGGATTCTCCGCCACTTGTACGATGCTTCCACTGCGCAAGTCAGCTTGATTGCTTTGGCCTTCAATCTGTCGATGCTGGCAGCGCAAACGCTCCAGTTCCCGGCGATTGAGCTGCTCGCGGTGTGCCTGCTCGGGGGTGGGGCGAGCAATCGAAGCGGATGTTCTGGAGAAGGTGTGGTTGGCTGCACCATCACCGGTGGCTTTAGTGCCGCGATTGTGGGCGATTCGACGTTCGGGTTGGGCGCGCGCATTATGCCGCTGGAACAGCTCGTGGAAGACCGGCAGAAAATTCTCGTCACGGGGCTCGGACTGAAAGGGCAGCAAGAGCGAGTCTTCGGGGAATTTCTGGGTGTCATCGGCCAGCACCAGGACATGCCCGTCACGCTGATGTTCGAAGTGATAGTGGATGCCTTCTTCTTCGCAGAGCCGCTGCATCAACGTCAGGTCGGTCTCTTCGTATTGAATGCAAAACGGCCGGGGCGGGTAGTGCACGTCGGACAGTTCCAGGCGATAGCTGGCCTCGGGCAGTGCATGTTCCTCAAACAATTGACGCAGGATGGCCGGCACGCTGAGGCGATGAAAGACCCGACGGCAACGGTGGCGGTCGAGGTTTTTAACGTAAGGCACCAGCACCAGGTGGTAGCCGATGCGATGCAGGCCGCGATGTTCACGGCTGGCGCTGTGAACAATGCCGTGAATGACACTGTGATCTCCAAGGGTGAGAAAGGCCGGTTGTTGCAGCACGGGGTCGAGGTTCATCGCCGGTGCCAGGCCAATGACTTCAATGTCGAATCGATAGGGCTGGTTCAGGCCTTCAGTGCCACTGAACTGCAATACCTGCAGGCTCAATCCGCTGTCGAGGAGGGTCAGGGTGTAGAGACTTTCCTTGTCGTTGTGCATCGAACGCGCTTCTGCCATGGAGTACGGACGCGAAGGGTACGAAACCACGCCGCTCAATAGTCACCGCAAATCGGCGTTTCAGAATCGCCCTACGAGTACTGGCGAAAAAGTCGATCCGTGATGCCGGTCATTCAGTCCGCATTTTTTGGTCGATTGCCAACTTTAGGCCGTATAAACTTGCGCAACGCGTCGGCCAATAGATGTCTCGGCGCCACAGATCAAGAGAGTGAGTAATGGGCGCACAGTGGAAGGTTAAACACAAAGAAGCGGCATCCAACGCCAAAGGCAAGATTTTCGGCAAACTGGTGAAAGAAATCACCATTGCTGCGCGCAACGGCGCCGATACCGCCACCAACGCACACCTGCGACTTGTGGTTGAACAGGCCAAAAAGGCCTCGATGCCCAAGGAAACTCTGGATCGCGCGATCAAGAAAGGCGCGGGTCTGTTGGGCGAAACCGTGCAATACCATCGCGTGACTTACGAAGGCTTCGCACCGCATCAGGTGCCGCTGATCGTTGAATGCGTGACCGACAATATCAACCGCACCGTGGCTGAAATCCGCGTGGCATTCCGCAAGGGCCAGTTGGGCGCTTCCGGTTCGGTGGCTTGGGACTTTAACCATGTCGGCATGATCGAGGCGTCTCCGGACAGCCCGGACGCCGATCCGGAAATGGCCGCGATTGAAGCCGGCGCCCAGGATTTCGAGCCGGGTGAAGAAGAGGGCACGACCTTGTTCCTGACCGAGCCTGCGGATCTGGATGCGGTGCAAAAAGCACTGCCTGAGCAAGGGTTTACCGTGTTGTCGGCGAAACTGGGCTACCAGCCTAAGAACCCGGTCACCGGGTTGAGCGACGAGCAAATGGCTGAAGTCGAAGCGTTCCTGGAAGGCCTCGACAACCATGATGATGTGCAGGATATGTTTGTGGGTCTGGCTGGGTAATTTGTTTATTCAGTAATACCGCTATCGCGAGCAGGCTCGCTCCCACATTGGATCTTCGTCGTACACAGATCCAGTGTGGGAGCGGGCTTGCTCCGGGCGGCGTTCCGACGAATGACCGCGAAGCGGTCACCTATCTTGAAGTTCCCGCACAATCTCGCTAAACCCCGGTCGCTTCAGCACCTCAGGCTGACAGCAGCGCTCTTGCAACACTTCCAGCTCTTCACGCGCGATATCGCTCAACCCCGAGTCGATGCGTTCCAGCAGTTCCCCCAGCAACACACCAAAGGCCCGCACCTCGATCCGTTGCAGCGCTCGGCTTTCCGGGCTGTCGCAGGTGGCGTGGAAAGACGCCGCGCCAAAATCGCCCAGCAGGCAATCACCGTGTTCATTCCACAGGATATTGTGGCCATAGAGGTCGCCGTGGGTGATGCCTTGGCGGTGCAAGTGCCTGGCCACCGAGGCGACGCCATGGGCGATGCGCAATGCCACGCCCGCGCTGAAACGGGTGTCATCGGTGTAGATGTCGCGGGTGCAGGAGGCCAGGCTCGGCAGCGCGGCCAGGTTGCGATAACTCGAATCGATCAGTTGCATGACCAGCCCGGATTGCTGCTCGGGATGATCGACGATTCGGCCTTCGACCCGGATCAGGTTAGGGTGAAGGCCGGCGGTGATGCAGGCGTTCATCTCGTGCAGGGGGGAGCCGTCGCTGGTCATTTCGCCCTTGTAGAGCTTGACCGCGACCGGTATGGCCGGGTGCTCCGGTTGATCCCATGTGGCCCGGTGAATCACTCCCGAAGCGCCTTCGCCCAGTTGCTGCTCCAGACGCAATTGGTCCCATGGAATCCGGGCTGTGGCTTCCAGCGCCGCCGCATCGGCTTCGTTTTCCAGCGGGTTACCGGCGTACGCCAGCCAGGTCAGGCTGGGCAAGGCCAGCAGCCATTCGGGCAGTTCACTGAGTTGATTGGCAGCGATGCGAATCAGCTCAAGTCGATGGCACTGACTGAGGCTGCGGGGCAGGCGCTGCAAGCGGTTGCCGGCGAGCATGAGTTTTTGCAGGTACGGTCGGTCGCCCAGTTCGGTGGGCAGTTGCGTGATGCGGTTATCGGTCAGAATCAACCAGCGCAGCAACGGCGGCAGCGCGGCGCCAGGGACGGATTCGATAGCATTGGCCTTGAAGCCGATCATCGTCAGCGCAGCGCATTGGCCCAGGCATGCTGGCAGTTCTGTGAACAGGTTTTCGGAGCAAAAAAGTACGCGCAAACGGGTCAGGCGATGCAGGTCATCCGGCAGGCTGCTCAAGGAGTTGCCGCTGAGGTTGAGCACTTCCAGCGAGTCTGCCAAGTCGAAGATTTCCCGGGGAAATTCTGTCAGGCCGCAGGCCAGGTCCAGGCGGGTGATGCCAGTCAATTGACCGGCACGCAGTTGGGCGAGGGTATCCATGGGCGAGTTCGCTTTTGATCAAGGGAAGGCGCAGGGGCCTGGAAGTGGGCGACATGATAGCGGTAAAGCAGGCTCGCCTGTCAGGCCGGTGCGCGCACTTCCTGCAACTGCCCCAAACGGCTGCGTGTACGCGCCAGATCGATGGCATCGCCGCCCAGGCTTTCACGCAATGGGTGTGGGCCGAGCAACGTCAGGTGCTTGTCCTGATCGTATAAAACGTCGATCAAATTGATAAAACGCTGCTGCGCGGCAATGGAGCAGTCGGCCAGGTCAGGCAGTTCGTCGATGATCCAGTGATCGAAGCGCCTACACAGCTCCAGGTAATCCATGACTGCCGTGGGGTGATCACACAGATCGGCAAAGGTGAATCCGACGGTCCGTTCTGCGCAGTGCCGCGCATGAAAATGCCGGGTACCGACCGGCAGCTGCAATGGCGGGGTGTTGCCTTCGGGCAGGTTCAACGCCTGGCGTTGCGTCACGCTACCCGGCCAGACATACCGGCCTTGCGTAAACACCTGCTGCGCATGGGTTCTGACCTGACTGCGGTAGTCATGCGGGCCGCCGACTTCCATCACGTGCATGCGGGCGTGGATCAGCTCGATAACGGGTTTGAAGCGTGCGTGGTAGAGCGGGTTGGGTAACAGGCCCTCTGGTGGATAATTGGACGTCACCAGCAGCAGAATACCGCGACGGAACAGCGCCTTGAACAAGCGCGTGATGAGCATCGCGTCGCCGATGTCATGGACGTGAAACTCGTCGAAACACAGCACCCGGCAATCGCTCAGCAATTCATCAAGGGTGACTTCCAGCGCATTGGGTTGATCGCGATGGGTGAACATGCCCTGATGCAGTCGGGCAAAGAATTCATGGAAGTGCAGCCGCTGTTTTTTTTCGATCGGGATCGCCTGGAAGAAGCCGTCGAGCAACCAGCTCTTGCCGCGTCCAACCGCACCATGCAGGTAAAGACCGGGTAGGGTTTTCGCCGACTCGCCGAGCAGGGCGGTGGCGTGCTGCGCCATGCAGTCGATCACCCGCAACTGACTGTGGCTGAGGGTGTAGCCCTGGGCATGGGACTTTTGGTGGAAGTATTCGTGGACGACTTTGCCCGCCGCCACGCCGCTGGCCGGTTCCGCAAGCGCCTTGCCGAAAAGGCCGCGCAAGGAAAGCCAGCGTGGTGTCAGTCGCGAACGTTTGGGCGGTCGAGCGGCCATTGTCATGTCAATCCGTAGTCGTCAGGCCGGCTCCCCGAGCAGCGGCGGCGTAGTGTAACCAGTTGGGTAATTTCTCTTCCAGTCCTGTCGACGGGTGAAGCGGGATTGAACAGACCGCCGGCCTTCGCAGGTGTCAGGGCAAAGCTGAACACATTTCGGAATGATCGCTGATTCCGTTGTGGAAGCGAGCCTGCTAGCGATAGCGGAGTGTCAGCTAACATCAACTTTGAATGTGCCACCGTCATCGCCAGCAGGCTGGCTCCCACAGGGGGCGTCAATCACAAAACCGCCCCCGCAATGGGATCAGCGGTGTGGTCAGAACTGTGCGGTTTGCTTGAGCATCTGCGCCGCCGGCGTGTCACTCGGGCTGACCATCGCATAGTTGTAGCCGCTGCCAGACCAGTACTCGGCCTGCAACTCGCCATCGCTGCGGCTGCCCCGTGGCAGCAAGTAGTTTTTCGGTCCTGGTGGGCGCACGTAGAAACTGATCTTGTGCCCGCCCTGATCCTCGTAAACCACCATCGCCGCCGGCCCTTGTTCGGTGCTGAGCAAACGGCCGCTGACCGGTTTGAAGCCTGCGCCTGACAAGTCGGGGAGACGATTGGCGCGGGTGAAATAACGGTCCAGCCAGCCCTGCATGTCACCGTCGGCGTTGACCTTGTAGTCGGCCGGCAAGATGCCTTGCTGGGCGATCAGGCGATAAGCCTGCATGGCATCGGTCATCGGCGGCGGGGCGCCGGGCAGGGTCATCTCACGCGCTTGCCAGCCGCTCAATCCACCGACGCTGACAGCGATCAACAGCACCGCCGCACTGGCCAGATGACGGTGGGACTGGTGTTTAAGGCGTTGGCGAATCAGTGCCGGGTCAAGCTCCTGATTGACCGGTTGTTGCAGGGCACCGCTCAGTGCTGCGCGCAATTGTTGAGCGTCCTGCTGCCAGGCGCGTACTTGCGCGGCTGCTTCAGGGTTGTTTTCCAGGTAGGTTTTCACCAGACGTCGGTCGGCGTCGTCAAGTTGGTGATCGACGTAAGCGTGCAGGTCACGCTCGCTCGGGGGCATGCTGATCATTTGAGTATCCGCAAAGAAGGGCTGGTGATTTCGCCGTCGCTGAGTTGGCGCAAGGCCTGGCGGGCGCGGGACAGGCGGGACATCACGGTGCCGGTCGGGACGTCGAGAATCTCGGCGACCTCTTTATAACTCAAACCTTCCACCGACACCCAAAGCAGCAGCGCGCGCTGTTCGGTGGTGAGTTGATCGAAGGCTTGCAGCGTCGATTGGGCAATCACCGTGCGTTCGACCGACGGCTGTGCGTCGTCGCGGCCGGTAAAGAATTCGAGCATTCGCGCATAACGCCGGGTGCGACGGTGGGCATCGAGAAACTGCCGGTACAGAATCGAAAACAACCAGGCGCGCAAGTCGCCCCCGGGGCGTTTGTCAGCCCAACTCGACAGCGCTCGCTCCAGGCTCGACTGCACCAGATCGTCGGCGCTGCTGGGATTGCGCGTCAGCGAACCCGCGAAACGCCGCAGCCTGGGAATGATTTCTCTGAGTTGTTCGTCGATATCGTTCATGAAGTTCTGGCTAGTCACTACGCTGGGACTAGGAAGACGCCCGGCATATGAGGTTATTCCACGCCTGCAAAAATAAACACCGGGCGATGGAATAAAGCGCAGTGGGGTACGTCTGCTTGATTCTTCTCACTTGTGGCCGACGGCCCTGGAGTTATTCATGGTAGATCGCTCATCACCGCCCACCCGGCCACCGCTGAGTGCCGCAAGCCTGACACTGCGTTTGACTGGCATTGCGGTCGTGGTCGCCGCGCTGGCCGGTGCCTTTGCCTACGTCAATGGCACACTCGACCCACAGCGCCTGACGCCGAAAGCGCTGATCAACGTGCTGGAAAAGAACAACGGCGTACACCCGGGTTTCCGCCGTAATCACGCCAAAGGTGTGTGCGTGATCGGGTATTTCGAAAGCACCGCTGAGGCCCGCAGCTATTCCAGTGCGCAGGTGTTCAGCGACGCCAAGACCCCGGTGGTCGGGCGATTCGCTTTACCCCCCGGCAATCCTTACGCACCCGACAGCGCCGTGCCGATCCGCAGCATGGCGTTGCGTTTCACCCAGGCCAACGGTCAACAGTGGCGCACCGGGATGAACAGCATGCCGGTATTCCCCGTGGGCACCCCTGAGGCGTTTTATCAGTTGCAGCAAGCCCAGTCGCCGGATCCGGCCACCGGTAAACCCAACCCGGCGGCGGTCCCGGCATTCTTCGGTGCTCATCCCGAATCTGCGCCGTTTCTGGCCTGGATCAAAACCGCCAAGCCGTCGGCCAGCTACGCGACAGAGACGTACAACAGCGTCAACGCGTTCTACCTGGTGAACGCCGCCGGTCAACGCCAGGCAGTGCGTTGGAACATGGTGCCAGTGGCGCAGGATGCGGCGGGTGCCACAGCGCCTGAGGGCAGTGATTTTCTTGAGAAAGATCTGGTTCAGCGCCTGTCAGCCGGGCCGCTGCGCTGGCAGTTGCAGATCACGCTGGCAAACCCGGAGGATCCGGTCAACGACGCCAGCAAGGCCTGGCCAAGCGGTCGCAAAGTGCTGAACGCCGGCACTTTGGTCCTTGAACGCACCCAGCCACAACTCAATGGCGAGTGCCGCGACATCAACTACGATCCGCTCGTGCTACCCAGCGGCATTGAAGGTTCCGACGACCCGTTGCTCGCTGCACGCTCAGCCGGTTACGCCAATTCCTACTTGCGCCGCACCAGTGAAGTCAGTCAGTTGAGTGCCGCTAAACAGGAGGCTCAACAATGAGCGCTCAACCGAACCATTTCGCGCCGTTGGCGCGGCTGCTGCATTGGCTGATGGCGCTGATGATCATTGCGATGCTGTTTATCGGCGCGGGAATGGTGGCCTCGGTGTCCGAGCGCCATGAGTGGTTACTCAATCTGCACAAGCCTTTGGGCGTTGCGATTTTGCTGCTGGTGATTGTGCGTTTGTTCGTGCGCTTTTCCACCCGACAGCCACCGTTGCCGGCGGATCTGCCGAGCTGGCAGGCACTGGCGGCCAAGGCCTCACACGTTTTGTTGTACGTCTTGATGTTGGTTTTGCCGTTGCTTGGCTGGGCCATGATTTCGGCAGCGGGTGACCCTGTGATGATCAGCAACTCGCTCCAGTTGCCCTCGATCCTGCCGGCCAATGCGCAGGTGTTTGCGTTCCTGCGCAAGGCGCATGGGTATCTGGCGTATCTGCTGTTTCTCACCGTGCTGCTGCACCTGGCGGCGGCGTTGTTTCACGGTTGGGTGCGGCGTGATGAGGTGCTGGACAGCATGTTGCGCGGCAAGGATCGCGGCTGACCTTGTAGTAGCTGGCGTAGCCTGCGTCCCGTGTAGCAGCTGCCGAAGGCTGCGTCCGGCTGCGAAGCAGTCGTAAAAAAGAACACCTCGGTCTTTCAGGTCAACCGAGTTGTTTGATGGCGACTGCTTCGCAGCCGGACGCAGGCTTCGCCAGCTGCTACAGGGGCGGGTGATCAGCGCAGGGTGTCGACCATGTCAGCGATGGTGGTCAACACGTCTTTGCCCAATTGCTTCGAGCGCTTGCCGGACCAGCCCGTGAGCGCATTCGGTGAGTCGTTGTTGTCCTTGAACGGCATCTCCAGGGTCAACGACAGGCAGTCGAATTTCTGGCCGACGCTGTTGCAGGCCAGGGTCATGTTGGCTTTTCCCGGTTCGTCGCGGGTGTAGCCGTGCTTGGTCTGGAAATCCTTGGTCAGGTGTTTCAGATGGCTGCGGAAGTGTTCTTCGAGTTTTTCGATTCGCGGCGTATAGCCCGGGTTGCCTTCGCAGCCGGCGGTGAACACGTACGGGATTTCTTCATCACCGTGGACGTCGAGGAACAGGTCGACGCCATACTTTTCCATCTGCTGTTGAGCGAACAGCACTTCCGGGCTGATCTCCTGGCTGGCGCTTTGCCAGGCGCGGTTCAGGTCCTGGCCCATGGCGTTGGTGCGCAGGTGACCATGGAAGGCCCCGTCCGGGTTCATGTTCGGGATCAGGTACAGGTCGGCACTGGCCAGCAGTTTGTTCAACACCGGGTCGTCGTGTTTTTCCAGGCGTTCGATCACGCCCTCCATGAACCACTCGGCCATGTGTTCGCCGGGGTGTTGCTGAGCAATGATCCAGACCTTGCGCCGGCCTTCGGCGCCCGTGCCCTTACGCAGCAACTGGATGTCTCGACCTTCAGCACTCTTGCCGGTGGCCAGCAGTTCGGTGCCGGCCTTGGTCAGGGCCTGTTCGATCAGCCAGTCGTGACGGCCACGGCCGTAAGGTTCGAAATAGGCAAACCAGGCGTGGGTGGCGGTGGCTTCGAGGCTGAAACGCAGGCAGTCGCCTTCGAAGATGGTGGGGACGCGGAACCAGTTGACGTGATCGTAGGATGCAACGGCCTGATAACCGTCCCATGCTTTGTTGTACGAAGACTTGCTGGCGTTATTCAGGCGGAACCAGTGCTCCTGACCGACGTGCAGGCCGCTGGCCTTGAAGTGGAACCATTGAAAATGCTGGCTGCGGGTGTCGGGTTTGATGGCCAGCAACGCTTGAAGCGGATTGCTGATATCCAGCACTTCGATGTTGCCGCTGTCAAAGTTTGCACTGATGTCGAAGGAAGATTTGGCCACGCTCATAGTCGGTTCCTGAATATGACTTTTATGGCTGCTACTTTACACGCTGGAAAGAGATTAGGCGGCTGGAAAAAATCGCCTGGCGCTATAGGTTGCCGTGTTGCCATTCACCCGGCACATCGCCCTGCGGTGAAGTGAAACCTTCATCGACACGTATAGATCACCATCAGAATTGCCCCCTGCACCGAGCCTGCACTGTGTGCCGCGTTCGGCGCGCGGCAACAGTAGTCGCCGACGTTCAGTGTGCGGTTCTGATCGTAGAAGGAACCTTGCAATACGAACAGTTGCTCCAGCTCTCCTTCATGGGTATGACTGGCGACATGGGCGCCGGGGTCGACTTTCATCAGCATGGTTTTTTCGCCGCGCCCGATGTCCTCAAACAGCGGTTTGATCCAGAAGCCTTCCGCTGTTGTCGGCAACCAGTCATCCATCGAGGAGGCGTAATAGAGGGAGCCTTCGACCGGTCCCTGGATGCCGTTTATCCCGGCAATTCTCCATGAGGGTGTTTCATCGCTTGGCATGTTGTTCACCTGAGTTCGTTTTACAAATCCTTGACCAGTCGCAAGGCATCGTAGATCGCGGCGTGGGTATTGCGCGCCGACACTGCATCGCCGATGCGAAACAACTGGAATCGGCCATCCGGGTTGGTCACCACCTGTTGTGGGTTGCCGACGATCAGGTCCTGATGTTCGACCACGCCGCCGTTGCTGGAAGCGGATTTCAGTTCGAAATACAGGTCGTCCAGCGGTCGGGTGCCGTGATTGACCACCACCTGATCCACGCGTCGAACCTTGCGCGCACTGCCGTAATCGCTGTCGATCGTTGCCAGCAGATCCTGACCCTCGCGCTCGACGGCGAGCAGCCGGAAGGTGACGGTGAAGGTGGTGTCCAATGCTTGCAGCGAGCGCATGTAGGGCACCAGATTCATCGCCATGACTTCCGGCGCGAAGGTCCGGTCCGGCGTCATGATTTCTACTTTTGCGCCACTTCTGGCGATGAACTCGGCCGCCTGCAGCCCCGCATGATCACCGGCGTCGTCGAACAGCAGGACATTGCGCCCGGGTTTCACATCCCCGGCAATAATGTCCCAGGTGGAGACCACCAGCTCATTGCCAGCCGAGAGTATCTCGGTATGGGGCAGGCCGCCGGTGGCGATGATCACCACGTCCGGGTTTTCGTCGTGGATGGTGCTGGCCTCGGCCCAGGTATTGAAACGGAAGCTGACGCCGCGCGCCAGACACTGGGCCATGCGCCACTCGACGATGCTGATCATTTCCCGCCGGCGTTCCGATTGCGCGGTGAGCCGAACCTGACCGCCGGCCTGGTTGGCGGCTTCGAACACCACCACTTCATGGCCGCGTTCGGCCGCCACTCGCGCTGCTTCCAGCCCGGCGACACCAGCTCCGACAATCACAATCTTGCGTTTGCTCGCCGCCTTGGGAATGTCATGGGGCATGCTGGTTTCACGGCCGGTGGCCGGGTTGTGAATGCAATAGGCAGCACCTCCCTGGTAGATCCGGTCCAGGCAATAATTAGCCCCGACACAAGGGCGAATATCCTCTTCGCGCCCCTCGATGATCTTGCGCACGATATGCGGATCGGTCATGTGCGCGCGGGTCATGCCGACCATGTCGATCTTGCCCGAGGCGATGGCATGGCGGGCGGTGGCCACGTCCGGAATCTTCGCCGCGTGAAAGGTGGGGAAGTCGGTGGCGGCGCGAATCTCTCCCGCGAAGTCCAGGTGCGGTGAGTTGCGCATGCCCTGGATCGGAATCAGGTCGGTCAAGCCTGCGTCGGTGTCGATGTGGCCGCGGACAACGTTGAGAAAGTCCACCATGCCGCTGTCTTTCAAGCGCCTGGAGATGTCCAGGCCGTCAGCCGCGGTCAGCCCGCCAGGCATCAACTCGTCGCCGGTATAGCGCACGCCGACGATGAACTCGTGTCCGACGCGCTGGCGAATGGCACTGAGGATCTCGAAGGTAAAACGCAGCCGGTTATCGATAGAACCGCCATACGGGGCATCGAGGTCGTTGGTCAGTGGCGACCAGAACTGATCCATCAGATGCCCGTAGGCTTGCAGTTCGATGCCGTCCAGGCCCGCAAACTTCATCCGTTCGGCGGCGTCGGCATAGTCCTTGATGATGCGTTCCACATCCCAGTCTTCCATCTTCTTCGGGAAGGAACGATGGGAGGCTTCGCGCTCGAACGAGGGTGACACCACGGGCAGCCAGTCGCCCTTGTCCCAGCGCGTGCGCCGACCCAGGTGCGTCAACTGGATCATGACGGCCGCGCCATGTTCGTGGCAGGCGTCGCTCAAGTCGCGCATCCAGCCGACCACCTCATCCTTGTAGGCCAGAATGTTGTTGAACACCGGCGGGCTGTCCCGGGAAACCGCAGCGGACCCGGCGGTCATGGTCAAGGCCACGCCGGCCTTCGCCCGTTCCACGTGGTAGGCGCGATAGAGCTCCTTGGGCATGCCGTCCACGGGATAAGCCGGTTCGTGGGCGGTGGTCATGATGCGATTTCGCAAAGTCAGGTGCTTCAACTGATAGGGCTGGAGGAGCGGATCATTCAGCATCGTCAAGACTCTCCGAAAGCGGGCAAGGACCTGTGTTGAAATTACGTTAGGGTGAAATGTACACCTATGTCAACACTCCGGACACAGGTGTACATTTTGCTTGCGTGGTGTTGTTTGAGCGGCTAGGATCGAGCCATGAACGAACAAACCAAAGCAGTAGAAACCGGCTGGAGAGGGTCGCTGGAAGGGTGGCTCGACGCAGCTTATGAAAGCCTGACCGAGTGCGGAGTCGACACGGTGCGGGTGATGCCGCTGGCTAAAAAACTGGGGTTGTCGAGAACCAGCTTTTACTGGTTTTTCAAGGATCGCGAGGAGCTGCTCGCCGCGTTGATCGAGCGCTGGCGGGTGAAGAACACCGGTAATCTGGTCGCCCAGACCGAGTGTTATGCCGAGAGCATTGCAGAGGCGATGCTTAACGTTTTCGACTGTTGGCTGAACTCCGATCTGTTCGATTCACAGTTCGAATTTGCCATGCGCAGTTGGGCCTTGCAGTCCGCTGAAGTGTCCGAGCATATCCGCGTTGCCGACATTGCCCGACGCGAAGCCCTGATCCGGATGTTCATGCGCTTCGACTACACATTCGAGGGGGCCGATGTGCGGGCCCGGACGATTTACCTGACACAGATTGGCTACATCAGCACCAACACCCGAGAGGATATCGGGGAGCGAATGCGGCGGATTCCCGAGTACGTGAAGATCTTCACTGGCCAGGAACCCCTGGAGCGCGAATTGAAACGCTTCTACTCCCGCCATGGGTATGTGATGGATGAGGTTTCATCGTCTACCCAGGACTGATCGCAACGTCTGACTGACGAAGGCAGGTTCACATGTGCGAAGAACCCACGATAGGCATTATCGGTGGATCGGGATGGCTTGGCCGTTCGATTGCCCTGGCGATGCTCGACAAGGCTTTTGTCCAGCCCGGTGCGTTGGTGCTTTCGAACCGTAGCGCAAGCAACCCGCTGTCCGTTGCCAAGTGGTCGCAGGTAACGATAACGCGCGACAACCAGGAACTGGTGGAGCGCTGTGAGGTGGTCATCGTCTCCGTGCGTCCCGAGCAGTTTGCCGAGGTAGAAATCTTCGCTGAAAACCGGTTGGTGATTTCCTTGATGGCAGGCGTTTCTCTGCAAGATGTGGCGCAGCGTACCGGCAGTCGGCAGGTGATTCGCGCCATGGCCAACGCCGCCGCCGAAATCAGCCAATCCTATACGCCCTGGTTGGCGACTCAAGAGGTAAGCGAAGAGCAGAAAGCGTTCGCTCAACGCTTGTTCGAAACCTTTGGTGGTGCCGATGAAGTCTTCAGCGAAAGTCATTTGAACTACCTGACGGCGCTGGTGGGAACAGGACCAGCTTACCCGGCATTGCTGGCTCGCAGCCTGTTTCAGCATGCCGTGAGCAGCGGCTTGCCACCGGCGATCGCCCAGCGCGCTTCCCATGCAGTGGTGGTGCAAGCCAGCCAGTTGATTGGCAATGGGCACTCCGTCGACGAACTCCTGGAGGCGCTCATCAGCTATCGCGGTGTCACGGCGGCGGGCCTCGACGCCATGCTCGCCAGCGGATTCGATAAAACAATAAAAGCAGGTCTGGACTCAGCGGCTTCGGTCGCCAATTCCATGAGTCCCTTTACCCATTCTGCTGACACGAAAGAAGGTCCAATGACGCGGTAGTTGGCCCTCCTTAACTCTGGCCGCAATCGAGGTTAGCGTTTATGAATTTAAAGTCTTTCTCGAAGACGGGACTTGCACTCGGCATCGTTGCCTTCAGCGGTTGGGTGTCAGCCTCCGAGTGTGGTGATGTGACGATTGCCAACATGAACTGGCAATCGGCTGAAGTCATGGCCAACGTCGACAAGCTGATTCTCAATGCGGGATACGGTTGCAATGCCGATCTGGTCACTGGGGATACGGTTCCGACCATCACCTCCATGGTCGAGAAGGGCCGGCCTGACATCGCGCCCGAAGGATGGATCGACTTGGTTCCGGAAGTCGCCAGGACCGGCATTCAAAGCGGCAATCTGATCCAGGCAGCGAACTCGTTATCCGACGGTGGCTCGCAAGGCTGGTGGATTCCGAAGTACATCGCCGACGCCCATCCGGACATCAAAACCTTCGAGGATGTGAAAAAGCATCCCGAATTGTTCCCGGCCCCTGACGACAAGAAAAAAGGCGCGATCTACAACGGCCCGCAGGGTTGGGGCGGCACTGTGGTCACCAGTCAGTTCTATAAGGCATACGACTTCGAGAAGGCCGGTTTCGTGCTGGTGGACACCGGTTCAGCCGCCGCGCTGGATGGCTCCATCGCCAAGGCCTACGAGCGCAAGGCGCCCTGGCTGGGGTTTTACTGGGAGCCGACCGCTTTATTGGGTAAGTACCCGATGGTGAAGTTGGACAATGGACATCCGATCGATGCCGCGGAGTGGAAACGTTGCAATACCGTCGCCGACTGTCCTGATCCCAAACCCAATGGCTGGCCGATTGATCGGGTCTACACCCTCACAACCAAATCCTTCGCCGCTCGCTCGCCAACGGTCATGGCGTACCTGAACAAGCGCGCCTGGTCCAATGAGACAGTGAATAAACTGATTGCCTGGATGACTGACAACCAGGCCACCGGTGAGGAAGGCGCCAAGTATTTCCTGAAAAACAACGAGGCGCTCTGGACTAAATGGGTCACCCCTGAAGCCAGCGGCAAGATCAAGGCTGCGCTTTAATCCACTGGGGTCGATGCAGCTCGCCTTCGCGCGCTGCATCGAGCCTCGCGCACCGATAACAATAAAAACACCCACGTATTGAAACGACCTGCCAGCTTTCTAATGGTCTTCTACAAAAGGGGAATGTCATGGAGTGGTTACTCAGCTTTCCACACATGGAGGACGAAAGACTCCGGGCCTTGAAAAAGGCCATCGATGGCGCCTTTCGGAACTTCACCAGCACCTACGGCGACAGCTTCGAAGCCTTTTTCCAGCCATTGCAGATTTTCCTCAATCAGTCCGAAAGGTTCATGACCACAACGCCATGGCCGATCATCATTGTGCTGGTCGCCTTGATTGCCTGGTTCGCCAGCCGCAGCTGGAGAATTGTCCTGGGTTGCGTGTTCACACTGATGGCGATCGGGTATCTGGACATGTGGTCCGACACGATGAAGACCCTGTCGATGATCTTCGTCTGCACGGTGATATCCATCGTCATCGGTTTGCCGACCGGCATCGCCATGGCCCGTTCCAACCGTCTGCAGAACCTGGTCAGCCCGGTACTGGACGTGATGCAGACCCTGCCGAGCTTTGTCTACTTGATTCCGGTGGTGATGTTGCTGGGGATCGGCAAGGTCGCGGGGCTGATAGCGGTTGTGATCTACGCCTTGCCGCCGATGATCCGCCTGACCAATCTGGGCATCCGTCACGTTGACGCCGAGATGCTCGAGTGCGCCGACGCCTTTGGTTCGTCCAGTTGGCAGAAACTGAAAAACGTCCAGTTACCCTTGGCGTTGCCCTCGATCATGGCCGGCATCAACCAGACGATCATGATGGCGCTGGCCATGGTGGTCATTGCGTCGATGATCGGCGTCCAAGGCCTTGGCCAGCCGGTGCTCAAGGCTATTTCCAATCAATATTTCACCTTGGGCATTTTCAACGGGCTGGCCATTGTCGGTATTGCGGTGATCTTCGACCGAGTCAGCCAAGCCTATGGCCGAAGACTGCAAAAGCATTTGGAGAGAGTTCATGGCCACTAATCTGACCAACGATTTCGGCATCGAAATCAGGCATCTCTACAAGATCTTCGGTTACCAGGCCCAGGCCAGTATCGAGCGGGTCAAACAGGGTATGAGCAAGGCGGAGCTGTTGAGCAATCACAGTCATGTGCTGGGGTTGAAGGACATCAATATCAGCATGCCGTCCGGGGGGATTCAGGTGATCATGGGGCTTTCCGGTTCGGGCAAGTCGACCTTGATCCGCCATATCAACCGCTTGATCGAACCCACCGCCGGCGAAGTCATTGTCGGTGGCGTGGATGTGCTCAAGATGAGCCAGAACGATTTGCGAGAGTTTCGCCGACATAAAATTTCCATGGTGTTCCAGAAGTTCGCGCTGCTGCCCAACCGCACCGTACTCGACAATGCGGTTTATGGACTGGAGATCCAGGGCATGTCCCGTGACAGGCAAGTAGAGATCGCAACAGGCTGGTTGGACCGGGTAGGGCTCCAGGGTTACGCAAATCACTATCCCAATCAGCTGTCCGGAGGCATGCAGCAGCGGGTCGGCCTGGCCCGGGCATTAGCCAGTGATGCGCCGATTCTGTTGATGGATGAAGCGTTCTCGGCCCTGGATCCGCTGATTCGGATGGACATGCAGTCGGTGCTGCTGGACCTGCAAAAAGAGATCAAGAAGACCATCGTGTTCATTACCCATGATCTTGATGAGGCGCTGCGCATTGGCGATCGCATCGCAATCTTGCGTGATGGTGAGGTAGTACAACAAGGCACCCGACAGGAAATCGTCATGAATCCTGCCGATGATTACATTGCCAACTTCGTCAAAGAAGTGAATCGGGGGCGGGTGATCGGCGTCGAGGCCATCATGCAGCCCATTGTTCAGGTGAAAGTCGGAGCGACGTTGACCGTACCCGTGGGGACGTCACTGGAGTCAGCAGTCAAAAGACTGGTTGAGGCGGGGCTCGATGAACTGGTGGTCACAGACAGTCAGGGTCAGCCAGTGGGGCAGTTGGCGCTGAAGTCGATTATCGCGACGATGGTCACCTCGACAGTGAGCGAGGAGTTGCAGGTCGTTCAGCCAAGAGTGATGTCAAAAGCGACACGACTTACTGAAGTAAATCCGGGGGAAATCGCAGGGTGAAAAGGGGGGCGTCCTCCATGACGCAGGCGCAGCTTAGAGACTATGCTATTGATTCTCAAGTGCTATTTGTACATGAGGTTGGCCCAATGATGCCGGGCTTCTCTTGCCAACCGATATTCTTTTGATATCATCCGCGCCATCGAATTTTTAGCACCTTAAAGACTTCATTAGCCTGAAGGAAAAGCCAGAGTAACTGGCAAAAAAAAACCCGGCAAAAAGCCGGGTAAAAAACCGTGATTAGCCTGATGAGGAGAGAGTCCGAGAGACCGACCTAAGGTCACTTGGACAATCGACTGATCTCGCGACCAGCTGAATGCAATAATAATCATTCTCGTTTGCAAGTCAAATGATTTTATCTGCTCGATTGGAAAACTCTTTCCTGTCCTCCCCGAACGCTCATCCGTTTCATACGATCTGATGCCCTTGCAAAGACCGATCGATCATTGCTTTGGCCATGTCAATCATGTGCACCGTCGAAAAGGCCAGGTCGCGACTGGCACCGTGCAGGTTATTGGCTGATTCATGTGCCGTCGCCGCAGCGCATCGCAATAAATCCGAGGCATGAACCAGTGCCTCTTCTGCGCTGATCTGCGGGTTCACATCAAAAAAACGCTCGACAGTCGCTGCTTCGGACACAGTTGGTTTCAAGTAATAATCCAGTGCTCGCTGTGCGGCGGCGTTGCCTTTTGGCGAGGTCAGGGTGGTATCGATTTCCATATCTGGCAGGTCATTGCAGGGTAACGTCATGACGATGGCAAGCTCCGTGATAGATTCAGATCCGTGAATCCATCCTAGTACGAACTGTATTTGTGACTGGAATTTAAATACTACAATTTGTGTTTTGTTGGTCGGAGTACCCCACGTATCGTGCCGCACATGGATAAATGGATTGAGTTAGTCAAAGCCAAGATGAGTGATCTCAAAGTCACTCAAGAGGTCCTCGCCGACCGCCTCGGGATGTCCCAGGGTGGTGTGGGTCACTGGCTGAATAAGCGCCGTCAGCCGAGCATCGAAGACATGAATCGTGTCTTGCACGCGCTCGGGATGGATTTTCTGGAAGTGGCGACGGTGATTCGCGAGCGTCTGGTCTTGCAGGACGACGAGCCTTGTCTGGCGCACAAGTACAACCCGTACTTCCGTTACCCGGTCAGCGATTGGCGAGAGCCCGCGCAAGTGCGTGACGGTGAGTTGTCGGTCTACGGCAAACCGCGTTTCGAGCTGACCGATTACCACGCGCAGGGCGCGGCGTTCTGGCTGGTGGTGGTAGGGGATGCGATGACCGCACCCACGGGCGTGAGCATCGCCGAAGGCATGATGATCCTGGTGGATCCTGCGATTGTGCCGGAGCCTGGAAAGCTGGTGATCGCGCAGTGGTCGGACAGCACCGAGGCGACCTTTCGCAAACTGATCGAAGAGGGCGGGCAGCGTTACCTGGTCCCGCTCAATCCGACCTATCCGAAAGCCCTTTACACCGATGAATGTCGAATCCTCGGTGTAGTGGTTCAGGCAACGGCCAAATTCTAATCAGATCGGTCCTCGAAAAACGTAGGACCGATCTTCATTTCACGCCTCTTCCAGCTCGACCAGCGCACTGCCTTCGCTGACCATTTCGCCTTCCTGGCAATACAGCGCCTTGATCACCCCCGCGTGGGGCGCACGAATGCTGTGTTCCATTTTCATCGCTTCCAAAACCACCAATTGCGCCCCGGCTTCGACCGTTTGCCCGGCCTCCACCAGTACTCGCACAATGCTGCCGTTCATTGGAGCGGTGAGACCACCGTGATGGCTGTGACTGGCTTCGACGGCGCTGATCGGGTCGTAGGACTCGATGCGGCGCAGTTCACCGTCCCATTGCAGATAGACAGAGTCACCACGACGGATTGCCCGATGCTGGCGGCGTACGCCGTTGTGCTCGGTGAGTAACTGCTCACCTTTAAGGTGGGCTGTGCGGATATCGCCCAAAGTCAGCGCCCGGTCCTGGCCTTCGCAGCTCAAGTGCAGGGTGATTTCTTTCGGCAAACCGGCACGGAAACCATTGCTGATCGCCCATGGCGAACTCGCGTCATCTGCACGTGGTGAGTCTGGCTGGCTCTGGGCAACCGCCTGAGCGGCCGCTTGCCAAAACCCGTCGCTGAGGTCCGAAGGCGCTGGCAACAATTGCTCCTGAAAACGCGGGATAAACCCGGTGTCCAGTTCTGCCGCCGCAAACGGGGGGTGAGCGATGATCCGGCGCAGGAAGTTGATGTTGGTCTTGAGCCCGCCAATCGCGAACTCATCGAGCATGCTCAACAAGCGCAAACGCGCCTGTTCGCGATCCTCGCCCCAGGCAATCAGCTTGCCGAGCATCGGGTCGTAGAACGGCGAAATTTCGTCACCTTCCTCGACTCCACTGTCGACCCGACGTCCCGGGCCTTCGGCGGATTCACGATACAGTTCCAGGCGTCCGGTGGCCGGCAGGAAATCATTGGCCGGGTCCTCTGCGTACAGGCGCACTTCAATCGCATGCCCGATCAGCGGCACTTCGGCCTGGGTCATCGGCAGCGCTTCGCCACGGGCCACGCGAATCTGCCAGGCCACCAGGTCCAGGCCGGTGATGGCTTCGGTGACCGGGTGCTCAACCTGCAGGCGCGTGTTCATCTCCATAAAGAAGAACTCACCGCGCGAATCCAGCAAAAACTCCACGGTGCCGGCGCCGACATAACCGATGGCTTGTGCCGAGCGAACAGCGGCTTCGCCCATGGCACGCCGCAGCTCCGGGCTCAAGCCTGGCGCGGGTGCTTCCTCAACGACTTTCTGGTGACGACGCTGGATCGAGCAGTCACGTTCGTTCAGGTACAAGCAGTTGCCATGCTGGTCGGCAAAGACCTGGATTTCCACGTGACGCGGTTTGAGCAGGTACTTCTCCACCAGCATCCGTGAATCGCCGAAGGAGGATTTCGCTTCACGCTGGGCCGAGGCCAGGGCTTCGGCCAACTGGCTGACGTCCTCGACCACTTTCATGCCTTTGCCGCCACCACCGGCGGTGGCCTTGAGCAGCACCGGATAGCCGATGCGCTCACAGGCATCGCGGAAAGTGTCGAAGTCTTGAGCTTCGCCGTGATAACCCGGCACCAAGGGCACACCGGCGGTTTCCATCAGCGCTTTGGCCGCGGATTTGCTGCCCATGGCGTCGATGGCGGAGGCGGGCGGGCCGAGGAAGATCAGGCCGGCGTCTTCAATTGCGCGGGCAAACCCGGCGTTCTCCGATAAAAAGCCGTAGCCCGGATGAATTGCCTGAGCGCCGCTGGCCTTGGCTGCCGCAATCAGTTTGTCGATTTGCAGGTAGCTGTCGGCGGCTTTGCTGCCTCCGAGATCGACGCGAATATCCGCTTCACGGCTGTGTCGCGCTTCACGATCCGTGGCGCTGTGCACGGCCACAGTGGTCAGGCCCAGGGCTTTGGCGGTGCGCATGACCCGGCAGGCGATTTCGCCACGGTTGGCCACCAGCAGGGTGGTGAGAACAGGTGCGCTCATCAACGCGGCTCCTTGGTGGTGGGGGCTTGCCAGGTTGGCGGACGCTTTTGCAAAAAGGCGCGCAATCCTTCCTGACCTTCGGGGCTGACGCGGATGCGGGCGATGGCGTTTTCGGTGTAACGGCGCAGTGCCGGCGTCAGCGCGCCGTGGCCGACTTCACGCAACAAATCTTTGCTGGCGCGCATGGCGGCCGGGCTGTTGAGCAGCAGGTTGTCGATCCACTGTTCGACCTTTTGCTCAAGCTCCGAAGCCGGATAGCTTTCCGACAACAAACCGATTTCCCGCGCCCGCTGTCCGCCGAAACGTTCAGCGGTCAGCGCATAACGGCGTGCCGCGCGTTCACCAATGGCTTGCACCACGAACGGGCTGATCACCGCTGGCGCCAAACCGATGCGCACTTCCGACAGGCAGAACTGCGCGTCGTCGGCGCCAATGGCCATGTCGCAGCAACTGATCAGGCCCAGCGCACCACCGAAGGCCGCGCCTTGCACCACGGCCAGGGTCGGGACTTTCATCTTGGCGAGGTTGTACATCAACTCCGCCAGTTCCCGGGCGTCGTCGAGGTTGGTGTGGTAATCGAGTTCGGCCGACTGCTGCATCCACGCCAGGTCCGCGCCGGCGCTGAAATGTTTGCCGCGTCCACGTACCAGCAAAAAGCGCAAGCTGGTATCGCTCGCGACGGTGTCCAGTGCGAGGATCAGTTCGCGGATCATTTCAGCATTGAACGCGTTGTTTTTTTCTTCACGGCTTAGCCACAGGGTGGCGAAACCCCGTGGGTCTATCAGCAGTTCGAGGGTTTTGAAGTCGCTCATGATTTTCTCCCGATCACATCCGGAACACGCCGAAGCGGCTCGGTTCGATAGGCGCGTTCAACGACGCGGACAAGGCCAGGGCCAGCACATCGCGGGTTTGTGCCGGGTCGATGACGCCGTCGTCCCACAGCCGTGCGCTGGAATAGTAGGGGTGACCCTGTTCTTCGTATTGATCGAGGATCGGTTGCTTGATCTCCGCTTCCTGCTCGGCGCTGAAGCCCTGGCCACTGCGCTCGGACTGCTCGCGTTTAACCTGCACCAATACCCCGGCAGCCTGCTCGGCGCCCATCACGCCAATGCGCGCGTTTGGCCACATCCACAAGAAACGCGGGTCGTAGGCCCGACCGCACATGCCGTAGTTGCCGGCACCAAAACTGCCACCGATGATCACGGTGAATTTCGGCACCTTGGCACAGGCCACCGCCGTCACCAGTTTCGCACCGTGCTTGGCGATGCCGCCGGCCTCATATTTTTGGCCAACCATAAAGCCAGTAATGTTTTGCAGGAACAGCAACGGGATGCCGCGCTGGCAAGCCAGTTCGATAAAGTGCGCGCCTTTCTGCGCGGCTTCAGCGAACAGGATGCCGTTGTTGGCGAGGATCGCGATCGGGTAGCCGTGCAGGTGGGCGAAGCCGCACACCAGCGTGGTGCCGAACAGCGCTTTGAATTCATCGAACACTGAACCGTCGACCAGACGCGCGATGACTTCGCGCACATCGAACGGTTGTTTGGCGTCCGCCGAGACCACGCCGTACAACTCGTCGCTGCTGTACAGCGGCGCAATCGGCGCGCGTTGTTGCAGTTCGCCGAGTTTGCGCCAGTTGAGGTTGGCGATGCTGCGTCGGGCAATGGCCAAGGCGTGTTCATCGCTCTCGGCGTAATGGTCGGCGACCCCGGAGATCTTGCAGTGCACATCGGCCCCGCCCAAGTCTTCGGCGCTGACCACTTCACCGGTCGCCGCTTTCACCAGCGGCGGGCCGGCGAGGAAAATGGTCGCTTGCTGGCGCACCATGATCGCTTCGTCAGCCATCGCGGGTACATACGCACCACCGGCCGTGCACGAGCCCATCACTACCGCGATTTGCGGAATGCCCATGGCGCTCATGTTGGCCTGGTTGAAGAATATCCGCCCGAAGTGCTCGCGATCCGGGAACACTTCATCCTGACGTGGCAGGTTGGCGCCACCGGAGTCCACCAGATAGATGCACGGCAGGCGATTCTGCTGGGCAATAGTCTGGGCGCGCAGGTGTTTCTTCACCGTCAGCGGGTAGTACGAACCGCCTTTCACCGTGGCGTCGTTGGCGACGATCATGCATTCGACGCCTTCCACGCGGCCGATCCCGGCAATCACGCCAGCGGCTGGAACGTCTTCACCGTAAACCTCGTAGGCTGCCAGTTGGCTGATTTCCAGAAACGGCGAACCTGGATCGAGCAGACGATTGATCCGCTCGCGGGGCAGCAATTTGCCTCGCGAGGTGTGGCGTTCTTGCGCCTTCGGGCCGCCACCGAGCTGCACTTGGGCAAGCAGGGTGTGCAGGTCGTCGACCTGTTTGAGCATCGCCGCGCTGTTGGCGGCGAACTCCGCCGAACGGGGATTGAGCTGGGTATGTAGAATCATGGCTTACTCCGTAAGCAGCTATAAGCGGCAAGCTTCAAGCGGCAAGCAAAAGCTGTTCTCTTGCAGCTTGAAGCTTGAAGCTTGCGGCTGACGAAATTCATTTCGTCTCGTTAAACAGTTCGCGACCGATCAGCATGCGACGGATCTCACTGGTGCCGGCGCCGATTTCGTACAGCTTGGCGTCACGCAGCAATCGACCGGCTGGGAATTCGTTGATGTAGCCGTTGCCGCCCAGAATCTGGATCGCGTCGAGGGCCATTTGCGTGGCGCGTTCGGCGCTGTACAGGATCACGCCGGCCGCATCCTTGCGCGTGGTTTCGCCACGTTCGCAGGCCTGTGCCACCGCGTAGAGATAAGCGCGGCTGGCGTTGAGTTGGGTGTACATGTCGGCGACCTTGCCCTGGATCAGCTGGAACTCGCCGATGCTCTGGCCGAATTGCTTGCGGTCGTGGATGTACGGAACGATCAAGTCCATGCACGCCTGCATGATCCCGGTCGGGCCGCCGGAGAGCACGACGCGCTCGTAGTCGAGGCCGCTCATCAGCACTTTCACCCCGCCGTTGAGCACGCCGAGGATGTTTTCTTCCGGCACTTCGACGTCATCGAAGAACAGCTCGCAGGTGTTGGAACCGCGCATGCCGAGCTTGTCGAACTTGTTGCTGCGGCTGAAACCTTTCCAGTCACGCTCGACGATGAACGCGGTGATGCCGTGCGGGCCTTTTTCCAGGTCGGTCTTGGCGTAGATCACGTAGGTGTTGGCGTCAGGGCCGTTGGTGATCCAGGTCTTGCTGCCGTTGAGCACGTACTTGTCGCCACGTTTGTCGGCGCGCAGCTTCATCGACACCACGTCGGAACCGGCATTCGGTTCGCTCATGGCCAGGGCGCCGATGTGCTCTCCGCTGATCAGTTTTGGCAGGTATTTGCTTTTCTGTTCGTGGTTGCCGTTGCGGTTGATCTGGTTGACGCAGAGGTTGGAGTGGGCGCCATAAGACAGGGCAACAGAGGCCGAGCCACGGCTGATTTCTTCCATGGCCACGACGTGGGCCAGGTAACCCAGGCCAGCGCCGCCGTACTCTTCCGGCACGGTAATGCCGAGCAGGCCCATGTCGCCGAATTTGCGCCACAGGTCGGCGGGGAACAGGTTGTCGATGTCGATCTGAGCGGCGCGCGGCGCGATCTCTTTGGCGACGAAGGACTGAACCTGATCGCGCAGCATGTCGATGGTTTCACCGAGGGCAAAATTCAGGGATGGATAGCTCATGGGGCACCTTTTGGCTTTTTTGTAGGGCGGAGAGGGCAGCGGTTCGCTTCTCACCTTTACGTTAACGTAAGCCTGTGACGAATGGCTGTCAATCACCCTTTACGTTAACGTCAACTTGAGCGAGAGTAGAGCCAGTTCAAGATTGAAAAGCGGACCAACTCTGTTGGAGTCGCCAGCCCATAAATAAAGACAATAGGGGTCATCATGGATCAACCCAGTGCAAGCCCGCAGCGCAGCTATACCCGTGGTTCCCAGGACAAAACCTTGCTGGCGATGACCATCGGCCAGGCGTTCGACAACACCGTTGCGCAGCACGCGACCGGGGAGGCGCTGGTCGTGTGCCATCAACAGTTGCGCTACACCTGGCAGCAACTGGCCGACGTCGTAGACCTGCATGCCAGAGCGCTGCTCGCGCTGGGTTTGCAGGCCGGTGATCGTCTCGGCGTCTGGGCTCCGAACTGCGCCCAGTGGTGCATAAGCCAGTTCGCCAGTGCGAAAATCGGCGTGATTCTGGTCAACATCAACCCGGCATACCGCAGCTCCGAACTCGAATACGTGTTGAAGCAATCTGGCTGCCAATGGCTGATCTGTGCCGGTGCGTTCAAAACCTCCGACTATCACGGGATGCTGCAAGGCCTTGTTCCTGAGCTTGCCGAGCAATCCATCGGACAATTGCACAGCGAACGCCTGCCCGACCTGCGCGGTGTCATCAGTCTGGATGCGCAGCCGCCTTCAGGTTTTCTGCCGTGGTCGCAATTGGCGGATCTGGCTGCCAGCGTTTCGAAGGAACAGCTGCTCGAACGCCAGGACAGCCTGCATTTCGATCAGCCGGTGAACATCCAGTACACCTCCGGCACCACCGGGTTCCCGAAGGGCGCGACCCTCAGTCACTACAATATTCTCAACAACGGTTACATGGTCGGCGAAAGCCTTGGCCTGACCGCCGCAGATCGCCTGGTGATCCCGGTGCCGCTGTATCACTGCTTCGGCATGGTCATGGGCAATCTCGGCTGCATCACCCACGGCAGCACCATGATTTATCCGAACGATGCTTTCGATCCGCTGCTGACCCTGGCCACCGTCGCCGAAGAAAAAGCCACGGCGCTTTATGGCGTGCCGACCATGTTCATCGCCATGCTCGATCAGCCCAAGCGCGCTGAATTCGATCTGTCGAGTCTACGCACCGGGATCATGGCCGGCGCCACATGCCCCATCGAGGTGATGCGCCGGGTCATCAACGAAATGCACATGAACGAAGTGCAGATTGCCTATGGCATGACGGAAACAAGCCCTGTTTCGTTGCAGACTGGCCCGTCAGACGAGTTGGAATTGCGCGTGACCACCGTTGGCCGCACCCAGCCGCAGCTGGAAAGCAAAATCATCGACGAGGCCGGTAACCTCGTGCCGCGCGGCACCATTGGCGAACTGTGCACCCGTGGTTACAGCGTGATGCTCGGCTACTGGAACAACCCGCAAGGCACGGCCGAGGCCATCGATCAGGCCGGCTGGATGCACACCGGCGACCTGGCGAGCATGAACGACGAAGGCTATGTAAACATTGCCGGGCGCAACAAGGACATGATCATCCGGGGCGGTGAGAATGTTTACCCACGGGAGCTGGAAGAGTTCTTCTTTACTCATCCCGCAGTGGCGGACGTGCAAGTGATCGGCATTCCATGCTCGCGTTATGGCGAAGAGATTGTCGCCTGGATCAAATTCCACCCCGGCCACAGCGCTACCGAGCAGGAACTGCAAGCCTGGTGCAAGGAACGCATCGCGCACTTCAAGACGCCGCGTTACTTCAAGTTCGTGGAAGAGTTTCCGATGACCGTGACCGGCAAGATCCAGAAATTCCGGATGCGCGAGATCAGTATCGAGGAATTACGCGGTAACAAGGCCTGACCACAACCCCCTGTGGGAGCGCCTGCTCGCGATAGCGGTAGTCCATCCAATACAGATGTCGACTGACCCACCGCCATCGCGAGCAGGCTCGCTCCCACAGGGATAGGCGGTTGAAATTACAAATCTCGGAAAGCACAAAGGGGAGCCGAAGCTCCCCTTTAATTTTGTCGTTGCGCATGCTCTTTTTTTGTTATTGAGGGGCGGCCTGTTGTTGTTTTTGGAAACCGTGACCCTTTACCGCTGTTTTTGTCGATCCCCATCCGGGATCAAGAGCAAACGTATTTTTTTGAGCGCTGATCTACTTTTTCGCTGAGCGATCCAACCAGTTCGGGAGCTACCTGAGGGTAGTTTTATTGTTCTCTGCCCGGTTGCGGGTAACTCCGAAAAGCACCCTGAAAAGCACATCTTCTCCAAAAAAATCTGTTAGCTGCGTCTCTGCCGTGTTGTTTTTGTTATGTCAGAGTCGTTACGTCTTATTTTTATTAGTGGTTGCTGCTTTTTTTGTTCTTGTTATGCAGTAGAGATAGCAGGACCCGTGCCAACTTTTAAAAAACCTTTAAAATCAATGGCTTGAGATTTTGTAGGATTTTTCAATAGGCCAAATCCCGTCAATTTGTTCCCGTGTTACTCGCTTGCCCCCACGTTTTCGACGTCGCGGTAACACCCCAAGGCCTCACTGTGCGCTACGGGCCTTGGCTACACGCGAACCGGTCGGACGCCCCAGCACCGTGCAAATCTGTTGACCGGCCAGGATCAAGGCATCCAGGTGGATACCGGTCTCGATACCCAGGCCGTTGAGCAGGTACACCACGTCTTCGGTGGCGACGTTACCGCTGGCGCCCTTGGCGTATGGGCAGCCGCCGAGGCCGGCAATGGAGCTGTCGAACACCGCGATACCTTCCAGCAGGCTGGCGTAGATGTTGGCCATGGCCTGGCCATAGGTGTCGTGGAAATGCCCGGCGAGTTTGTCACGGGGCACGTCGGCCGCCACCACCTCGAACATCTTGCGGGTGGCGCCCGCGGTGCCCGTGCCGATGGTGTCGCCCAGCGACACTTCGTAACAGCCCATGGCGTAGAGCTCGCGCGCAACCCGGGCGACTTGCTCGGGGGCGACGTTACCTTCGTAAGGGCAGCCCAGCACACAGGACACATAACCGCGCACGCTCACGCCATGTTGTTTGGCGGCGTCCATGATCGGCACGAAACGCTCCAGGCTTTCGCTGATCGAGCAGTTGATGTTGCGCTGGGAAAACGCTTCGGACGCAGCGGCGAACACCGCCACTTCCTTCACGCCCGCCGCGATCGCGTCTTCAAACCCACGCAGGTTGGGGGCGAGCGCGCCATAGGTCACGCCGGGTTTGCGCTGGATCTGCGCGAAGACCTCGGCGGAACCGGCCATCTGCGGTACCCATTTGGGGGAAACGAAACTGCCGACTTCTATGTAGCCCAGGCCTGCGGCGGTCAGCGCGTCGACCAGTTGAACCTTGTCGGCAACGCTGATCGGTTGGGCTTCGTTTTGCAGACCATCGCGTGGGCCGACTTCGACAATGCGTACGTGAGAGGGAAGGGACATAAGCAATTCACCTGTCTGTTAGAGATCGTTCCCACGCTCTGCGTGGGAATGCCTAAATGGACGCTCAGCGTCCGCTTTTGATAGGTGACGCGGAGCGTCACGGGATGCATTCCCACGCGGAGCGTGGGAACGATCAGGGCTACTTAAACCGCTTGGCTTTTGATGGTCTGTTCCAGCGCCTGGGTGCAGCGTTCCTGCGCGGTGTCCAGCTCCAGCTTCATTTGCTCGATGTCGAGCATCTGCTGTTCCAGCTGTTCGCGGCGCTCGGCGATCTTGTTCAACATGGTTTGCAGTTGTTTCTGATTGCCGCCGGTGGGGTCATACAACTCGATCAGTTCGCGGCATTCGGCCAGGGAGAAGCCAATGCGCTTGCCCCGCAGGATCAGCTTCAGGCTGACCTTGTCGCGGGGTGAGTAGATGCGCTCCTGGCCGCGACGCTCGGGGCTGAGCAGACCTTGCTCTTCATAAAAGCGGATGGCTCGCGTGGTGATATCGAGCTCGCGGGCGAGGTCGGAAATGCTGTAGGTCTGGCTGCTCATGGAAGCGCTCGAAAAAGGTCATGGCGCTAAGCTAATGGCAGGTTGACGTTTACGTCAAGGGGCGGGGGGCTTCAGTGTTCTTGCGGGCCTCATCGCGAGCAGGCTCGCCCCCACACGGGATCGGCGTTGAACACACAATCTGTGTCATGGCAGAGATCCCATGTGGGAGCGAGCCTGCTCGCGATGCAGGCGCCTCGATATCAAGTCTTACACCTTTTCGAGCTTCTTCTCATGCGCCGTCACCTGCTGGCACAACTCGATCATTTGCTCGCGCATCCAGCGGTTAGCCGGATCCTGATCGGTGCTTTCGTGCCAGTAGAGGTGCGTTTCCACCGGTGGCACGTCGTTGACCGGCAGGCTGAAGGCGTGCAAGTCATTGCGACGGGCGAAGCGCTCCGGCACGGTCATGACCATGTCGGTCTGTTGCAACACTTGCGAGGCCATCAAGTAGTGTTGGGAGCGAAGGGCGATCTTGCGCTGGATGCCCATTTTTCCCAAGGCGAGGTCAACATGACCCAGGCCACTGCGGCGGCTGGAAATGTGGATGTGGGTCATCGACAGATAATCATCAAGGCTGAATTTCTCTTTGCCCGCCAGCGGATGGCCCTTGCGCATGGCGCACACGTAACGGTCTTCCATCAATTTGACGTGACGTACCTGCGGGTCGGTGTTGAGCGGGGCATCTACTGCAAAGTCCAGACGCCCGGCCGCCAGTTCCTTGGTGGTTTCGCGGCGCTTTGACAGGAAGCTTTCGATGATCACCGTCGGCGCCAGGCGGCGCAGGCGCTGGAACAATGGCGGCAGGATCACCGCTTCGGTGAGGTCGGTCATGCTGATGCGATAGGTCTTGACCGCCTGCAGCGGGTTGAAAATGCGGCTTTCCTGCACCGACACGCGCAGCAGGGAGAGGGCGTTACGCACCGGCCCGATGATGTTCTGGGCCATGGGCGTCGGCACCATGCCTTGGGCGGTACGCACGAACAACGGATCGTTGAAGGTCTCGCGCAGGCGAGCCAGAGCGTTCGAGACCGCTGGCTGGGTAATGCCGACAATCTGCCCCGCGCGGGTCAGATTGGCCTCGGTGTAGATCGCGTCGAAGACGATGAAAAGGTTGAGGTCGACCTTGCTCAGATTCATTGCGCTGCACTCTTATTGTTGGTTCTCAATCAGCCGATCATATATCGGTGATGAATGTTAATACACGCCGAGAATAGGCTAGGTAAATTTTCATGGTTGTTCTAGCATCGATTGCATGACTTAAACAACCTCTGCCCAAGAAGGTAATGCTCATGGATTTCGCTTATTCGCCCAAGGTTCAGGAACTGCGTGAGCGCGTAACCGCGTTCATGGACACTTACGTTTATCCCGCTGAGGCGGTGTTCGAGCGCCAGGTTGCCGAAGGCGATCGCTGGCAGTCGACCGCCATCATGGAAGAGCTCAAACTCAAGGCCAAGGCTGAAGGCCTGTGGAACTTGTTTTTGCCTGAATCCGAACTCGGCGCCGGGCTGACCAACCTCGAGTACGCGCCATTGGCGGAAATCATGGGCCGCTCGTTGCTAGGCCCCGAGCCGTTCAACTGCTCGGCGCCAGACACCGGCAACATGGAAGTGCTGGTGCGCTACGCCAACGAAGAGCAGAAACAACGCTGGCTCGAGCCGCTGCTGCGCGGCGAGATTCGCTCGGCGTTCGCCATGACCGAGCCGGATGTTGCCTCTTCCGATGCCACTAACATGGCCGCTCGCGCCGTGCGTGATGGTAACGAGTGGGTCATCAACGGCAAGAAATGGTGGACCTCGGGCGCCTGCGATCCACGTTGCAAAATTCTGATCTTCATGGGCCTGAGCGATCCTGATGCGCCGCGCCATGCCCAGCACTCGATGATTCTGGTGCCGGTGGACACACCGGGCGTGAAGATCGTCCGTCCGCTGCCGGTGTTCGGTTATGACGACGCCCCTCACGGCCACGCGGAAGTGCTGTTCGAAAACGTCCGTGTGCCGTACGAAAACGTCCTGTTGGGCGAAGGACGCGGCTTCGAAATCGCTCAGGGTCGCCTTGGTCCGGGCCGGATTCACCACTGCATGCGTTCAATCGGCATGGCTGAACGGGCGCTGGAATTGATGTGCAAACGCTCGGTCAGCCGTACCGCATTCGGTAAGCCGTTGGCACGCCTGGGCGGCAACATCGACAAAATCGCCGACTCGCGGATGGAAATCGACATGGCCCGCCTGCTGACGCTTAAAGCGGCGTACATGATGGACACCGTCGGCAACAAAGTGGCGAAAAGCGAGATCGCGCAGATCAAGGTGGTCGCGCCGAACGTAGCCTTGCGGGTCATCGACCGGGCGATTCAGATCCATGGCGGGGCAGGGGTTTCCAACGATTTCCCGCTGGCCTATATGTATGCGATGCAGCGCACCCTGCGCCTGGCCGACGGCCCGGACGAAGTGCACCGCGCGGCGATTGGCAAATTCGAGATCGGCAAGTATGTGCCGAAAGAGATGATGCGTAGCGGGCAGTAATCTACTACACACAGATCGTTCCCACGCTCCGCGTGGGAATGCCTCTATGGACGCTCTGCGTCCCAATGGAATGTGACGCGGAGCGTCACGGGATGCATTCCCACGCAAAGCGTGGGAACGATCGGCTTGGTTAATACACCCAAACCTCAACCCGCCGATTCTTGATCCGCCCCTCATCCCCACTATTGGCCGCCACCGGCATCTCGGCGCCAAAGCCGCGAATCTCGCGAAACACCACGCCGCTTCTCACCAGTTCCCGCCGCACCGCCATGGCCCGCAACTTCGACAGCAGATCGGCGCGCGCCGGGTCGCTCTTGGCATCGCCGAACCCTACCAGCGTGACTTGGCGATTGGTTTTATCACGCTGCTTTATATAGTCGAGCACCCGCGACAGGTCCTGCTGTGCCTTGTTGTCGAGCGTCGCGCTGCCTTCCTCAAAACGAAAATTCACCGACAGCCGCTGGGCATGACGACTGAGAGCCTGATAACCCTCCGGCATCAACGCATTCGGCGTGACCGTGATGGCCTGGACCGTCTGGGCGATGAAACCGTTGGCCGCGACAATCGCCTGGCCTTGACTACTTTGCGCATACGCCGCCAACGCGTCGGCCCAGGGGTTTTTCCCCTGCGGCGGCAGGTAAAAGAACAGCCGGCGGGACAACGGATAGTCTTCCGTGGCGATCAGGCTGTTGAGCGGCAGCATTGCCTGGGATTGGCCATCGACGATCGCCACGGCTTTGGCCTGACGCACATAAGGCAGGCCGATGAACCCGATGCCCTGCGGGTCGTGGCTGACGGCGTCAGACAGTTGCTCGCTGGATTCGAAGCGTTTGGCGGCGCTGTTCAGCGTTTTCCCATGACGGCTGAGGACTACTTCGTTAAACGTGTCATAGGTGCCCGATTGATCATCCCGCGTATAGAGATGAATCGCTCCACCGGTCCCACCGAGTTCCTCCCAGGTTTTTGCGTCGCCGCTGAAAATTCGCGCCAGTTGTTCGGTGTCGAGTGTGTTCAGCGGGTTTTGCGGGTGAAGGATGATAGCCAGCCCGTCGATGGCGATGACTTGCTCGGCCTCAGGGCTTTTGAAGTCGCCCAAGGACTCGAGGTCTACCAGTTCGCTGTCCTTGATCGGGCGCGAGGACGCGGCGAGGTCGGCGCTGGCGTTTTTCAGGGCCTTGAACCCGGTGCTGGAGCCATGGGCGGCGACTTCCACCACGACCTGGCGACCCTGTGCGGTTTCGCCGACGATGCGTTGTTCGTTGGCTTTATTCGCACGTTCACTGTGAACCTTGAGCAGACCCTGTTCGCGCATCAGGCCTTCGACCAGCGCCGGGCCCAAGGCCGCGCCGATGGTGTTGGAACCCTGGATGCGCAACACCGGGCCGTTTTCAGGCGTCGGTAAATCGCCTGCCCGCGCCATCAACGGCAGGCCGGCGCACAGCATCAAGATAAACAAAACGCGCAGCGTCATGCCCGCACCTTAATAACCCAAAGAAAGTGCGGGGAGAATAAGTCAGCAGGATTTCCGAAAGATGACAGTTGTTTCTTAATTGTGGGAGCGAGCCTGCTCCCACAGGGTTTTGTGTTGAGCTTTAAAAATCAGCTCAACTCAAGCCAGATCGGCGCATGATCGGATGGTTTTTCCATCCCGCGCAGGTCGTAATCCACGCCGGCGTCCTTGATCCGTGGCAACAGGCCATGGGAGGCCATGATCACGTCAATGCGCAGCCCGCGCTTGGGCTCGTCTTCAAAGCCGCGGCTACGGTAATCGAACCAGCTGAAGCGGTCGGTCACGTCCGGGTTCAGGTGACGGAAACTGTCCACCAGGCCCCAGTTTTTCAAGCGGGCCATCCACTCGCGTTCTTCCGGCAGGAAGCTGCACTTGCCGGTTTTCAACCAGCGTTTCATGTTGTCCGGGCCGATGCCGATGTCGCAGTCTTCCGGCGAAATGTTGACGTCGCCCATGACCACCAGCGGCTGATCGTTGCTGAACTGGTTTTCCAGCAGTTGTTGCAGGTCGCTGTAGAAGCGCTGCTTGGCCGGGAACTTGGTTGGGTGGTCGCGGCTTTCGCCTTGTGGGAAATAGCCGTTCATGATGGTCACCGGCACGCCATTGGCGTCGGCGAATGTGCCCCAGATAAAGCGTCGCTGAGCGTCTTCTTCATCGGTGGCGAAGCCTTTGTGCAAGGCCAGTGGTTCTTTGCGCGAGAGCAGGGCGACGCCGTAATGGCCTTTCTGCCCATGGAAATACACGTGATAGCCCAACGCCTGAACCTCGGCCAGCGGGAATTGGTCGTCGTGAACCTTGGTTTCCTGCAAGCCGATGACGTCCGGCTGGTGTTTCTCAATCAGCGCCGCCAGCTGATGCGGGCGAGCGCGCAGCCCGTTGATGTTGAAGGAGACGATCTTCATGGTCGGCAGTCCTGGCAAAAGGGCGATGCTAGCTGACATGTAGGAATCGGGCCAGCGTGGGGTGAGGGGATTCGTGTTCGGCGGTAGGTCTTCTACCGCTCATGCGGGCCTCATCGCGAGCAGGCTCGCTCCCACAGTGGATCTGTGCAGGCCTACTGTATTCGCCAGTCTGGTCTATACCTTTGTGGGAGCGAGCCTGCTCGCGATGGCGTTATCACAGTCAGCACTGATTTCAATCAGTAAGGAACTGTGTCAGCACCGATAGGCTCGTAACAACAAGAGCACAGCCATTTGAGCTGTACCGGGGAGATCAACCGTTATGCCCGAAACCTCGACCGCCATTGCCGACATTCACATGCTCGACAGTGGCTATGCCCACGAAGCGCGTTCCCTGCTTTACCACGCTTACCGGCACGAACCGACCTTCGGCTACCTGTTCGAGGCCGAACGCCCCGGCTATGAACATCGCGTGCGGGCGACGGTGCGTGAGCTGGTTAAACAGCACTTTCTTCAGGACTTGCCGGCCATTGGCCTGCTGGTCAACGACCGTTTGATCGGCATCGCGTTGATCGCGCCGCCGCAACGGCGCCTGGGCATCACCGAAAGTTGGGCCTGGCGTTTGCGTATGGTGCTCAGCGCGGGGTTTCGCTGCACCCGCCGCTACCTCGACTACCACGCCGCCGTTGCCGCCTGCGTGCCGACCGATTCGGTCCACGTGCTGCCACTGCTGGGTGTTCACCCACAATTCCAAGGCAAACACTTCGGCGAACAACTGCTGCAAGCGGTGCATAACTGGTGCGCCGTGGATGAAACCTCCGAAGGTGTGATCCTCGACACCGGGAATTCACGCTATCTGGAGTTCTATAAGCGTCAGGGTTACGAGGAAATCGGCGAGGTCGCCGTAGGACCGATTCGCGAGCATGTTTTTTTTCACGCCAATCCTCAGGTATTAAAAACCTCAACGGCATAGGCGGTAGAACTTTAACGCCCCGGGAGGCTCTATCACGCTCCCAAGCTCGTGATAGCATCCGCGCCTATGAAGTTTCCAGGAAGAATTACCAGTGGCGTGCTGATGCTGTTCACCAGCTGCACGGTGCTGGCGAAAAGTGAATTGGATGTGCGGATCAAACCGTCCAACGATGAACTGAAAGCCAATATAGAGGGCTATATCGGCAGTCTCGGCGATCGTGACGAAGAAGCGTTGCAACGCTTCAGTCGCGGCGCCGAGGAGCAGGCGCGCAAGGCCGCCCAGGCCTTGGGCTATTACCAGCCGCAGATCGAGAGCGATGTGACGGGCGGCAAAACGCCGCGCCTGATACTCAACATCGACCCCGGCGAACCGGTGCACTTGCGCAATGTCACGATTCGCATCGACGGCCCGGCCGCTTCGCTCAAGTCTTTTCGTGTGCCCAAAAGCGCTTCGCTTAAAACCGGCGCAGTGCTCAATCACGGTCAATACGAAGACGCCAAACGCCTGATTCAGAATCAAGCTTCGCGCTTCGGCTTTTTCAGCGGTCACTTCACCCGTCAAAAGTTGTTGGTGGACCCGCGCGCTGGCGTGGCCGATATCGAACTCATTTATGACAGCGGCCCGCGCTACACCTTGGGCAAGGTCAGTTTCGAAGGCGACACGCCGTTTGACGATGACCTGCTGCAACGCATGGTGCCGTTCAAGCAAGGTACACCTTACGACTCCGAACTGATCGCCGAGCTCAATCAGGCCATGCAATCGAGTGGCTATTTCGAAAGTGTGCGGGTGGATACGACGCCGACGGCGTCCAAAAACGATGTGATCCCGGTAGACGTCAAACTCGAAACCCGCAAACCACGGACCATGGGCCTGGGGCTGGGTTATTCCACCGACGTCGGTCCCCGGATCAAGGCCAACTGGACCCGGCACTGGGTCAACCCGCAGGGGCACAGTTATGGCTGGGAGGCTGAAGTCTCGGCACCCCGGCAAAACGTCGGGCTGTTCTACGACATTCCCCTGGACCCGCCGCTGACCGACAAACTGCGCTTTGCCGGTGGTTATCAGAATGAAGAAATTGACGGCACCGACACCCGCAGCAAACTGCTGACCATCGGCCCGGAATGGCACAGCAAACTGCCCAGTGGCTGGCAGCGCGTGGTGTCGCTGAAATGGCAGCACGAGGATTACAAACTGGGTGACGACTCGGGGCTGAGTACTTTGCTGATGCCCGGCGTCAGCTATTCCTACCTTAAAAGCGACAACCGCATCGACCCGAGCCACGGCTACCGACTGCAATTCGAGTCCAAAGTGGCAAAAGAAGGCCTGGGTTCGGACACCAACCTGTTGTACGGCACCGCGTTGGTGAAAGGCTTGACCACGGTTTTCGAGAAACACCGGTTGCTGGGCCGGGTACAGGTCGGCGGCAGCGCTACCAATGGCTTCAAGTCGGTGCCGCCGTCGTTACGGTTTTTCGCCGGTGGCGATCAGAGTGTGCGCGGTTACGACTTTCAAAGCCTGTCCCCGGAAAATTCCGATGGCGACCGTATCGGCGGTCGTTACATGGTGGCGGCGAGTGCAGAATACCAATACTCCATCGCGGAAAAATGGCGGGTAGCGACCTTCGTTGACCAAGGCAATGCCTTTAATACACTCGAACTGCCGAGCCTCAAGACCGGGGTGGGTGTCGGCGTGCGCTGGATCTCGCCGGTGGGGCCGCTGCGCCTCGATCTGGCCCACGCGCTGGACGACGACGGCGGCATTCGACTGCACTTTTCAATGGGGCCTGAGCTGTGAACCGTGGTTTGAAAATAACGCTGCTGGCGATTCTGGCACTGTTGATTCTGGTCGTTGTCGCCGTGACCACGGTGTTAGGCACTGCCACGGGCAGCCGTTGGGCGCTCGGTTTTGTGCCGGGTCTGACCGCCGAAAATTTCCAGGGGCGTCTGGGTGGACAGTGGAGCGCGGACCATTTGGTGTGGCAACAGGACACCAGCCGGGTCGAGCTGAGCAAAGCGATTTTCGCTTGGTCGCCGCTGTGCCTGACACGTATGACGCTGTGCATCGAGCAACTCAAAGTCGATCGGGTCACCCTGCAATTTCCACCCGGTATCGATGAAGAAAGCAGCGGGCCGATCAGCCTTCCGGACCTGGCATTGCCCTTGGCCCTAGAACTGGGTGATGTCCAGGTCGGCAGCCTGCTGTTCAACGGCAGCGAAGCGCTTAAAGGCTTGCAACTGGCGGCCCACTGGACGGCGCAAGGCCTGCAGATTGACTCGGTGAAGTTGCAACGCGATGACCTGAGCCTGAACCTTTCCGGCCTGCTGCAACCCACGGGAAACTGGCCGCTCAAGGCTGAAGGCAACCTGACCCTGCCGGCTCCCGAACCTTGGGCACTGGCGCTGAAAGTCGACGGCGACCTGCTGAAAACCCTGAACCTGAAAGCCGACAGCAGCGGTTACTTGAACGGGCAACTGAGCGGTGAATTGCAACCGCTGGCGGACAACCTGCCGGCCAGGGTAAGAATCACCGCCGACGGCTTCAAACCCGTCGCCGACTTGCCGGACACCTTGCAACTCAATCAACTGGAACTCACCGGTGACGGCGACCTGAAAAGCGGTTACCAGTTGCACGGCAGCGCCACGCTCCCCGCCGAACAAGGCCCGGTCGCGTTGCTGCTGCAAGGCAAGGTCGACGCCAACGGCGCGCAGATCGCGGGCCTTGACCTCACCGCCAACGACAAGCAAAGCCTCAAACTCAGCGGCACCCTCGACTGGAGTAAAGGCCTGAGCGCCGACGCAAAAATCGACTGGCTGGATTTTCCGTGGCACCGCCTCTATCCGTTGATCGACGAGCCGGACGTGGCGTTGCGCAGCTTCAATGGCGTCATCTCCTACACCGATGGCAAGTACCTCGGCAGCTTCACAGCGGCGCTGGATGGTCCGGCCGGCGCCTTCACCCTGAACAGCCCGTTCAGCGGCGATCTCACCAAAATCTATCTGCAACAAATCCAGCTCCAGGCCGGGCAGGGCAAGGCTGACGGGCATTTGAACCTGCAATTTGCCGACGGCATTGTCTGGGACGCCGCGCTCGACCTGTCGGCGATCAACCCGGCGTACTGGCTGGCGGAGCTGCCGGGCACACTGGCCGGGCCGTTGCGCAGCAAAGGAGAAATGAAGAATGACAAGCTCAGCCTCAATGCTGACCTCGATCTGAAAGGCAAACTGCGTGGTCAACCGGCCGTTATCCAGGCCAAGGCCGATGGCGGCGGCGAACAGTGGAATCTCAATGCGCTGCAAATCCGTCTTGGCGACAACAGCATCAACGGCAAGGGCAGCCTGCAACAGACGCTCGCCGGCCAGATCGATATCAAGATGCCGCGTCTGGCCCAACTCTGGCCGCAACTGCGCGGCCAACTGAACGGCCGCATCGATGTCGCCGGCACGCTCAAGGCGCCGCAAGGCAAGCTGGGGCTGCAAGGCACGCAACTGGCTTTCGAAGACAACCGCCTGCAAAGCCTCAACCTCGACGCGACCCTCGACAATGCACAACGGGCGAAAATCGACCTCAAGGGTAGCGGCATTCAGGCCGGTGACACCTCGCTGGGCACACTGACCGCCCGCGGTCAGGGCGACATCAAAAACCAGAAGCTCAGCCTCGACCTGCAAGGGCCGCAACTGAAACTGGCCCTCGGCCTCGACGGTGCGCTGGACCAAGGCAATTGGCGCGGGCGTATGGCGAGCGGCGATATCCAGACCGGCGGGCAAGACTGGAGGCTGCAAGGCCCGGCGAAACTCGAACGGCTGGCGGACGGCAACATCAACCTCGGTGCTCACTGCTGGATGTCCGGACCGGCCAGCCTGTGCGGCGAAGACCAGCGTTTAATGCCGGATCCGAAGCTGCGTTTTCACCTCAAGCAGTTCCCGATTGAAAGCCTGGCGCAGTGGTTGCCCAAAGATTTCGCCTGGCGGGGCCGGCTCAACGCCGACCTGCAACTGGACCTGCCCGCCAGCGGCCCGAATGGCCTGATCAGCATCGACGCCAGTGGCGGAACGTTGCGCATGAAAGAGAAGGATCAGTGGCTGGACTTCCCGTACCAAACGCTGAAACTCACCAGCAAACTCACACCGAAACGCATCGACACCGACCTCAATTTCGCCGGCGGCAAGCTCGGCGAATTGATGGTTCAGGCGCAACTCAATCCGTTGCCAAAGAATAAACCGCTGACCGGTTCGTTCCGTTTGAGCGGACTGGACTTGTCGGTGGCGCGGCCGTTCGTGCCAATGGTCGAGAAGCTCACCGGGCGCCTGAATGGCAGTGGCACGATTTCCGGTGGCCTGTTGGCGCCGCAGGTCAACGGCAGCCTGTTGCTCAGTGACGGCGAAATCTCCGGGCCGGAGTTGCCGATGGCGCTGCAAGCCTTGCAGGTGCGAGCGGTGATTGCCGGTGAAACCGTGCAATTGAATGGCGACTGGAAGAGCGGCAAGACCGGGCAGGGCACCCTCAACGGCAATATTGCCTGGGGACAGGCGTTGGTGGTGGATCTGGCGCTCAAGGGCTCGCAATTACCGGTCAGCGTCGAGCCGTACGCCAAGCTGGAAGTCGCGCCAGACCTGAAGATCTCGATGAAGGGTGAAGAGCTGGCCATCGCCGGTAAAGTGCTGGTGCCCAAAGGCGAGATCATCATTCGCGAGTTGCCGCCTTCCACGGTCAAGGTATCCGATGACGTGGTGATCGTGGGTCAGCAGACTGAAGAGGGCAAGCCGCCCTTGGCCATGAAGATGGACATTGATGTGGTGGTTGGCGCTGACAAGCTGAGCTTTGCCGGGTTTGGCCTGACCGCGAATGTGCAGGGGCAGGTGCACATCGGCGACAACCTGGATACGCGGGGCGAACTGTGGCTCAACGACGGGCGATATCGCGCCTACGGTCAGCGCCTGACCGTGCGCCGGGCGCGCTTGTTGTTTGCCGGCCCGCTTGATCAGCCGTACCTGGACGTCGAAGCGATTCGCCAGACCGACGACGTGATCGCCGGTATTCGCCTGAGCGGCAGCGCCGAGCAACCGACCACGCAGATCTTCTCCGAACCGTCCATGAGCCAGGAACAGGCGTTGTCCTACCTGGTGTTGGGGCGTCCGCTGAGCACCAATGGCGAAGACAACAACATGCTCGCCCAGGCTGCGCTTGGCTTGGGTTTGATGGGCAGTTCGGGGGTGACCGGTGGATTGGCCAAAAATCTGGGAATTCAGGATTTCCAACTGGATACCGAAGGCACCGGCAATACCACCGCCGTCGTGGCCAGCGGCAACCTCTCGGAAAAACTCAGCCTGCGCTATGGCGTGGGCGTGTTTGAACCGGCCAACACCATTGCCCTGCGCTACAAGCTGAGCAAGAAGGTCTTCCTCGAAGCGGCGAGCGGCGTGGCGAGTTCGCTGGATATCTTCTACAAGCGGGATTTCTAAGCCCGTTCCCACAGGGATCCATTGAACCTGTGGGAGCTAGCTTGCCCTAATGCCGATTAGTTAAGCCATAACGCGATCCGTAGCAGCTGGCGAAGCCTGCGTTCGACTGCGCAGCAGTCGTGAAATCAGACGATGCGGTGTTTCAGGAGGACCGCAAACTCAGGTTTTACGACTGCTGCGCAGTCGAACGCAGGCTTCGCCAGCTGCTACAACAATTGCGTTACAGCAGAAATTGCTTAACTGATCGGCAGTAGGGCTTGCCCGCGATGAGGGTGGGTCAGTCAACATCAATGTCGAAGGTGCCGGCCTCATCGCGGGCAAGCCTTGCTCCTACAGGATGTCGTGCGCCGGTCAGCGGGTGGGCGCCGCCAGCTGCGGCGGCGGGGCGAAGTCGAACGGAGCAAGCGCAAAGCCCTGCTCATCCACCTGCAACGCCCAGCCCTGACGATCCCAGTCCCCCAGCACAATGCGCTTGGCCGCCTGTTCGCCCAGCTGCAACTTGTGGATGGCCGGGCGATGGGTATGGCCGTGGATCAAGGTCTTCACACCGTACGCTTGCATGATCCGCGGAATTTCTTCCGGCGTCACATCCACGATGTCATTGGCCTTCATGCGCGTCTGCGCCCGGCTTTCACTGCGCAGCTTGCGCGCCAGTTTGAGCCGCGTGCGCAGCGGCAGGTGCCGCAGGATGAACAGGCTGATGGGGTTGCGCAGGTAGCGACGCAGTTTCATATAGGCTTCGTCGCGGGTGCAGAGGCTGTCGCCGTGCATCAAGAGCACTGGCTCGCCATAAAACGGCACGACACTCGGGTCCTTCAATAACGTGCAGCCGGCCTGTTTGCAGAAGGCCTGGCCGAGCATGAAGTCGCGATTGCCGTGCATCAGAAAGATGGCCGTGCCGCTGTCGCTGAGGTCGCGCAGGGCCTGGCAGATGGAACGCTGAAAGGGCGTCATGGTATCGTCGCCAATCCACGCCTCGAAAAAGTCGCCCAGGATGTACAACGCACTCGCCGAGCGGGCGCGTCCGGCGAGCAAATCCAGAAACGCCCGGGTAATGTCCGGGCGCTCCTCTTCCAGATGCAAGTCTGAAATCAGCAGTATCACTCAATGATCTCGGCTTTCTCGATGATCACGTCTTCTGCTGGCACGTCCTGGTGACCGGCCTTCATGGTGGTGGAAACACCTTTGATCTTGTCGACGACTTCTTCGCCTGCAACCACTTTGGCGAACACGGCGTAGCCCCAGCCCTGGGTGGTCTTGGCGCTGTGGTTCAGGAAGCTGTTGTCAGCCACGTTGATGAAGAACTGGGCGGATGCCGAATGCGGCTCCATGGTGCGGGCCATGGCAACGCTGTACTTCACGTTCGGCAGGCCGTTGTCGGCTTCGTTCTGGATGCTTGGGCGCTTGTCTTTCTTTTCTTTCATGCCTGGCTCGAAACCGCCGCCCTGGATCATGAAGTTGCCGATAACGCGGTGGAAAACGGTGTTTTCGTAGTGACCGGCTTTGACGTACTCGATGAAGTTGGCCACGGTGATCGGGGCCTTATCAGCGTTCAGTTCCAGGACGATGTCGCCATGGTTGGTGGTCAGTTTGACTTGGGTCATGATTACTACTCTTTCAAGGAATTCGTGGATTTTGGGACACTAAGGCCCATCACCTGTTCAGCCTTTTTCGGCCAAGGAGCGCAGTTTAGCGTGACAGGCGCGAATTTCGAGGCTGTTTTTCATCGATAGCCTATTAAATGCGACCGTTTGCAGGTGCGCTCTGTCAGGTGCTTGACGGCATCGGCTATGATAGCGGCTTTGTTTTATCTGGCCCTTCTTCTGGCCGCGCACTTGTACGTTCAAGGATCCTATGAGCAAGCCCACTGTCGACCCTACCTCGAATGCCAAGACCGGCCCTGCCGTGCCGGTCAACTTCCTGCGCCCGATCATCCAGGCGGACCTGGACTCGGGTAAGCACACGCAGATCGTTACTCGTTTCCCGCCTGAGCCCAATGGCTACCTGCACATCGGTCACGCCAAGTCGATTTGCGTGAACTTCGGCCTGGCCCAGGAGTTCGGCGGCGTCACGCACCTGCGTTTCGACGACACCAACCCGGCCAAGGAAGACCAGGAATACATCGACGCGATCGAAAGCGACGTCAAATGGCTGGGCTTCGAATGGTCCGGTGAAGTGCGCTACGCCTCGCAGTATTTCGACCAGTTGCACGACTGGGCCGTTGACCTGATCAAGGCCGGCAAGGCCTACGTCGACGACCTGACCCCGGAACAGGCCAAGGAATACCGTGGCAGCCTGACCGAGCCGGGCAAGAACAGTCCGTTCCGTGATCGCTCCGTGGAAGAAAACCTCGACTGGTTCGCCCGCATGCGCGCCGGTGAGTTCCCGGACGGCGCACGTGTGCTGCGGGCCAAGATCGACATGGCCTCGCCGAACATGAACCTGCGCGACCCGATCATGTACCGCATCCGTCACGCTCACCACCACCAGACCGGTGACAAGTGGTGCATCTACCCGAACTACGATTTCACCCACGGTCAGTCGGACGCCATCGAAGGCATCACCCACTCGATCTGCACCCTGGAATTCGAAAGCCATCGTCCGCTGTACGACTGGTTCCTCGACAGCCTGCCCGTGCCGGCGCACCCCCGTCAGTACGAGTTCAGCCGCCTGAACCTGAACTACACGATCACCAGCAAGCGCAAGCTCAAGCAGCTGGTGGACGAGAAGCACGTCAATGGCTGGGACGACCCGCGCATGTCCACGCTGTCGGGCTTCCGCCGCCGTGGCTACACGCCGAAATCGATCCGCAACTTCTGCGAAATGATCGGCACCAACCGATCCGACGGCGTGGTCGACTTCGGCATGCTCGAATTCAGCATCCGCGACGACCTCGACCACAGCGCCCCGCGTGCCATGTGCGTATTGCGTCCGCTGAAAGTCGTGATCACCAACTACCCGGAAGGCCAGGTCGAGAACCTCGAATTGGCGTGCCACCCGAAAGAAGACATGGGCGTGCGCGTTGTGCCGTTCGCCCGTGAAATCTACATCGACCGTGAAGACTTCATGGAAGAGCCGCCAAAAGGCTACAAGCGCCTGGAACCGGCCGGCGAAGTGCGTCTGCGCGGCAGCTACGTAATCCGTGCCGACGAAGCGATCAAGGACGCCGACGGCAACATCGTCGAACTGCGTTGCTCCTACGATCCGGAAACCCTGGGCAAGAACCCTGAAGGCCGCAAGGTCAAAGGCGTGGTGCACTGGGTGCCGGCCGCTGCCAGCGTCGAGTGCGAAGTGCGTCTGTACGATCGCCTGTTCCGTTCGGCCAACCCTGAGAAGGCCGAAGACAGCGCCAGTTTCCTGGACAACATCAACCCTGACTCGCTGCAGGTGCTCACCGGTTGTCGTGCTGAACCCTCGCTGGGCAATGCACAGCCGGAAGACCGTTTCCAGTTCGAGCGCGAAGGTTACTTCGTCGCGGATATCAAGGACTCGAAACCGGGCGCTCCGGTATTCAACCGTACCGTGACCCTGCGTGACTCCTGGGGCCAGTGATTCAAGGAACATGACGTGCTAACGATCTACAACACGCTCACCAAGAGCAAAGAAGTTTTCAAGCCGCTGGATGGCAACAAGGTGCGCATGTACGTCTGCGGGATGACCGTGTACGACTACTGCCACCTGGGCCACGGCCGCAGCATGGTAGCGTTCGACCTGGTGACCCGCTGGTTGCGGTTCAGCGGTTACGACCTGACCTACGTGCGCAACATCACCGACATTGACGACAAGATCATCAATCGGGCCAACGAGAACGGCGAGTCGTTCGAGGCGTTGACCGAGCGCATGATCGCGGCGATGCACGAAGACGAAGCGCGCCTGAACATCAAGAAGCCGGACATGGAACCGCGCGCCACCGGGCATATTCCCGGCATGCACGCGATGATCCAGACCCTGATCGACAAGGGTTACGCCTACGCCCCGGGCAATGGCGACGTTTACTACCGCGTCGCCAAATTCATGGGCTACGGCAAGCTGTCGCGCAAGAAGATCGAAGACCTGCGCATCGGCGCGCGGATCGAAGTCGACGAGTCCAAACAGGATCCACTGGACTTCGTGCTGTGGAAAGGCGCCAAGCCGGGCGAGCCGAGCTGGCCTTCGCCGTGGGGCGATGGTCGTCCGGGCTGGCACATCGAATGCTCGGTGATGTCGACCTGCTGCCTCGGTGAGACCTTCGATATTCATGGCGGCGGCAGCGACCTTGAGTTCCCGCACCACGAAAACGAAATCGCCCAGAGCGAAGCGGCCACCGGCAAGACCTACGCCAACGCGTGGATGCATTGCGGCATGATTCGCATCAATGGCGAGAAGATGTCCAAGTCCTTGAACAACTTCTTCACCATTCGCGACGTGCTGGAAAAGTACCACCCGGAAGTCGTGCGTTACCTGCTGGTGTCGAGCCACTACCGTAGCGCGATCAACTATTCGGAAGACAACCTCAAGGACGCCAAAGGTGCACTTGAGCGTTTCTACCACGCGTTGAAAGGCCTGCCGAACGTGGCCCCGGCTGGCGGCGAAGCCTTCGTCGAGCGTTTCACCCAGGTGATGAACGACGACTTCGGCACACCGGAAGCCTGTGCGGTACTGTTCGAAATGGTGCGCGAGATCAACCGCCTGCGCGAGAGCGATCTCGATGCCGCGGCGGGTCTGGCAGCGCGCTTGAAAGAATTGGCGAGCGTGCTGGGTGTGTTGCAGCTTGAGGCGGATGACTTCTTGCAGGCCGGCGCTGAAGGCCGTGTGGATGCGGCTGAAGTGGATGCGCTGATTGCGGCGCGTCTGGCGGCTCGTGCAGGTAAAGACTGGGCCGAATCGGACCGTATCCGTGACCAGCTCACCGCCATGGGCGTGGTGCTGGAAGACGGGAAGGGCGGTACGACCTGGCGGTTGGCTGACTGATTGCTTTGCTGGCTACAAAACAAAACCCGCCTTGTGCGGGTTTTTGTTTGCCTCACTATCATTCCCACGCTCCGCGTGGGAATGCATCAATGGACGCTCTGCGTCCGCACTTGGGACGCGCAGCGTCCTGGGCTGCATGCCCACGCAGAGCGTGGGAACAATCACTCGGACTGGCGTAACCGTTTATAGAGGGTGTTACGGCTTACACCGAGCCTGCGCGCCAGATAAGAAATATTCCCCCCAGCCGCCCGCAACTGCCGATTCAAATCCTCAATATCATTCAAGTCCACCGCCAACGGCTCCGGCGAATCCACCGGTTCCATTTCCAGATCGACAAAAAAATCATCCGGTAAATGCTCAGGTCGCACCGGCTGCTCTTCAGCCATGGCCAGCGCTACCTGCATCACGCTGCTGACCTGTCTTAAATTCCCCGGCCACGGATGACGGCTGAACAACTCCAGTACCTCTCGACTCAGTCCGGCCCACTGGCTCGGTTCGCGGTGTTGCTCCCATAGGCGTTTGAATAGTGCTTCCTTGTCACTGCGTTCGCGCAGAGGCGGCAGTTCCAGGGTCAAACCACCAATCCGGTAATAAAGATCTTCACGAAACCGCCCCAACTGCACCTGTTCGCGCAACGAGCGGTTAGTTGCCGAAATAATCCGTATATCCACCGGGAACAACTCGCTGCTGCCCACCGGTTGCACGCAACGCTCCTGCAACACTCGCAGCAGTCGAGCCTGAGTCGGCAACGGCATATCGCCGATTTCATCAAGGAAAAGGGTGCCTTTGTCGGCTTTGCGGATCAGCCCGATGCTGCCTTTCTGGTTGGCGCCGGTGAACGCGCCTTTTTCGTAGCCAAACAGCTCGGATTCCACCAGTTCGGCGGGGATCGCTGCACAGTTGACGGCAATGAACGGCTGTTTGCTGCGTGAACTGGCCTGGTGCAGGGCTTTGACGAAAACTTCCTTGCCGACCCCGGTTTCCCCGTGGATTAACAGCGGAATGTCTTTTTCCAACAGGCGTTCGGCCTGACGCACGGCTTTTTCTACGCGGCCGTCACCGAAGTGCAGGGTGTTGAGGCTGATCGCTTCGAGTGCCGGCACGACTGGCTCGGCGAAAACTCTAGGCTGAATCGGCACCTGCTTAGGTCGCCTCAACAGGCATTGAAAGCGGTTGCGCCCCGAAGCTTGCAAAGCGAACGGCAGGCCGTCGGGCTGGTTCAGCAGTTCGAGCAGCGAGACCTTGAACAGGCTCTCGATGCTGACCCGCGACAGGCTGATGCCCAATAGATTGTCGGCCCGGCGATTGGCGGACAGCACCTGGCCGGTCTCATCGAAAATCATCAGCCCGGCCCATTGGCTGTCGAGGTTGTTCAGCCCGGTGTTGAAAGTCAGTTGAAAATGCTGGCCATGGAACAGGTTCAGAATCAGCCGGTTTTCCACGGTCTGGCTCATCATTTTGACCATGCCCAGGGTGTGCGAAGGCGGCAGGTAGCTGTCGCTGGACACATCCAGCACCGCAATTACTTTGCGTTCGGCATCGAAAATCGGCGCGGCGGAACCGGTCATGAAACGATTGGCTTTCAGAAAGTGTTCATCGTGTTCAATGTGCACGGCTTGCTCGCAGGCAAGTGCGGTACCGATTGCATTAGTGCCGCTGCAACGCTCCATCCAGCTGGCGCCGGCGCTGAAACCACGGGTCAGGCTCGGTTCGATAAAGCGCTGGGTGCCCCACGTTGTAAGGACCTGGCCCTGATTGTCGGCAAGCATGATCAGGCAGTTGGAATTGCTCAGGATGTTTTCGTAGTACGGCAGCACTTCCTGATTTGTGGTCTGCACCAGGGAATGTTGGCTCTCCAGTAATTGCGCGATGCCTTCGGCCGGCAGTTGATCAAACGCGGGTGCGCTCTGGTGATCGAGACCAAAGGCGCGGCAACGTTTCCAGGAGTCCTGAATGACGGCGTCGTGGGAGAGCGGCAAGGCGGGTGCGGCCATGGCAGTCGATCTCTGAGCAAGCTTTATATTGTTTTTGTTATGGGCGAAATCAAGTTTTAGGTGATGCATGCTGCCAACGCGAACACTTGTAGCAGCTGGCGAAGCCTGCGTCCGGCGACGCAGTCGTCGTAAAACCTGAATGCGCGGTCATCCTGATAAACCGTGGCGCCTGATTTTACGACGACTGCGTCGCCGGACGCAGCCTTCGGCAGCTGCTACACAAGGCGTGTGTATTTCGGAATTCTTTGCAGTAAAACGGTGTGTAGAGTGTTGTTCACTATTGTTCATTGTCAACTCGTGGATTGTTCAGTTGTTCAATCACGGTTGTTCATTTCTGTTCAGCAACGAAAGTGCTTACACCCTTTGCTGAAGGATTTTCAAACCAGATCAATAGCTTGCCATTTTTGGCACGAAACTCGCTCTGTAGCTACGGTCGCTTGACTCCAAATAATAAAAAAGGCCGAGCCATGTCATTAACCCTGGAGCACGTCAGCCGCACCGTCGAGGGCCAGACCTGGATCGACGATGCCTGCCTGAGTTTTGAACCTGGTTCCTTCAACGTTTTGCTCGGGCGCACGCTGTCCGGAAAAACCAGTCTGATGCGTCTGATGGCAGGTTTAGACAAGCCCGACAGCGGCCGCATCCTGATGAATGGCGTTGACGTCACCCAGCGCCCGGTGCGCCTGCGTAACGTGTCGATGGTCTATCAACAGTTCATCAATTACCCGACCATGACGGTCTTCGAAAACATTGCCTCGCCGTTGCGCCAGAGCGGTGTTTCCAACGAACTGATCCAGAGCAAAGTGCTGGAAACCGCGAAGATGCTGCGCATCGAGAAGTTCCTCCAGCGCCATCCCCTCGAACTCTCCGGCGGCCAGCAACAGCGCACGGCCATGGCCCGCGCGCTGGTCAAAGATGCCGAGCTGATTCTGTTCGATGAGCCGCTGGTGAACCTCGATTACAAGCTGCGCGAAGAGCTGCGCCAGGAAATGCGCGAGCTGTTCAAGGCGCGGCACACCATCGCGATTTATGCCACCACCGAGCCCAACGAAGCCCTGGCACTGGGTGGCACCACGACCATTCTTCACGAGGGCCGGGTGATCCAGAGCGGCAAGTCGTCCGAGGTGTATCACCAGCCGCAAAGCGTGCTCGCGGCAGAGCTGTTCTCCGAGCCGCCGATCAACCTGATGCCGGGGCGAATTGCCGGTAACGAAGTCAGCTTCGCCAATTTCGTGCACTTCCCGTTGAACGTCGATCTGCGGCCGGTGGGCGAGGGCGAGTTCCGTTTCGGCGTGAGGCCCAGCCACATCTCGCTGGTACCGAGCAACGACGATGACCTGGAACTGGCCGTGACGGTCGAGGTCGCCGAGATCAGTGGTTCGGAAACTTTCCTGCATGTGCGCAACGAGCATTTCCTGCTGGTGCTGCACTTGCCCGGCGTTCACGAATACGACGTCGATGCGCCGATCCGCATTTATATCCCGACCCATAAACTGTTTGTGTTCGATGCGCAGGGCCGTTTGGTCCAGGCGCCCGGTCGCCGTATTGCGAGGGTTGCCTGATGGCCGAAATTCGTTTGCAGAACCTTGCCCACAGCTACACCAAAACCCCGACCGGTCCCGAGGATTACGCGATCCGCGAGATGGACCACGTTTGGGAACAGGGCGGCGCCTATGCGTTGCTCGGGCCTTCGGGGTGTGGCAAGTCAACCTTGCTCAACATCATTTCCGGGTTGCTCAGCCCCTCTCAAGGGCATGTGCTGTTCGACGGCAAAGCGGTCAACAACCTGACGCCGGAGAAGCGCAACATCGCCCAGGTTTTTCAGTTTCCGGTTGTCTACGACACCATGACGGTGTTCGATAACCTGGCGTTTCCGCTGCGTAATCAGGGCATGGCCGAAGCGAGAATTCACACCAAGGTGCAAGAAATTGCCGAGGTGCTGGACCTGCAGGCGCTGCTGAGCAAAAAGGCCAGCAACCTCACCGCCGACGAAAAGCAGAAAGTCTCCATGGGCCGTGGGCTGGTGCGCGATGACGTCTCGGCCATCCTGTTCGACGAACCGCTGACCGTGATCGACCCGCACCTGAAGTGGAAGTTGCGGCGCAAGCTCAAGCAGATCCACGAGCAGTTCAACATCACCATGGTCTACGTCACCCACGATCAGCTGGAGGCCTCGACGTTCGCTGACAAAATCGCGGTGATGTACGGCGGGCAGATCGTGCAATTCGGTACGCCGCGAGAATTGTTCGAACGGCCGAGCCACACCTTTGTCGGTTACTTCATCGGCAGCCCGGGGATGAACCTGATCGAGGTCACGCCGCAACCGGGGGGCGTGGGTTTCGCCTCGACGCATCTGCCGCTGTATGAGGCGCAACAACTGCGCATCGCCGAGTCCGAGTGGAAAACCCTCAAGGTCGGCATCCGTCCGGAGTTCGTGCATGTGTGGGACGAACCCTTTGATGACGCGATGAAGGCTCAGGTCGTACACATCGAGGACCTCGGCACCTACAAGATCCTGACCCTGAACCTCGACGGCGCGCCGTTGAAAGTTCGCCTGGCCGAAGACAAACCGGTGCCTGAAGGCACGGCGTACATCAGTTTTCCGGCGCAGTGGTTGATGGTGTATGCCGATGAATATCTGCTGGAGGCGCAGCCATGAACAAGGTGCAAAACAACAAGGCCTGGTGGCTGGTGTTGCCGGTGTTCCTGCTGGTGGCCTTCAGTGCGGTGATCCCGATGATGACGGTGGTCAACTATTCGGTGCAGGACATCTTCGACCAGTCCAGCCGCTACTTCGTCGGTGCCGACTGGTACAGGCAGGTGCTGCTCGATCCGCGCCTGCATGACTCATTGTTGCGCCAGTTCATCTATTCCGGCTGCGTGCTGCTGATCGAAATCCCGCTGGGCATCGCCATCGCCCTGACCATGCCAACCAAGGGGCGCTGGTCGTCGCTGGTGCTGATCATTCTGGCGATTCCGTTGCTGATTCCATGGAACGTGGTCGGCACGATCTGGCAGATTTTCGGCCGCGCCGATATAGGCTTGCTCGGTTCGAGTCTTAATGCCATGGGCATCAGCTATAACTATGCGGCGAACACCATGGACGCCTGGGTCACGGTGCTGGTGATGGACGTATGGCACTGGACGTCGTTGGTGGCGCTGTTGTGCTTCTCCGGTTTGCGGGCGATTCCGGATGTGTATTACCAGGCCGCGCGGATTGATCGGGCCTCGGCCTGGGCGGTGTTCCGGCACATCCAGTTGCCCAAGCTGAAAAGCGTGCTGTTGATCGCGGTGATGCTGCGGTTCATGGACAGTTTCATGATCTACACCGAGCCGTTCGTGTTGACCGGTGGCGGCCCGGGGAATGCCACGACATTCCTGAGTCAGACCCTGACTCAGATGGCTGTAGGGCAATTCGACCTGGGGCCGGCAGCCGCATTCTCGCTGGTGTACTTCCTGATCATCCTGTTGGTGTCCTGGCTGTTCTACACCGCCATGACTCACTCTGACGCCAACCGCTGAGGCCCGCCATGAGCAAGAGAAAGCTGATACCGCTGCTGATCTACATCCTGTTCCTGCTGGTGCCGATCTACTGGCTGCTGAACATGTCGTTCAAGAGCAACACCGAAATCCTCGGCGGCCTGACGTTGTTCCCCGCGGATTTCACCTTGCATAACTACAAGGTGATTTTCACCGATCCCGCCTGGTACACCGGTTACCTCAACTCGCTGTATTACGTGAGCCTGAACACGGTGATTGCCCTGAGCGTGGCTCTGCCGGCGGCGTATGCGTTTTCGCGCTATCGCTTTCTCGGCGACAAGCACCTGTTCTTCTGGCTGCTGACCAACCGCATGGCGCCACCGGCGGTGTTCCTGTTGCCGTTCTTCCAGCTGTATTCCTCGATCGGTTTGTTCGACACCCACATCGCGGTGGCCTTGGCGCACTGCCTGTTTAACGTGCCGTTGGCGGTGTGGATTCTTGAGGGCTTCATGTCCGGTGTTCCCAAGGAAATCGACGAGACGGCCTACATTGACGGCTATAGTTTTCCCAAGTTTTTCGTGAAGATTTTTATCCCGCTGATCGGTTCCGGCATCGGCGTCACGGCGTTCTTCTGCTTCATGTTTTCCTGGGTTGAATTGCTCCTGGCGCGAACGCTCACGTCGGTGAATGCCAAGCCGATTGCGGCGGTGATGACCCGCACGGTTTCGGCGTCGGGCATCGATTGGGGCGTGCTGGCGGCGGCGGGGGTGTTGACCATCCTGCCGGGCATGCTGGTGATCTGGTTTGTTCGAAACCACGTGGCCAAGGGCTTTGCCCTGGGTCGGGTATGAGGAACTGATGATGATGGAATGGATGAGTTGGACGGTCCCCACCGCAGTGTTCTTCATCGTCATTGGCCTGATTCTGGTGGGCATGACGACCTGGGAATTACGTTCGCCGAGCATTCTTCGGCGGGGTTTGTTGCCGATTGCCACCACCCGTGGCGATCGGCTGTTTATCGGTCTTCTCGGCAGCGCCTACCTGCATTTGCTGGTAATTGGCGTCACCGACTGGAGCATCTGGGTAGCGTCCGCGTTGTCCCTGGTGTGGCTGTTGGCTGTGATGCGTTGGGGCTAGTCGAATCGCTCGGCAAATGGTGTCCCGAAACCCAAACAGGAGGTCTCTATGTTCGACAAAAACAATAAGCTGCGACATAGCATTTCATTGGCAGCCATGCTGGCACTCAGTGGGTTGAGCGCTTCGGCCTGGGCCGATGCCTATGAAGACGCTGCGAAAAAATGGATCGGCAGTGAGTTCAAGCCATCCACATTGACAGCCGATCAACAGCTGGAAGAGCTGAAGTGGTTCATCAAGGCGGCGGAGCCGTTTCGCGGGATGAACATCAAAGTGGTTTCGGAAACCATCGCCACCCACGAATACGAGTCCAAGGTGCTGGCCAAGGCGTTCACCGAGATCACCGGCATCAAGCTGACCCACGACCTGCTGCAGGAAGGCGACGTGGTGGAAAAACTGCAGACCGTGATGCAGTCGGACAAGAGCATTTATGACGGCTGGGTCAATGACTCGGACTTGATCGGTACTCACTTGCGCTACGGCAAGACTGAATCGATCACCGACCTGATGGCCAACGAAGGCAAGGACTTCACCTCGCCGACCCTGGACCTCAAGGACTTCATCGGCATCTCCTTCACTACGGCCCCGGACGGCAAGCTCTATCAGCTGCCTGACCAGCAATTCGCCAACCTCTACTGGTTCCGCGCCGACTGGTTCGAACGGGCAGACTTGAAAGCCAAGTTCAAGGAAAAGTACGGCTACGAGTTGGGCGTGCCGGTGAACTGGTCGGCCTATGAAGACATCGCCAAATTCTTTAGCGAAGACGTCAAGGAAATCGACGGCAAGCGGGTTTACGGCCACATGGACTATGGCAAGAAAGACCCGTCCCTGGGCTGGCGCTTTACCGATGCCTGGTTCTCCATGGCTGGGGCTGGCGACAAGGGCCTGCCCAACGGCTTGCCGGTGGACGAGTGGGGCATTCGTGTCGAGGATTGCCACCCCGTGGGCTCCAGCGTGACCCGTGGCGGCGACACCAACGGGCCGGCGGCGGTTTTCGCTACTCAGAAATACGTCGACTGGCTCAAGGCCTACGCGCCACCGGAAGCGGCGGGCATGACCTTCTCCGAATCCGGTCCGGTGCCGTCCCAGGGCAACATTGCCCAACAGATTTTCTGGTACACCGCATTCACCGCCGACATGACCAAAGCGGGTCTGCCAGTGGTAAACGCCGATGGCACGCCAAAATGGCGCATGGCGCCGTCGCCGCGCGGTCCCTACTGGGAAGAAGGCATGAAGCTGGGGTATCAGGACGTGGGTTCCTGGACGTTCATGAAGTCCACGCCTGAGAAGCAGAAACTTGCCGCCTGGCTCTATGCGCAGTTCGTGACTTCGAAAACCGTGTCGCTGAAGAAAACCATCGTCGGCCTGACCCCGATCCGCGAGTCGGACATCAACTCGCAAGCGATGACCGACCTGGCACCGAAACTCGGTGGCCTGGTGGAGTTCTACCGCAGCCCGGCCCGTGTGCAATGGACCCCGACCGGGACCAACGTGCCGGACTATCCGCGTCTGGCGCAACTGTGGTGGAGCCACATCGCCGAAGCGGCCAGCGGTGAGAAAACCCCGCAACAGGCACTGGACGGTCTGGCCAAGGATCAGGACGCGATCATGACCCGTCTGGAACGTTCGAAGGCGCAAACCACCTGCGCACCGAAAATGAACCCCGAGCGCGATGCGCAATACTGGTTCGATCAACCAGGTGCACCGAAGCCGAAACTGGCGAACGAGAAGCCCAAGGGTGAAACCGTCAACTACAACGAGCTGCTGAAGTCGTGGGCGAACGCGCCTAAGTAAGCTTCTGCACTGAGAAAGGCGAACGGCACCGAAAGGTGCCGTTTTTTTGTGCGCCCAGCATGGGCGCAATCTTGTGGGTGAAAGTCCCGCCGTAAGCTGACCACAGCGAACGAAGTGAAGCGCAACTGCATGAGGGCGACTGAGTGTGGGGAGGAAGCGTGAATCGAAACCGCGAGCCGATGGACAAGAACCGGATACAAGGCGATGCCGACCAGGGCGAGCGGGCAGCAAACCGCAAAGCTCTTGTGGTCAAAGGGGCGGCAACGTAAATCCGGCGGTTGTGCGGGGAAGGATTGCGTTCTTACCTGAGGCGATCTCGCCTCGCGCCTGAAAGGGCGACGGCGCTAGCCGGAGCGAGAAGTCAGCAGAGGCCGTAGTAGTCTTTTTTTTGACGAAGGGCCGAACGAGAGAAAGTGTTATAGGCCATGTTGATGCGAAAGACTGGAAGTCAGATGCCTGCCAAACGCGGGGCGGATGGAGACGACGAGCGGTGAAACCGTGAGAAATCCCGTCAGCGACGAGGTCAATCGCCCGCAAGATGAACCCGATAACGCAGGGCAAGGGCTGCTGGAGCGGGCCTTTGCGAGAGAAAACCTGAAACGGGCATGGAAATGGGTCAAGGCCAACAAGGGTGCTGCGGGCGTCGACGGTCTGGATATTGAACAGACGGCCGAACATCTGCTGACTCAGTGGGCGGCGATTCGTGAACAGCTCATTTCAGGCGCCTACCGGCCCAGTCCGGTAAAGCGTGTGGTAATTCCCAAGCCTGACGGTGGCGAGCGCGAGCTAGGTATCCCGACGGTTACCGACCGGCTGATACAGCAAGCGCTGTTGCAAGTCCTGCAGCCACTTATTGATCCAACTTTCAGTGAATACAGCTACGGTTTTCGGCCAGGACGCTGTGCTCAGGATGCTGTTTCGGCGGCTCGGCGCTACGTATCTTCAGGCCGAAAAGTAGTCGTGGATGTTGATCTGGAGAAGTTCTTCGACCGGGTTGATCACGACATCCTGATTGATCGCCTCGGCAAACGGATTGCGGATCGCGCCGTTATACGGCTGATCCGGGCTTATCTGGATGCGGGAACGCAGATCAATGGCGTGGTCGAGAACAGCCGCTGCGGGGCGCCGCAAGGCGGCCCGCTGTCGCCGTTGCTGGCGAACGTGCTGCTGGACGAAGTGGATCGTGAGCTTGAACGTCGAGGTCATTGTTTCGTGCGCTACGCCGACGACGCGAATGTGTATGTTCGCAGCCGAAAGGCGGGGCAGCGGGTGATGGCTTTGCTGACGCGTCTGTATGAAAAGCTGCACTTGAGCGTCAACGAAAGCAAGAGTGCGGTCGCGAGCGCGTTTGGCCGCAAGTTTCTGGGATACGCTTTCTGGGCATCTCCACAAGGCGTCAAAAGAGCAGTAGCGGTCAAGGCGCGTCAGCAGTTCAAGCAACGAATACGCGAACTCACCCGTCGCTCGGGCGGTCGCAGTCTGCGACAGGTTGTCGAAAATCTACGGCCTTATCTTCTGGGCTGGAAAACTTACTTCGGGTTGTCGCAAACGCCCAAAGTCTGGCGAGGGCTGGACGAGTGGATGCGTCACCGATTGCGAGCGATCCAGCTTAAACAATGGAGGCGTGGAACGACGATCTACCGCGAACTGAGGGCGCTGGGAGCCAGCAGCCAATCGGCCCGGAAAGTGGCGGTCAACTCTTATAGTTGGTGGCGTAATAGCCGCTTTGAGCTGAATCGAGTGTTGGATTGGTGCGACTCTCATAACCTCAATCTCTCGAACCGCCCGGTGCGGACCCGCATGCCGGGTGGTGTGGCAGGGGAGCGGCCTATGAAGGCCGTCCCCTATGCCGATGTCTGCGATTTAAAAAAAGCCGCCGCGCTACACATTCGGGTCAGCTTTGATCTTCCTGTAGACCACTGCCTCATCCCTGTCTCCTGGTTGATAGTACCCAGTCATCTTCACATCAGCGTCCCTTTCAAGCCTGGATTTTTCATGCTCAAAATCCTGTTGTTCGTACAGCAAACTGCGAGAGCGGGTCTCGTGGAAGATAGCGCGCTCGCCGGCCGAAAAAGAAAAGCTTCTCTGGCGGATATTTTGATGGTGGCAAAAAGATATCACCCGGGTAAAATCAGCCCGACCCGCGCAATGCGGGTAGCCAATGACGGCACAAAAAAAAGAGAAAACCTTATGCTTATTCGCAAAACTCTTGGCGCGACCATTGTTGTGGCCGCGATCTTAACGTCGGGCTGCGCTAGCATCGTTGGCGACAGCAAATACCCTGTTGCGGTGTCAAGCGCCCCTGCAGGCGCTTCTTTTGATGTTTTGGACAAGAGTGGAAAGGTGGTTCATTCGGGTAATACCCCAAGCACGGTCACGCTGAAATCGGGTCACGGCTACTTCAGCGGCGAGACTTACACCCTGAAATTCAAGAAGGCAGGCTACCCAGACCAAACCGTCGAGCTGGACTCTGGGCTTAGCGGCTGGTATTGGGGCAATATCTTGATTGGTGGCGTCATCGGTTTACTGATCGTTGATCCGCTGACAGGTGCAATGTACAAACTGCCTGAGAGTGTTTCCGCCGATATGGGCACGCCTGTCGCCGTCAGCGTTCCTGCCGGTTTAAGCATTGCCTCCATTGACACCTTGACTGCTGCTCAACGCCAAATGTTGATCCCGATCCAATAAGGGGCGCGGACTATCTTCTCCCCTTGGAGGCGATGAGTAGATTACTGAAAGCCCGCGCTCGGCGGGCCTTCTTTCGAAGGGCCACTACTCGCAGAGCAAGGACTCTCGTTGGGAGGGGCTGATGGCTTTCGATCTTTTTTTATTCTGGCGCCATTAGCACGGCGAGAGTCATCTTGATGAATTCTTCATTCTTGTCGAGTGTGTCCAGGGTGCAGCGCACATTGTCGGCGACGTCAGCTGATCCGCGCTGCTCGACCCAGTTCGACAGTTCCCAAATTGCGGCTTCGAGGGCGAGCTGATTTTCGTTGAGTTTGAAAAGCAGGGAAGGGAGCAAGTCAGAATTTGGCATCGCGAGTCCTCCGTATAGATTTCAGCGTAGCAGGGGGAATTCACGAGCGAGAGGAACTCCATCAGATCCCATAAATTGCCCCACTACTCGTGCTGATTGCTTTCATCGGCAAAGGTTGTTCACGATTCAGGCGTAAGATAGCGGTGCTACCTCACCAAAAGGAGCCGCATATGATCGCTGATCAAATGAACAAGCAGGCATCTGAAGGCAGGGCTGTTTGGGATCAATATTTCTGCGCTGCGTTGATTGCGGAAAGCAATCTGACGGCACCAGTCGTAGGAGGGGCTACTCACGAAGACAGGCAGAACCTGTTGATTGAAAGAGCCAAGACCCTCGCCGACAAGATGATGGAAAACAGAAAATAACCGGAGCCCAGCCGTAGCGCTGGGCTCGTCACGTCTGGCGACCGCAATGACGGGCAGTGTGGGCATTCTGATTAAGGCGAACGGTCTGCTGATTTGATAGATTCCGTAAAAATAGTGTGGATATTTAAAGGGTTACGAATGTTATTAACCAGGCGGTGAGCGAAATTATATTGTTACAAGGTGAGTGTTGGGATATTATCGCCCCGCGTTCACCACCACGGTTTATGCATTTTTAAGTCCCAAGCTTCCATCAGCTGCTTGGGATTTTTTTTGCCTGAAATTTGTCATGGGGGCTTTGAGCGTCAAGGTGCCGCCGCCTCAAATCGGGCAAGTACCGGGTTTTTGGGCTACTACTGACAGGCCAAACTCAATCTCGGTCTGATGGAGTCTATCGATGCTGGTTCATTGGTCTCTTGCGGCGATTCACTTACTTGCTTTTGCGTTGGGCTTCTGGGCGGTTTTAACCCGAGGCACGGCATTCAGTCGACTGGCGGCCGGGACAGGGGAGCCTCGTCGCGTGCTGATGGCCGATAATCTGTGGGGGATCAGCGCCGTCATCCTCCTGGTTACCGGTGGGCTGCGGGCCTTTGGTGGGTACGAAAAAGGTACCGACTACTACCTTCACCAACCCCTGTTCCATCTCAAGATGACGCTCTTCATATTGATTTTGCTGCTTGAGGTCGCTCCAATGCTGGCGCTGATCAAGTGGCGAATTGCGCTTGCCCGTGGCTCGGCAATCGATACCGGGCGCGCAAAGCTGTTTGCCCGAATCAGTCATGTCGAAGCATTGCTGGTATTGCTGATGGTCGTAGCAGCGACCGGAATGGCGCGCGGAGTAACCTTTGGTTAACCGATTGCGGTAGGTCCTTCCTCGGGGATATTCGGAAATGTCTGACATTCATCGCCTGGGACATGCCGGTACTATCGGCTGCATGTTTTGGCGAGAGAGGTGAATGTGTAAACGGCGGGCAATACGGCGCTCGAATCTTTAGCCAGCCGTTGTTCAGGGCGAACGGGCTGGCTACTGACTGCAACAGGATTCAGGGGGTTTGTGGCTTGTCCGGCGCGGTAAGGCCAGCCTGAATGCGTTGGTAGATTTCTTCACGATGCACTGCAACGTCTTTCGGGGCGTTGATGCCGATCCTGACTTGCTGGCCGCTCACGCCCAGGATAGTGATCGTAATATCGTCACCGATGTTTATGCTTTCACCGACTTTGCGGGTGAGTATCAGCATGGTCTTCTCCTTGATTGCTTTGTAGGGCACCTGATTTCGAACAGTGCAGAGGTCGGTGGTACGTATAGATTAGTGCGAAGTCTCACGGTTTGGGTGCCTCTTTCTGACGCGCAGATGCTGCATTAATTCCCAAGGCGTAACTATACAGAGGCGGCCACCATCATTCTCGTTGTTTTGTGCCCATTTTGCGGCACTCGGGAAGTATTCATGAATGTTAAAATCACCGCTTTCAGCATTAAGAGGGAACCGTTGTGCGCAAAATGGTCTTGGTAATCGCTGTATTGGCGCTGGCTGGGTGCGGTGAGGGCAAGGGTGTCGATGCCCAGGCGTCCAAACCGGCAGTCGTCTCCGCACCCACGGCGGCTAGCGGGCCGCAATGGGACCTCGAAGTGCGAGGCGTAACCCCCCAGGCTGTCAGCGATTTGAGCGGCTGGTTGATCGAGCATAGCTTCGTTTCCAACGTCGTCATGGAAAATGGCAAGGCGCGCATTCTGATGGGACCATACAGCTCGAAAGCCGAGACCGAGGCCAAGCAGGCAGAGGTGGCTGCCGCGCTCAAACGGGCCAAGAAACAGAATATTGAAGTGCTGGTGCTAGAGCGTCCTGCGGTCCAGTAACGCAGACGGCTGGAAACGCAAAAGGCCTCGGGTATTAAACCGAGGCCTTTTAGCTATCAGTGGGTGATCAGCTGCAGGCTTTCATATTCACTGGCCCGACAAACTCATTCCCACGCCCCATAACGCACGCCACGCTCTGGTTGCGCTGACGCTCCCAGGCTTCAACCGGATAGGTTTTGTTCCAGGCCTCGTACAGTTGGCGATCCTGTTTCGACAAGCTCAAACCATACTGCTTGCTCATGTAAAAATAAGTCCGGGCTATCATGCCGCGGATGGAAGGGCGGGGCATGACCTTCTTCGCCTTGAAATCGACCTGAGTCAGGCATGAGCCATATTGACCGGTTTGCACCGGCAGCCAACCAAAACTGAAGTTATTGCGATCGCCGTTCACCTCATTATACGGTACTGCCGTTCGTTGACATGGTGAGGATTTATGTATAAAAAATAATATAAACAACGATTTATGTAGATTTTTATCCGTATTTTTCAATGAAAAACGTGTCAACGTTGACATTTCTGGGTTTGGACATTCCTGCTAACATCCGATAGACGGTAGTGGATGGATCGGAGCGAGCTTCCATCTTCATGAACGCTCTCAAGACGGCTATTGCGTTCACGAATGCCAGTACCTATGTACGGTCGACTTCGCCAGCCCAAGCTTCTCCGCCGCTTCTGCCTGACTAAACCCAGCAGCCTTGAGAGCCTTAACAGCCTCGGCACCCTGAGTGTTGCCAGGCTTTCCTCTAGGACGCTTCACCAATTCTTTGCCAACAAGCTGACCACGTAAAAGCTCCAGTCCTCCTTCAGCTTGGAATGCGTCCAGCTGATCCCGTGCCCGGCTGAGCGTGATCACATAGGGCTCGTCTTTGTGTGTGGCCAAGCAGATGGCAAGCAGGGCGACAGGATCAAACTGAAGCGCGTCGGATAGCTCAATCAGCTTCTCCAGCGTAATGCTGCTTCTGCCTTGCTCCAAATTCCCAATGTTGGCTTTAACGCTGACCTCAGCCAGATCGCCGTAATCTAATCCTCGCGTAGTGCGGATTGCTCTGATCGCGCCTGCAATCTCTTTCTTGAGCGACATGATCCGTCCTAAAAAACGAGGATAGAGCCATACGCGGCCGGTTCCGATAAACCTCGTTTAATGGTATTATCGGAACTGTTGAGGCTCTTCCGCCGTTTGGACGAAGTGTTTCTGCATAGACAACATGCGGCGACTGCATGCGGGTCATCCCTGGCAGGGGTAGACGCGAACATATCAGATGTATTGACGGAGATTCACTGGGATGAGCAAAGACGAATACAAAGAACAAGGCGAACTGCTTTACGGCTCCGGTGAGCCACTGGCTGGGTCGGAGGAGAGCGATGAAGCCCTCATAGAGCTTGTGAAGACTCGCTTCCCGAACAAACCCTACTGTTTGGTCGAAGACTGGATTCTTGCTCGAGTGGACGTGACAGAAGACGAACTAAAAAAAATCCATGCATTTGGCCAACTGCCCATGGTGGTTTTTGCGGACAATGTTATTTTTGACAGTGAGCGACGATTTGATGTAGGGGACTGGGTGCGCAGCACTTTCGCTACTTCTTTTCAGGACGGTTTTCTCTTTGAGACCCGAAACACCATTTACGTCCTGTGCGGCAATGGGCATGAAAAATCAGTTAGCCTTAAAACAATTATTTCATTTCGTCTCTAGGTCGCACCTGCGATAGCGCGAAGCTGGAGTAAAAATGTTCAGAACCTACGAAAGTGATATTGCAGGTGTACCTGGCATGTTTGGCGAAGGCCTCGCGCATTGGCACCACGTCTATCTAAAAATTCGTCACGAAGATCGAATGATCTCTTCGGTTCAGATGCTGAATGACGAGAGTAAGTGGAGACAGATGTCACCGAGCTAAGTGAATAGCCACGATTTTCACAAAGCTGGGTACACCGAAAACCAATCAAGCCGAATGTTCCAATGAAACTCCAAATCTATTCCGACTTGCACAATGAGTTCTCCAGGTTCGAACCCATCAACAGTGATGCTGACGTCGTCATTCTCGCCGGTGACATCGACCTGAAATCGCGAGGAGTGAAATGGGCGAATGAAGTGTTCCAGTGCCCGGTGATCTACGTGTGCGGAAATCACGAGCACTACGGTGGTCACATAGATCACACGTTGCGCAAGATGAAAGAGGCGGCATTGCCGCATGTGCATGTGTTGGAAAATCAGGCTCTGATTTTGGATCAGGTTCGTTTTCTGGTTACCACGGGGTGGACGGATTACAGTTTGACCGGAGACATCCATGCTGCGATCCGCACTGCGCAGGAGTGGATGAATGATTTTCGCGTGATAAGAGCTGATGCGAGCTACCGTCGCTTGCGGCCTGCTGATCTGATCGCCAAATCAAAGACGGCCTACAACTGGTTGGCTCAGGCATTAGACACGCCATTCGATGGCAAAACCGTGGTTATCACCCATCATGCGCCAGTGGCTGACTATCTCTGAAGAGCATGCAGGTCACCTGGCGGCTGCCTATGCGAATGACTGGTCGGATTTGTTGGGGGACGCTGATCTTTGGATCTACGGGCATACGCATGTAGCGGCAAACTTCATCAAAAATAGCTGCCGTTTGGTTTCAAATCCGCGCGGCTATCCAGGGGAGAATACCGGTTTTGTTCCTGATCTGATTATCGAGCTTTGAGAGCTGGCGATAGGAAGTGAGGAGCGAAGCGGCGGCGTGCGAGCTTTTGCGCGTAGCGGTTTCATCAAAACTCGTTTGGGCACGGAACCAGAGAATCACGCCGCATACGGCCAGCGCGGCATAGATCCACCGCCAGTTAGCCACCACCAGAATCGCTGAGCCGAGCAGTGGTGCTATCAGCGGCGCAAGGTTATTGACCAGTGCCAAATGGCTCTGCAACTTGCGGGCTTGAACACCCTCAAAACGGTCTCTGACAATGGCAATGGGAAGTGTTGCAGCCGCTCCGGCTGCGCATCCTTGTAGGAAGCGCGCACTGAGCAACAGGGTGATGTCCTGAGCAAAGGTGCAGGCAATGCCTGCGATGGCAAACACCACCAAGCCGGCGAGAAGAATAGGGCGTCGACCGATCCGGTCGGACAGTGGCCCAAAGAGCAATGGCCCCAGCACGAATCCGAAGATAAACACGCTCAGAGTTTGAGAAGCGGACGCTAGAGATACGCCAAGCGCCTGACTGATGTCGGCAATTGCAGGCAATCCCATATCGATAGAGAGTGGTGGCAGCGCTGTGACGGCACCCAACAACAAAATGTATAGCCACAGAGGGCGTGACACGGACATTAATCAGGACTCATTGGCTTGAAGCTTAGTGGCTAGGGAAGTGTGGAAGGACAAATTCGGCGAGCTCTTCCATGACCTCATCTGCCGGCCTTGAGCCATATTTGAGGTTGAACGCCATATGCGAAACGCCGATACGCTCATCCTCTTTCAGGAACTGAATCAGCGCATTTCGGCCCATCCGATAGCCTGAGTGAATCTTCTGAGGCATCTCATTCGGGTTCGCTGCCAAGTCGAAATTCATGCCTTGAAGCATGGGCTTGAATTTACCTGGGCAATGCTCAGCAACAAGGGCTTTCCAGTCCTTGGCTGCAGCGCGGAGCGTCTGGTGATCCAGGATGTAGTAGAGCCAACCATCAGCGTGTTCGGCGATCCATGGCAGTGATTGTCGGCTCGTGCCTGTCACCAGCGCCGGTATGCGGTTATGGACTGGTTTGGGCAGAAGATCCGTTTGCCCATCCATGCTGATCAGGCCCTTGGTGCCCATCCTCGGGAACGTTTCTTCTGTCAGTTGCCGCAACGCGTGGAAGGTGTCTTGAAACCTTTGCCCTCGCGTCTCGAAATCAATATCAAAAGCAGGGTACTCGACCGGGCGATCACCGGATGCCACGCCCAGCAGCAGGCGTCCACCGGATAACTGATCGACAGATGCAGCGGCTTTCGCCAGGTGAATCGGATGGCGCAACGGTAGTACCGCACTGGATGTCCCCAGCGCTATGCGTACGGTCTTGGCGGCTAGGTATCCCAGGTAAACGAAAGGGTCGAACACCTGACCGACGTCGCCAAAATTTGGGTCGAGCAACGGAACATCGCGAGCCCAGAGTGCTGCAAAGCCAAGTTGCTCAGCGCGGCAGGCGAGTTCTGCGTGGTTGGCCAGCGTCGGTACTGCGCCCTTATAGGATTCAATTGCCATGATGAAGCCGAGGGTGAGGCGCCCTTGTTGGAAGGCACGCTCGAATCCAGTATGGTGACTCAGATCGACGCCAAAACTCATTGGGCAGCCACCGCAACTCCATAGGAGTCTTCGAAGAAGCGGTAGCGCGTGATCAGCTCGTTGATGACTTCAAATTCGATCGCGAACTCGCTGATGATGGTTTTGCCAGTACGAATGACCTGGCACTGCAGTGAGCCGAGCGCGACACCGCGTTCGTAGTCGGCCATCAACGACTTGATGTTGAATTCTTGGGGCTGCAGATAGGTTCCAAAGTCGCGATAAAACGCAGCCACTGCAGCACGGCCTTTGCGCTGGCCAACCCAAGGAGCTATGTCAGAAGCACCAGGAATGCTCCAGTCCACATCTTGGCTAAAGCACTCCGCAATGGCCTCCGGGCTTTGTCCGGACGAGATCTTTGCGAAAAGGGTGCGGATCACTTCGAGGGTTTTTTCAGTGCTCACAGTTTCGCGGCTCCGATTGAGAAAAAAGGGGGCTTTCAGCTCCGCGTGGGGAGCTGAAAGCAGGTGCGACGACTGAGTTATTTGCCGAATTGGCTCATGGTTTTTTCGTAGGCGCTATTTGCCATCTGCTCTAGAGGAAGCATGCGGTGAGTGTCGGACAGCACTTCAAGACCCCATGGGCCTTCATAGCCAGCAGCCTGAACAGCCTTGATGAATGCCGGGATGTCGAAGGTACCGTCGCCTGGCAGGACGCGTTTGTGAATGGTGTCCATCCACAGTGGTTCGATGGCGTATTTGTGAGCGTCGTTGAGCTCGATCGACTTGATGAAGCGAGCCGGGATCTTGGTGATATCGTTAAAGTCAATGCCACCGCGCTGGAGGTGCCAAATATCGAGCAATAGACCGCCGTTTGGCTGGTTGGCGCCTTCCACGATGGCCAAAGCGGTTTCGATGGTTCGCACGTTGCTGAAAGGCATAATTTCCAGAACGACGTTGGCACCGACCTCTGCAGCCTGTTGGCTCAGCAGGGTGAATTCCTTGACCATCACGTCGATATCCGCAGTGTCCTCACCGATGCCAGGGCCGATCTTGATGGAGCGAGCGCCCAAAGCTTTGGCTGCTTCGAGTAGCTCCTGGCGAACCTTGTCCGACTGACGGCGACGTTCACCGGTGTGATACCAGTCAACCAGGAATTCCAACTCGACATGCTTGATACCATTCTTTTCGAGAATGGCTTTCATGGCGGGATATCCAATCTTGTCGACGGTATCGATCATGCCGTTGTGAACCAAGCCGATGCCTTTAAAGCCCGCGTTGCCCGCAGCTTCCATCCGATCCTCGAACGAGTACGGGCTGACTTCGGTGGGGCCCATCGGATAGATGTCACCTGCAATAGTCCAATACGCAGCAAGCAGTTCAATATTCTGAGTCTTCATTTCTCTGTCCTCATTAGGATTGGAATCAACGTGAGAACAGACTAAGGTAGAGCTTTGTTGCGATAAACCTCATTATGCTCCTTTCATAGTGGAGTAAAGGTAGACAATGGCGCAGGTTGAACAGGCCTTAAGTGGTGTGCTGATTTTCGTTACTGCGGCGCGGGCTGGAAGCTTTACCGTCGCTGCCGACCGGCTTGGCATCACCAAGTCAGCGGTGGGGAAAAGCATCGCGAAGCTCGAAGAACGGCTCGGATGCAAACTTTTTCATCGAACGACACGAAGCTCGGGCCTGACCGTAGATGGCGAGGCCTACTTCGCAAGCTGCTCGGCTGCAGTAGATGACATCCTCGCTGCAGAGGCATCATTGACCAGCCACCAACAAACGCCCAGTGGACGCCTGAGAGTTGATCTGCCTGCCGCCTATGGCAGAAGCGTTGTGCTGCCGGTGCTACTGGAAATCCTGGATGCGAATCCCGCTCTCAAGTTGACGGTTACATTCACCGATGCCGTCATTGACCTGATTGAAGAGGGGATTGATCTTAGTATCCGCTTCGGGACATTGAAGGATTCCAGCGGCCTTGTAGCTCGTCGACTTACCGTGCAGAAGCAGATCATATGTGCCGCACCCAGATATCTCGCGAAGCACGGCTGCCCTGAATCTCTAGAGGAGCTGCAGAACCACAGTTGCATCGTGAACTACCGACGTGGGCAGCGGATGAGTTGGAGTGTCCTGGATGTGGACGGAGAACTCACACGCATCACTCCACCCGGTACTCATGAGGTTGGAGATGGCGATGCCATCGTTTCCATGACAGTGGCCGGGCAGGGCATTTGCCAGATGCCGAGCTCTTTAGTTCGAGATCATCTTGAGGCGGGGCGGCTCGTCCAGGTTCTTGAAAAATACAATCCAGGTGACGTGGAGATCCATGCGGTATGGCCACAGACTCGCCATTTGTTACCGAAGGTTCGACGTGTCGTGGACGAACTGGTAGTAAGGGCTGAGCGCGGGGCGTTGGATTGAGGGAGATCTGACAAGTATGGTGACTGACTTAAACTGACGAGCACGCCAGCAGGTGAACCCCGCTGGCGTTTTCCGATTATTAGATCGAGGCGCCTTCTTCGCCAGTGCGGAAATCAAAGCTGGTGGTCAGCCCGCCATCGGCAATGATGTCCGATCCAATAAGAGCACCAGCACCATTCGACAGCAGGAACAGCCCAGCCCTTGCTACATCACGGGCAGAGGTGATGCGACCCACAGGCTGACGCTTCGCACGGGTTTTGTGGAACAGGTCAGGATCCGCTGCCGACTCTAGGTGACGCTGGAACAATCCGGCCATCATGGCACCAGGGCTCAGTACGTTCACACGGATGCCTTGTCTTGCGTGATCCAAAGCAGCAGTCCGAGCGAGTTGGCGCACTGCTGCTTTAGAAGCGTTATAGAGCGCCAGTTGTTGTTCGGCGAAACTCGCGTTTACGCTAGCAACAGCGACGATGGAGCCACCCCCAGTTTCTACCATCAATGGGATCAGCGCCTTCATTGCCAAGGCAGTACCCACCACGTTGACGTCGAAGGTGCGTAGGATTTGCGCTTTGGTATTTTCTGTCACCAACCCAACGTCCAGAATTGCCGCTGAGGTGACCAGTCCGTAGGAGTGATAACCGCTGTCTTTAAGGCAATCGACCACGGCTTGCCAAGTTGTTTCTTCAGTGACATCCCCAGACACGTGATGATAGCCGTGAGCCTCCTTTAGCTGAGCTGCGGCATCTGTAAGATCGACGCCCACGGTATATACACCGTTGTCTACGAGCAGTTGGCAGATTTCCAGACCCAGACCTGAAGCTGCACCCGAAACGGCGACAGCGTGCGGCAACTCGAAAGAAATTTGTGCAGGCATTTTTAACTCCTTTTAGACTTTATTGGGTTCAGCGGCCAACTGCGGCGTTGCACTCACTAACATTGGCTTTGGTGATAATTTGCTGGGGCAGGTAACGTACGTTCTCGGGTTTCTTGCCATTCAGCAGATCGACAACCGCCTGAGCAGCGTACTCGCCGTCCTGGACGGGTGACTGTAGAACCGTGGCGTATTGGGTGGCCGGGTGGCGCTGCCGTTTATGAGCGCCTATGCGGCGACCCGCGGCGCACTGGCGAGCTACGTGCAAGGCGCCAATCGCGAGCTTGAAGGGACAAACGTATCCCTGTCGTTCTTCGGGCCCGCCCCCTCCAACACTGAGTCGGAGTCCCCGTTTTTCGACATGTGGAAAAAGATGGGCGTCGACCTATGCGAGCCTGATGAAGTTGCACGCGATATCCTCGCCACGATCCGCCAGCGACGTAAGGAGCATGTTATGGGTGGCGCGCTGCTCAAGATGATGACGCTCATGAACGCCATCTCTCCATCCGCTGCTGATGCGATAGGTCTGCGGAAATTTGGGAAGCTCATCAAGCAATATAGCCCGCGTTGATTAGGGGCTTCGAACTTTATTCGGGGCGGGCAGAAGGGCTTCGCTTCTCAGCCGTCCCTATAACATGGCTTACCGCATGCAGTGCGGGTGTGCAAACTGTGGCTGCCTCTTACCGGCAAAGTCTAGGAAGGCACCTTTATGGACGAAGAACTTTTGATCCATGAGATCAGGCGTGTGATTGCATTAATGCTGGCTTGAAGAAAGAAATTGAATTTGAGACCAAGCTGAGTGCACTGCTGGGTGAATACAGCTACAGCCTAAAAGACGTGATCAACCTGCTTGATCCGAAGTCTGATCGACGTGCACCAGTTGCCGAGCCCCAAGCCAGTACTCGGACACCATGCCAGGTTAAGTTCTACAAGAGCCCGAACACCGGTGAAATCGTCGAAACCAAAGGTGGCAATCACAAGACCCTGAAGGAATGGAGAGCTGAGCACGGCTTCGCGACCGTTGAGTCTTGGTTGACCAAGGGAGTTTGGTTTGAGCACGAGCGGCATTTTGCTGACTGAGCCGCTGGCTTCGACAATCGCCCCGACATATTCGGGGCTTTTGGAGGCGGTCAGGCACGACGCGTTGCGCGCATCCGCCTGGCCCGAACCGCCAACGCTCCATCCTGAAGCGTTCAGAGGGGGAAGCGATAGGCTTCACACTTTTACCGATATTTTGTCTTTATTAAACAATAAAGTCAGATTTATGGGATTTTTTTGCTCTAGTCCTGAGCTAGTCTTACATTTTTCTCAACGATATTTCCCTAGGATGCAGGATCCACGGGCACTCAGCGACTGTGTCTTGTTTGAGGTGTGGCAGGAAATGCCGATGGTCGGCAACATTGCGCTTTTTTGTTGACAAACGCAGGTAGGGTTACGATGATTGCATTGCGTTTTTGCACAATAATAAGCAACCTAGCAGGCCCATCATGAATGACCAGACAGTAAAGTGCGAAGTGGAAAAAGCGGTCGTCAGAAAGCTCACGCTGCGGCTGATCCCGTTCCTGATGTTTTGCTACTTCATTGCGTACGTGGATCGCGTAAACATCGGCTTTGCCGCGTTGACGATGAACAAAGACATTGGGTTGACTGCAACCATATTCGGGTTTGGCGCGACGCTCTTCTTTGTCGCCTATGTGCTTTTTGAAATGCCAAGCAACATTGCGATGGAAAAGTTCGGCGCTCGACGCTGGATTGCGCGAATCATGATTACGTGGGGGATTGTAGGATTTTTTACTGCCTTCATCACGGGCCCTTACTCCTTCGGCCTTTCGCGCTTTTTGCTTGGTGCTGCTGAAGCCGGTTTTTTCCCAGGCGTCATTCTGTACCTCACTCAGTGGTTCCCCAAGGCATACATGGCACGTATCGTGGCTGTATTCATGGTTGCCGTGCCACTGTCTAATTTCCTCGGTTCACCGCTTTCGGCAGTCCTTTTAAAACTGGATGGGTTCTTGGATTTCCGAGGCTGGCAATGGCTGTTGATGCTCGAAGCCCTTCCTGCGGTAATCATGGGCGTCTTGACGTTGTTCCTTTTGCCGAGCAAACCGTCTGAAGCGCGGTGGCTGACTGCAGATCAGAAAGACTGGCTCAGCAATCGTCTCGAGGCAGAAAGGCTGGAGAGAGAAGTTAAGGAGCGTGAGAAAGGTCTGACCAAGGAGAAGACTAGAGGCAAGATCATGGCCGCTCTGACTAACAAAAACGTCCTCTTGTTAGCTGTCATCTACATGAGCATCTCTGCAACCAGTAACACGCTTTCGCTGTGGATGCCTCAGATCCTTAAATCCTTTCACCTGACTGATATGCAAACCGGTTTGTTGAATATGATCCCGTTCGGCTTGGGCGCGGTTTTCATGATCTTCTGGGGCATGCGAGCTGACAAAAAAGCCGAGCGGATCTTCAGCACCGCAATCCCGCTGGCAGTTACCGCAATCAGTTTCGCAGCCACTTTGCTTACTGATTCGCTCACGATTACGTTGATTCTGTTGTCGTTGGTACTGATTGGTAACTTTGCATTGAAAGGGCCGTTCTGGGCTCTCACATCCGAAACCCTTTCTCCGGCTGTACTTGCCGCTGGTATTGCGGCGGTTAACACACTTGGTCACCTCGGTACTGGTGTTCTTAATTTCTTTGTCGGCGTTATCCGCGAACACACTGGGAGCTTCCCTTTGGCGCTTCTGCCGCTCTCAGGTATGTGCGTAGTGGGCATCTGTTTAGTGTTCTATATCGGTCGCCAAAATACGAAGGAACTGGAGCGTCAACAGCGAGTAGCAGCCCTGAGCTCTTGAACCTTTAGTAAAAGCTTGCTCAACGATTGAAAAATTTTAATGGTGGTATTCATAAGGCAGAGGTTGGCTTGTGGATACCACCATTTTTTTCGCCTGTTCATGCATTTATCAACGAGCTAACTTTCTGGTGAGCGTCGATACGTCACCGATTATCCGATCAAGCTTCATCATTACGTTCCTAGGGATTCTAATCCCGCTCTCCGCAACCAGAGGTAATAAGCAAGATGGCCAAGGCCGCTGACGTAGTTGTGCAATGTCTAGAAAACGAAGGTGTGGAATTCGTCTTTGGTATTCCCGGTGAGGAAAACCTTGACCTGCTAGAGTCCCTTCGCAAGTCGCAGATCAAGTTGGTGCTGACGCGCCATGAACAATCTGCCGGCTTCATGGCCGCTACTTATGGTCGTCTCACGGGCAAAACCGGTGTCAGTCTGTCGACTCTTGGGCCAGGTGCAACGAATTTGGTGACTGCCAGCGCGTACGCCTATCTGGGCGGCATGCCAATGCTGATGATTACTGGCCAAAAGCCGATCAAAAAGTCCAAGCAAGGCCGTTTTCAGATCATCGACGTCTGCGGCATGATGGCTCCTATCACCAAGTACACGCACCAATTCGCCTCGGCAGACAATATCCCTGCACGGATGCGTGAAGCGTTTCGTCTAGCGGAAGAAGAGAAACCCGGAGCCGTCCATTTGGAACTTCCGGAGGATATCGCCGCTGAGCAAACCGATAGCATGCCGATCCCTCCGAGTTTGCATCGTCGTCCATTGGCGGAGCACAAAGCTGTCGAGGCAGCTGTCGAGAAGCTGCAGAAAGCGCGCAGCCCAATCCTGGTCATTGGCGCTGGTGCCAACCGCAAGATGACTGCAAAGGTTTTGAAGCAACTGATCGACAATACCGGCATCCCATTTATCACCACCCAGATGGGCAAAGGCGTGGTTGATGAACGCCACCCTCGTTTCCTCGGCAACGCCGCATTGTCGTCGGGAGACTTTGTTCACCGCGCCATCGAGGCTGCCGATCTCATCGTCAATATCGGCCACGATGTGATCGAGAAGCCGCCTTTCTTCATGGTTCGTGGCGGTACCGAAGTCATCCACATCAACTTCCGCTCCGCTGAGGTTGATGCCGTGTATTTCCCGCAGATTGAAGTGATTGGTGACATCGCCAATGCCGTCTGGCAAATCGGCGAAACCCTGAACGACACCAGCCATTGGGACTTCACTCGCTTGATGGCCATTCGAGAGGCAAACGAAGCCCAGATCATTGAAGGTGCAGACGACGACAGATTCCCGGTTTATCCCCAGCGTTTGGTTGCGGACATTCGTCGCGTGTTGCCGTCCGAAGGCATCGTTGCTTTGGACAATGGCATCTACAAAATCTGGTTTGCCCGCAATTACAAGGCTCATAAGCCCAATACCGTCCTCTTGGACAATGCATTGGCGACTATGGGGGCGGGATTACCATCGGCTATGGCCGCACACTTGGTGTATCCAGATCGCCCGGTGATCTCGGTATGCGGGGACGGTGGATTCATGATGAACAGCCAGGAGTTGGAGACAGCAGTTCGCCTGAATATGAACTTGATTGTTGTAATCCTGCGCGACGATGGCTACGGCATGATCCGCTGGAAACAGGCCAACATGGGCTTCACCGATTTCGGCCTGGACTACGGCAACCCAGACTTCGTTAAGTACGCAGAGGCTTATGGCGCCAATGGCCATCGCGTTGAGAGTGCGGAAGGCTTCCTACCGCTGCTGGAGCACTGCATTAAAACGCCGGGCGTACACGTGATCGATTGTCCGGTCGATTACAGCGAAAACGACCGCATCCTGAACACGGAGTTGCGCGAGCGTAGCGCTGCCATTTGATGCATGGCGGGCAACCCAATGCCCGCCGTACTTTTATGAGTGAGTACAGGAGCTGCTCCATGCAATTCAATGATTCGAACCTTTTCCGCCAGCAAGCCTTCATCAATGGCGCTTGGGTTGATGCGGACAATTGTCAGACGATCAAGGTCTATAACCCGGCAACGGGCGAGATTCTGGGCACTGTGCCGAAAATGGGCGCTGCCGAAACCCGCCGAGCCATCGAAGCCGCTGATAAAGCGCTGCCGGCCTGGCGTGCACTGACCGCCAAAGAGCGTGCAGGCAAGCTGCGTCGCTGGTTCGAGCTGATGATCGAAAACCAGGACGACCTCGCTCGCCTGATGACTCTCGAGCAGGGCAAGCCGCTGGCCGAAGCCAAGGGCGAAATCGTTTACGCTGCTTCGTTCATCGAGTGGTTCGCCGAAGAAGCCAAGCGCATCTACGGTGACGTAATTCCAGGTCACCAGCCAGACAAGCGTCTGATCGTGATTAAGCAGCCAATCGGCGTGACCGCCGCGATCACCCCGTGGAACTTCCCGGCTGCCATGATCACCCGTAAAGCAGGCCCGGCCCTGGCCGCCGGTTGCACCATGGTGCTCAAGCCTGCTTCGCAGACGCCGTTCTCCGCTTTTGCTCTGGCCGAACTGGCCCAGCGTGCCGGCATCCCTGCCGGTGTGTTCAGCGTGGTGTCCGGCAGCGCCGGCGACATCGGTAGTGAGCTGACCAGCAACCCGATCGTGCGCAAGCTGTCCTTCACCGGTTCGACCGAAATCGGTCGTCAACTGATGTCGGAATGCGCCAAGGACATCAAGAAAGTGTCTCTGGAACTGGGCGGCAACGCGCCGTTCATCGTGTTTGACGACGCCGACCTGGATAAGGCGGTCGAAGGCGCGATCATTTCCAAATACCGCAACAACGGCCAGACCTGCGTTTGCGCCAACCGCCTGTACATCCAGGATTCGGTCTACGACGCGTTCGCCGAGAAGCTGAGAGTGGCTGTGGCCAAACTCCAGATTGGTAACGGTCTGGAGGAGGGCACTACCACTGGCCCGTTGATCGATGAAAAAGCCGTGGCCAAGGTACAAGAGCATATTGCTGACGCTGTTGCCAAAGGCGCCACCGTGTTGTTTGGCGGCAAGTCGATGGAAGGCAACTTCTTCGAGCCGACCATCCTGACCAACGTGCCAAACAACGCTGCCGTGGCGAAGGAAGAAACTTTCGGCCCATTAGCGCCGCTGTTCCGCTTCAAAGACGAAGCCGATGTGATCGCGATGTCGAATGACACCGAGTTCGGACTGGCCTCGTACTTCTACGCTCGCGACCTGGGTCGTGTGTTCCGTGTGGCTGAAGCTTTGGAATACGGCATGGTTGGCGTCAACACCGGTCTGATTTCCAATGAGGTCGCTCCGTTCGGTGGCATCAAGAGCTCGGGTCTGGGCCGTGAAGGTTCCAAATACGGCATCGAAGATTATCTGGAAATCAAATATCTCTGCTTGGGGATCTAGCTGCGTCCTAGGTTTAACAAATCTGGACTCTTCGAGAGCTTGCATTCGAATGTGTGACGTTGAATATCCCCGTTCTTCAGCCACACCTGTGGGGTAGTAGCACTTCGCTTTTACCCCGCAGTCCGCTACCAGATGCTTTGAGAGTTCATATTCCTTTCGTTCGTAGGCACCTTAGTAGCGACTTGGACAATGCATCGCTCCTCTTCGTCTACCGCTCTCAGCAATTCGAGAGATTATCAGGGCACGGATGGATGCGCCCTCAATGTTCGTGAAGAGGATACTCGTGGCAGAAATCCATTGGTCGAGATTTGTGACGACCCCGCTGATAGGGATCATTGGTGGGATTCTTGCGAGTTACGCGCACTGGCCCTTGCCATGGATGGTGGGCTCGCTTGTCGCTGTGATACTGGTTAAGTGCTGCGGCCCTTGGCAGATCGCCCCTCTACCTGGTGGGCGTAATGCTGGCCAGTGGGTGGTGGGCTTGGGTATCGGACTGCATTTCAATGCGGCAGTCATCGAGCAAATCCTAAACTATTCCATCCCTATAGTTGCCGGCGCAATAATTACCACCATGGTGAGTGTCATTGCCGTTTGGTTAATGCGTTCCAGTGGGCACGACAGAGCGACCGCATTCTTTTCTTCCATGCCCGGAGGGGCTGCGGAGATGGTGAATCTGGGGCAGCGCAACGGTGCGCTGCTAAGCCAAGTGGCGGCAGCTCAAAGCTTGCGTGTAGTGATCGTCGTATTGACCGTTCCCGCTGCTTTCAAATTCTTCATGGGCGAAGGGGTGGCCGTGGCTTCCCATTCGGAAGTTAGCTATTACTGGTTATTGGTGTTGTTTCCCTTGGGCGGGGTCGCAGGTTGGCTGCTGCAATATATGCGACAGCCAAATCCATGGATGTTCGGCTCTATATTTGTAAGCGCTTGCGCGAGCGTCTGGTTTGATTTGCATTTGGCTTTACCCACGGGAGCCAGTCAGTTTGGACAGTTGATGATCGGGAGCAGTCTTGGATGCTTCTTCGAGAGATCTTTCTTTAGAGATGCGCCAGGTTTTTTAGCGCGCAGCTTTTTATCTACCTGCTTGATGATAATCATAGCGGGAGCCGCCGCCGCAGGACTTGGATGGCTTACGTGGCTCGATTTTCGTTCCTTGACGCTGGGCATGATGCCTGGAGGCATCGCGGAGATGAGCTTGACGGCGGAAACTTTGCAACTGTCTGTACCGCTGGTGACGGCGATGCAAACCCTTCGGTTGGTACTGGTGTTGTTCTTGGCCGAACCCCTTTTTCGCTACTGGCAACGAAAGGACAAGGCAAAGACACAGTGAAGGTGTCGCAGTTCGGGGACGAACAGTTCATTCAGCTATTGATGGTAAAACGCACCACTAACAGCGAGTTCAGTCGCTATTAGTGGTTCGCGCATCACGGATTCAGGACGCCGAAACTATGTCCGAAGGAACCAGTACTTGCCCGATCATCAGCCGGCGAGCAGATCGACTCATCACGGCTTTCGATACCGTCCAAACACCGTCTTGCTCTATAGCTTCGGCGCCAACAGCAAGACTTCCTGATGGGTGGCCAAAATGAATCTGTCTGCCAATCGAATCTGGATTCAGTCGATTCAACACGGTTCCTGGAATGATAGAGGCGACCGCGATCGCCACTGCTCCAGTGCCTGTCATGGCATGATGCAGCTTGCCCATGGAGAAGATCCGCGCGTTCAGATCTAAAGTAGATGGATCAATTTGTTTGCCGTTTACCGCTGTATAGGCAGATGGTTCCGCGACAAAGGAAAGCTTAGGAGTATGCGGGCGTTTCAAGGTCGCTTCTGCAGCGGTCGCAGCAAGCCCCATTCGGACTGCTGCATGAGCTCGAATTGCTTCGGCCTTAGCCAGCAATTCGTGGTCACCGTTTACATCTTTTTGCAGCTCGTTTCCTTGCAATCCCAACACACTCGCCCGAATGAAAATCGCAGGGTTACCAGCGTTGATCATGGTCATTTCTACATCGCCGACTCCCGGAACTGAGAGGGTATCGATAGGGTTGCCCGTCGGGAACATGCGGCCTCCCTCTTCGTCTTCGCCCGCGCCTGGATCAAGGAACTCGATTTTGATTTCTGCAGAAGGGAACGTTACGCCGTCCAGCTCGAAGTCACCTTCCTCAACTACCTGCCCATCTCTCATTGGCACGTGGGCAATGATTTTTGAGTTGATGTTGGCCTGCCAAATTTTAACTACAGCTATGCCGTCGGTAGGTGCATCCACCAAGCCTTCCGCAATCGCAAATAAGCCGACGGCGGAAGTGAGGTTTCCGCAGTTGCCCGACCAATCGATGACAGGCTGATCAATCGCTACTTGGCCAAATCGGTAATCGACATCGCAATCCTCCCGGTCGGAGCGATTGATCAGCACCACTTTGCTCGTGCTAGAGGTAGCGCCACCCATGCCATCAATTTGTTGACCATAAGGATCTGGACTGCCAATGACCCTTAACAGGATGCGGTCGCGCTCGATGACATCAGATGGCAGCCAATCAGTTCGAAAGAAAACGCCTTTGCTGGTGCCGCCTCGCATAAATACGGCTGGATAGGCTACTTGTGGCATTGGGAAGCTCCTGTTGGGTCGTGAAATCCTATATTGCGTTTTTACCTTATAAAACACAATAATTCCACCGTCTCGATTGTCGGATGAATTTGCGCTTTTCACCACAGCGCTGCCCTACCGTGTATATTTGCTGCTCCCAATGCCTTTAGATCAGCCAAGCCAACAGACATGACTCAGGATTTGACCAACAGTCAGCGCAAGGCGCTGCGGGAAATCATCAATTACGTCCGTAGAGAGCGGTTGCCCGTAGGTACCCACTTGCCGGAATGGACGCTTGCTAAGCTAATTGGTACCTCGCGCTCACCGATCAAGGTGGCTCTCGAGTGCCTGGTGACAGCCGGTTTGATGCGGTATGACAAAAATCGGGGCTTCCACATCCACGGCGACGTCGACAGCCTGACTCCGGAGGTTCTATCTCATTTAACTGAGACAGATGATCCGCTTTACTTGAAGCTCGCCAATGCGAGATTCCACGGTACTGTGCCGGAGTCGGTCACCGAGGCAGATTTAACCCGTGAATTGGGTGCTTCACGGAGTGAAATCGGTAAAATTCTCGCACGCGCGCAGAGCGAAGGATGGGTGGAGAAAGAGGTTGGTTATGGGTGGCGCTTTTTGCCGATGATTGATTCTTTGGAAGCGTATGAAGACATGTACTCGCTACGTCTGGCCATTGAACCGGCGGGTATTCTGAGCTCTAAATTCAAGCCTGACATGGATCAATTGCATGCACTGCGAAAGGAGCAGCAGGCGATCCTGGACGGTGGTTATATGACCATGAGCGCCATCGAGCGGTTTGAATCCAATGCAAAATTTCATGAAACGATTGCAGAATGGTCTGGCAACCGATTCGCTTTACAGACCTTGCGACGTCTTGATCAGGTTCGTCGATTGGCTGAATATCGGCAGACCAAGCATGACCTTCCGCGCCAGGCGCTAGCACAGGAACATTTATCGATTCTTGAAGCTATCGAGAAGGGCGACAATCTGGGGGCTGCGAGCTTCATGCGCCAGCACATTGAAGGCGCTTGGCGTAAAAAGGCTGTCTCTGCCGTCTTCGATCGAGAGCCAACCTAAAACCTACTGAAACTGAAGCTCAGCACCATCTCATCAAAGCTCAAAGGCCGCCTTTCGCGGCCTTTTTTGCGCCTTTCGTCCTTAATTGCGTTTCTGCGTTGACAAAATCAATATGTCAGCTCTACTCTAATTGTGTTTCTTAATAAAAATAAACAATTAGAGCCTGAGAGAAGCCTGATGACCGACTCAACCTTTCCTGCGATTAAGCGTCTGCAAACCTTTGAGACGTCCGATGGGCGAGTGCACCGTTACCATTCTCTGGCTGATTTACAGGCAGAAGGGTATCCGCTGTTGGGTCGCTTACCTGTAGTGATACGAATACTGTTGGAGTCTGTGCTGCGCAATTGCGATGGCACCAAGGTTTTGGCTTCTCATGTTGACGACCTGGCCTCATGGCAGCCGCAGGAAAGCCGTGAGCGTGAGATTCCATTTGTGGTGGGCCGTGTTTTACTTCAAGACTTCACCGGTATTCCTTTACTGACCGACCTGGCTGCTATGCGCAGTCAGGCGAAAAAACGTGGCGCGAATCCCAAGGCTATTGAGCCATTGGTGCCTGTTCATTTGGTGGTGGATCACTCAGTGCAAACCGAGTTTTCCAATGTTCCCAATGCGCTACGTCAGAACATGGAGGTTGAATTCAAGCGCAACAGAGAGCGCTATGAGCTGATGAAGTGGGGCATGCAGGCATTTGAGACTTTCAAAGTTATTCCGCCGGGCATAGGTATTTGCCATCAAATCAACCTTGAATATTTGGCTCAGGGCGTAATCGAAAATAATGGCGTGGTCTATCCGGACACCCTTGTAGGAACAGACAGCCATACCACCATGATTAATGGTATCGGCGTGCTCGGTTGGGGCGTTGGTGGCATCGAGGCTGAAGCGGGCATGCTCGGTCAGCCGGTATACATTCTGATGCCCGACGTGATTGGTGTCGAACTCAAAGGTGCATTGCGCGCAGGCGTTACTGCAACCGACGCAGTCCTTCAGATAACCCAAACACTTCGTGCAGCGAAGGTGGTGGGTAAGTTAGTCGAGTTTTTTGGTGAGGGTGCCAGCTCCCTCAGTGCGACTGATCGCGCCACTATTGCAAACATGGCACCTGAGTATGGAGCCACCAGTGGCTTCTTCCCGGTTGACGAAAAGACTCTTGATTACTACGCGCAAACGGGACGTAGTGCTCAGCAGGTAGAGCTGATCCGTAAATACTTCGAGGTACAAGAACTGTTTGGTTCACCTGCGCCGGGCACTATTGACTACTCATCGGTCATTACTGTTGATCTTGATCGCATAGTTCCCAGTGTTTCGGGCCCAAAGCGTCCACAGGATCGTGTCGATCTGGTGGCTTTGGGACGTCGATTTGATGAGGTGATGCTGCAGGATGCCAAAAGTGGCGGCTACGCCAAATCGCCAGCGCAACTGGAAGAACACTACACCGTTCACGCGTTGCCTGCGGGTGCCCCTGGCCCTGCTCAAGACTATGAGGTCGGGCATGGCCATGTCTTGGTTGCTGCGATTACGTCTTGCACTAATACCTCGAACCCTGAGTTGCTAATTGCAGCTGGCCTCTTGGCCCAGAAGGCTGTTCAGAAAGGACTCGTTGCCAAGCCATGGGTCAAAACGCTGTTCACACCAGGCTCCCGCGTAGTAACGGCGTACCTGCAAGATGCAGGTCTGATCGAGCCACTGAGTCAGCTGGGATTCGATATTGCAGCCTATGGCTGTGGTGCGTGTGTCGGCAACATTGGCCCACTTGATTCTGCGCTGGAAAAAGTCGTCGTAGGCCAGGATTTGGTATGCAGCGCTGTGTTGTCTGGCAATCGCAATTTCGAAGCTCGGATTCACGGGAATTTGCGTGCAAACTTTCTCGCCAGTCCACCACTCGTTGTCGCGTTTGCCTTGGCAGGAACCACACGTTGTGATTTGACCACTGAGCCTCTAGGCCACGACGCTAATGGACAGCCGATCCTGCTTGCCGATATCTGGCCTACCAACGACGAAATCAAAGCGTTGAGCGTCAAAGCGGCCAATGCAGAGCTCTACAAGAGTCTCTATGCAGACCTGACGCGTGACCACGATCTATGGAATGCCATCAAGACCACGGAGGGTGAGGTGTACGATTGGCCAGAGTCCACCTACGCAGCGGAACCTGATTTTTTCGACACTGAGCAAGCCGCTCGCCCGATCATTGCCGCCCGCGCGTTAGCAATTTTGGGTGACTCCATCACCACTGATCACATCAGCCCAGCAGGTTCTATTGCTGCTGATTCTAGTGCTGGTCAATGGCTTACCGAGCATGGCGTAGATCCGAAGGACTTCAACACTTACGGTGCTCGTCGTGGGCATTTCGAAGTGATGGTGCGCGGAACATTTGCCAACGTCCGATTGAAGAATCTGATGCTACCGACACGTGCTGACGGATCCGCTGATGAAGGCCCCTATACCGTGTTGCAACCGACGGGGGAAAGAGCGTCGTTGTTTGATGCCTCCCGGACGTATTTGGCAAACGAAACTCCTGTCCTCATTTTCGCCGGTGAAGAATACGGCACGGGTTCGAGTCGTGATTGGGCTGCGAAAGGCACGCGACTTCTAGGTGTGCGAGCTGTGATTGCGAAAAGCTTCGAGCGTATACACCGCAGTAATTTGGCAGGCTTGGGTGTTTTGCCTTTGCAATTCAAAAATGGAGAGGATGCGGCTTCGCTCAGGCTAAATGGCACAGAGTCTTTCGACATATTGGGCGTGGAGTCTGGCGTCCAGCCAACCCAGGACGTGACCCTGCGAATCCATCGAAAGGATGGCAGTCAGCAGGATGTCACTCTGTTAGCGCGCATCGATACGGCTATCGAAGCTACCTACTTCGCTAATGGCGGAATTCTCCCTTACGTATTGTCGAGCCTGCTGGAGCCTTCCTCTAACGATCAAGAGCGCGAGAGTTGCGCGATCAACGCTTAAGTAAATGAAGCAGGTGGGATGCATCTTCACCCGTGACCACTAGGCGTGAAAAAGCATTGGGCCAAGTTCACTTTGGCGATCCTAGAAAACTCAACCGTTGAATCAAGGAGCATGTCTTGATTGAGCTTTTGAATACACCTGGTATCTGGTTAGCGATTCTACAAATCATCGCGATAGATATTCTACTGGGCGGTGACAACGCAGTAGTCATCGCGTTGGCATGTCGGAAATTGCCGGAGGCACAGCGCAATCGAGCCATTTTGGGTGGCGCAATGGGTGCGATTTTGCTGCGGATTGCGATGATATTTTTCGCCTTGCAGCTTCTCGAATTGCCCTACCTTAAACTTGTTGGCGCAGCTCTATTGTTGTGGGTCGGCGTCAAATTGCTCATTCCAGAACAAGAGGATGCCCACGACAATTTAACCGCAAGCCCTCAGCTTTTCGGCGCGATCAAAACAATTATTGTCGCCGATGCGGTGATGAGTTTGGATAACGTCGTTGCCGTGGCAGGTGCCTCTGGTGGCAGCCTTGAGTTGGTTATTTTCGGCATCGTAATAAGCATCCCAATCATTATTTGGGGCAGCAAACTTGTGTTGCATTTCATGGATCGGTTCCCTGTAGTGATAACGCTAGGTGCAGCTTTGCTCGGATGGATTGCGGGCAGCATGGCTTTCACTGATATCAGCCTACCCGCACTTCCAGAATGGTCGCGCTATGTTGCCGGCTTGGCTGGCGCGCTGATGATTTTGGTTGTTGGGAAAATCATCGCGCGTGTTCGAGAAACTACGCCCCAGCAAATACTAAATTGCGAGAGGAGCGAATGAATATGTCTTTCGATATGTCGGATGTTAAAAACAGCCTGGCGCCCTTGGGCCATCTCCGCGTAGCAATAAACCTGGGCAATCCAGTGCTGGCACAGAGAGATGGCGATGGAAAGTTGAAAGGCGTCTCCGTCGATTTAGCCAGAGCGTTCGCATCGGAGTTGGACGTGCCCGCAAAGCTTCATGCATATGATGCAGCGGGTAAGGTGTTTGAAGCACTTGAGGTGGGTGAATGGGATCTTGCTTTCCTTGCCATCGAACCTGTCAGGGCCGAAAAAATTGCCTTTTCAAAACCCTACGTCATCATCGAAGGAACCTATTTAGTCAAAACCGACAGTGGGTTTCAGGGAGTAGCTGATCTAGATAAATCAGGCGTCACTATTGGCGTTGGAAAAGGTGCTGCTTACGACCTTTATCTGTCCCGCACCTTGAGCAATGCCACACTCGTTCGCGCTCCTACCTCAGCAGGCGCCGTTGATATTTTTCTTGCCGAACGTCTTGATGCAGCTGCCGGTGTGAGGCAACCACTTGAGCAATTCGCCCTTCAGAATGACGAAGTGCGAGTACTGCCCGATAGCTTCACGCAAATCCGGCAAGCCATGGCAATCCCTATTGAAAGAACGCATGCAGCGGCATATGTGCAGGATTTTATTCAGCGCCACATAGGGAGTGGATTTGTTGCCGAGTCGTTATCGAAAAGCGGTCAAGGAGAAGTGCACGTACCGCCTAATTGTTAGTTTTTGGCCAAGTAAAAAATCCTCAAATAAATGTTTATAAAACTGCTTTCCGTTGTTAAAGCAGGGGTCACTCCCTGGACGAAGTTCAACCGGCACCAACAAAAACAATAGTATCGGGAGAAACAGCATGTTCAATCCAATCCGTCGTTACAGTTGCTCTATGACGCTTCTTGCAGCCGTTGCTGCTGCAACGCTCACAACCTCCGCTATGGCTTTGGATACAGTGAAATTCATGGCTCCAGGTTCAGTTGGAGGCGGGTACGACCAGACAGGTCGGATCTTGGGTAAAGCCTTAATAGAATCCAGCGCGGCGAAGTCCATCACATTCGAAAATAAGGGTGGGGCCGGGGGCACTTTGGGGCTTGCGCAATTTGCCAACAGCACCAAAGGTGATCCAAATGCACTGCTCGTGGTCGGTGCGATCATGGTCACTGCGGAAGAGCAGAACAAGCCTCAGATCACCATGAAAGATGTGACACCCATCGCCCGTTTGTTCACGGAGTACAACGTCTTCGCGGTTCGTGCGGAGTCGCCTTACAAAACCCTCGAAGATTTGCTGAAGGACTTCAAAGCCAATCCATCCAACATCAAATGGGGTGGTGGCTCCAAGGGGTCGATTGACCACATAGGCATCGCTGAGTTGGCAGGCAAAATGGACATTCCGATCAACAAAGTGAATTACGTTGCCTACGCAGGTGGCGGCGAAGTCGTTGCCGCGACGTTAGGTGGTCACATCACGGTGATCACTGGCGGCTACGCGGAACTCGCCAAATACGTTCAGACCAAGCAGTTCCGTCTGCTCGCCGTTGGTGCTCCAGAGCGCGTTGCCGGTATCGATGCTCCAACGTTAAAAGAAAAAGGCTACGACGTGATTATCGGTAACTGGCGTGGAGTATATGGCGCGGCGAACCTGAGTCCAGAGCAGCGTAAAGAAGTCACCGACGCGGTTTTAACCTCGGTTGATAGCAGCGTCTGGCAAGACAATGTCAAAGCGAATGCATGGACACCTAGCGTCCTGACTGGCGATGAGTTCGGCAAGTTTGTCGATGATGAACATACTCGTCTTCGTGCCATGTTGGTTACTGTTGGGCTGCTTTGATATGGCCTGGTCAAGACAAGTATCGCCGGCTCAGCTGGCAATCGGAGCAGGTCTAATTGCAATCTGTTTGATATTGGCCGTCGGTGCCTTTCGATTTCCTCCTGAGCGAGGCTTTGTGATCCTGAGCGCTTATGTCTACCCCTATGCCGTTTCGTTGTTTCTTGGAAGCGTTGGATTACTGCTTTGTCGCCAGGCGGCTTTTGGTGGCTTTCAAGAGCTGCCCGGCGGTAGCGATAAAACAAGACAAGCGCTGTCAGGCGGCAAAGCTGGTGCGGCTTGGGTGACCGGAGGATTGGTGTCGATCGCCTTGCTCATCAACATCATCGGATTTGTATTGGCTGCTGCTCTTCTTTTCGTTTGTTCTGCTCGGGGATTTGGTAGCGGACGTCCGGTTCGAGATCTCGCTATCGGAATCGCTCTAACGCTGCCGATTTATTGGCTTTTCAATGCTGGGCTAGGGGTTTCCCTTCCGCCCCTAATCAACGCCTGGATTTGACTTAGGCAGAAGGAGATTATGAGGTGGAAATTCTCTTAAGCTTGGCATCAGGCTTTGCATCCGCGTTTGATCCAATCAATTTGGTGTGGGGCTTTATTGGCTGCCTACTCGGTACTGCCATCGGAGTGCTGCCAGGTATCGGCCCTGCATTGACCGTGGCATTACTGCTGCCAATTACAGCGAAGGTCGACCCTACGGGTGCCTTAATCATGTTTGGGGGTATCTACTACGGCGCTCAATTCGGAGGATCTACTACTTCGATTCTGCTCAATACGCCGGGCGAGTCATCCTCCATGGTTACGGCGTTGGAAGGCAATCTCATGGCCCGCAATGGACGCGCGGGCCCTGCGTTGGCGACGGCGGCGATAGGGTCTTTTGTCGCTGGCACAATCGCAACGTTACTGCTGACCCTTTTTGCGCCAATAGTCGCGACACTGGCGCTGAAATTTGGCCCTGCCGAGTATTTTGCGATTCTGGTGTTGTCCTTCACCACTGTATCAGCGGTGCTAGGTGCCTCAATGCTGCGAGGATTCGCATCACTAGGTATTGGACTGACCATCGGGTTAATTGGGTTGGGTTCCACTTCGGGGATTGCGCGATACACCATGAGTGTGCCGGAGATGGTCGATGGCATTGAAGTGGTGCTGGTGGCTGTTGGTTTGTTTGCTGTGGGAGAGGCGTTATACAGTCTTCTTTATCAAAAAGAGGAGGACGCTGGTCGGCATCGTATGACGTCGTTATGGATGACGCGCTCTGATTGGAAGCGATCTATTCCTGCCTGGATTCGAGGAACCATGATCGGCTTTCCTTTCGGTTCCATCCCTGCCGGCGGTGCTGAGATTCCAACTTTTCTTTCATACTCTGCAGAAAGGAAACTGAGCAAGTACCCCGAAGAATTTGCAGCCAGTAAAGGCAAGGGGGCCATCGAAGGGGTCGCAGGCCCCGAGGCTGCTAACAACGCGAGCGCTACTGGATCACTGGTTCCATTGCTGACGCTAGGCATTCCTACCTCGGCTACGGCGGCGATTTTGTTGGCAGCTTTTCAGAACTACAACTTGCAGCCGGGCCCAATGCTATTCCAGACCTCCGGAGACCTGGTCTGGACGCTCATCGCCTCTCTGTATATTGGCAACCTGATACTTCTCGTTTTGAACCTTCCCCTGGTCGGCCTGTGGGTGAAATTGCTTCAGATCCCTCGGCCATATTTGAACGCTGGGATCCTTGTCTTTGCCACCATCGGTGTGTATGGCATGCGCCACTCTTCATTCGATCTGATGCTGATGTTATTGATCGGCTGGATTGGGGTGTTGATGCGACGGTTCGACTTTCCTATAGCGCCTGTCATCGTAGGCATGCTGCTGGGCCCAATGGCGGAAAAGCAACTTCGGAATGCACTGTCTATCAGTCAGGGGGACTGGACGATATTTATCACGCAGCCTATTTCTGCTGCTTTCCTCGCGATTACGCTGTTGGTACTGCTCGTTCCTTACGTGCTTCATTCTCGAGGAATCAGGCTACAGGAAGACGATTAAGTCCAAGTTTAGGGGCTGCCGAAAGGCTGCCTGCTTTTACAGAACGCAGCCGACTATTGTCTGGGAACTCCCTCATGCCATGAAGGCTGTTAATAAAGTCTTGGCTGACCAAGTGATCTTGGTTTGAGTACAAAAGGGCCCTATTAGGGCCCTTGCTCCATTCACAGAGTCGTTCCAACAGTTTCGCCCAAGTTGAATTTTGTAGACGGTGAGCTACTGATCCGAAGCGGACGTCATCATATTCGTAGGACGACCGATGTGGCTCGGCAAACATCGAGCTAATCGAAAAGCCCTAGGCGATTTTCACATTCATCGTGATTTTGGCAGTGAAAACTTTCACGCCACCCTCGTCGAAAATATCAACCGGGACGAACTTGTCGCCTCCGGTTTCCCAATCAATGCCACTGCCATCGGCAACCGCGCGAATGCTCGATTTTGCTTTCGCAAGATATTCAACAGTCATGCCTTTCGGAATCCATTTGGCGCCTGAAGGAATCGAAGCGTCAGTCATCATTCCGCCCGCTAACTCGGCTGCGTTGCACAGGGCTATCGCATGCACAGATGCCAGATGGTTGGTGATTTCCTTGCGAAACGGCACGTTTACCACTGCATGGCCTGGGCTCAGCTCTGAAATCTGTGGGGTGATCGTGCTGAAGTAAGGTGCCATTTGGCAGGCCATATTGCTGAACGCGGCGGGGCCTACGCTATTGAACATGCTTAGAGCTTGGCTCATGAGATACCCTTTTGGCTGGTTGCAGAACAATATTCTGTAACAGAACAATATTCTGTTAAGTTGTGGACTGTCAAGCCAGGCTTTCTCTACGGTGCACTCACCCTATACACTCCGCTTCATTTGGCGTTTCTCCCATGCATTCAACTGATCTGATCGAGCGTATCTATCCGGGAAGGCGTAGCGAGCTCAAGCGCACTATCCTGCGCCGAGCGCTTGCCTGCTTTAACGAGGTAGGCATCGAAGCCACAAACATCGAGACCATTCGCGCTCAATGCGATACGAGCGTAGGCGCTATTTATCATCACTTCGGCAGTAAAGAGGGTCTGGTAGCCGCTCTTTTTTTCGCTGCGCTAGAAGATCAGGCTGCGCTGCGAGATAGTTATTTGCAGAAAGCACAGACGGCTCAAGCGGGTGTAGCGGCTCTGATCCATAGCTACGCTGAATGGGTCGATGACCAACCGGATTGGGCTCGCTTTGTTTTCCAGAGTCGCTACGCCGTCTCTAATGGGCCGTTCAACGGTGAATTGCTTGAACGCAATAAACAACGCAACAGGCAATTGTTGGACTGGATGAGTATCGAGGGCAGAAAAGAGCTGTTCAGTCACCTTCCCACAGAACTCATACCCTCTCTCATCATCGGAGCGACGGAAAGCTATTCGCGTGCCTGGCTTTCCGGGAGAGTCAAAAAAAGTCCGAAGGTGTACCGTGATTTTCTCGCGAAGGCTGCGTGGAGCTCGATCATGCAAAGCTGATGCACGCGTTACAGCCTTACTCCGGATGGTGGCCAAATCATCGACAGCGCACGCTGACGGTCACGTCAAATTTCCAAGCGTATCTTCCAGGGGTAACAACACCAATGCGCGTATGAGTGGCTATTGGAAGACAAAGCGTTGTGGGAAGCGAGTTAACCTGGTTTGAACGATCTTCGTCAGTATCGTGACGAGGAGGAGACTGTGATGGTGGTGTCGGAATCTGAATACGGCTCCGCGACCGTTGAGTCTGGCTGACCAGGTTTGAGTGCAAAAGGGTCGTTTGAGGGCGCCATTTATTTGCAGCTTATCGACTTAATCAACCAAATTCTCAAGAGGAGATTCCGGCTATCTGATAGCCGTCCACACGAGGTACAAAAGACCGATGAGCTCCGGCTAAGAGCGCAGAAGTCGCGCTGTTGCGCTCACAAAAAGCAGAAGAAATACCAAGCCACTCAAGGCAATGGAAAGTGTACTTAGATGGGCGACGAAACCAATAACTGCTGGCCCTATGAGGATGCCTGCGTAGCCCATGGAAATAACTGCCGGTATCGCCACCCTTTGAGGCATACGGTTTTGGCGCCCGACTGCGGTAAAAAGAACTGGGACAATGTTCGAACAACCGATTCCAAGTAAGGCATAGCCTATCAATGATGCTGGCCATCCATCGAAACCAAGCGACACCATCATGCCAGTGGCGGCAATAACTCCTCCGAAGGCCACTACGCGCACACCGCCGAGTTTGCGCACGATCGCATCGCCTGTAAGGCGACCGACCGTCATCGTTGCGGCGAAACTGGCATAACCCAGACCTGCCAAATTGGGCTCCATTTCTCGGCTCGACACTAGGAAGACCGCGCTCCAATCCAGCATTGCCCCTTCAGTTAAAAATACAATGAAGCACAAAGTCCCCAGCAGGAAGACGATACCTTTAGGCATCGCAAAAATTGGCCCGTCCTGTTCTGTTCCGTATGTCAGTAATGTGGGTATCGCTTTGTAGAGTGCCCCCATAACGATGGCGACGATGCATAGCACGGAAAATATTGGATCGAGACCGATACTCAGCAGTACGGTTAATGCTCCCGCGCCTAGGATGCCTCCCACGCTGTACATGCCATGGAAGCCAGATTGCAGGGCCTCGCCGCTGTTCTTTTCGACGATTATTGATTGAATGTTTATCGCGCAATCAAGCATGCCCATGCTGGCTCCGAAAAGGAGTACTGCCAGCACAAGAGCTGGTAACCAAGCGATGCTGCTCAAGAGGGTAAGCACAGCGCATAGTGCGACAGTTGACCAGACAATCACTGGGCGACAGCCATAGCGCGCTGTGAGATGTCCAGCGAACGGCATTGCTGCGATAGATCCGAGCCCCAATCCGAGAAGCAGTAAGCCCAAGCCACCATCATCCAAGCCGGTTCGTTCCTTCGCGAGTGGAACCAGAGGTGCCCAGGCAGACATGACGAGTCCGGTGATCAGGAAGACGATGCGAGTGGAAACCCGTTCACCATAATTGTTGCTAATGGCTAATGATGGGGTGGAAGCACTCATCTGTTGGTCATCCTTATCTGCGTAATGCTAGTCATGCGGAGGGCGGCCGGATCATGCATCAATGGCTGGAACCCAATGAGTACGACCTCCGGATATTCTGAACTCAGCACCCGGTTCTCTAGGAGGTAAACATTATGGGCAGGCTTGCTAAAGCAGTTGTACGAGAGCGACATTGGCTAGCCCAATTTGGCAGCTTTCATCTGCTGATCCTTGTATAGGTTGGGAGAGCAACAAAAATCACAGTGCGACTCTGACATCGATACCGCAGTGAAGGTGTTCATCTGAGCTGACCCGGAGTAGAACAGCAACGTCATACCCATGGTTGTGCCAGGGGACACTCCCATTTCGATTGCCATCACACCAGTCACTAGGCCAAACGGTATAACGCCAGGAATCAATGGGGTGAGAGTCCATACGCCGCCGAGAAAAGCTTCCATTTTGGTTCGGTACTGCATGTCTTCTCCAGTGGTAACCAGCTGCGTGAACGAGCGGCGGCGGTATTCATAAACGCGCAATTTTCGAGTCTTTAGCGCAGAGTAAGTCTCTTTGTGAAGTGGCACGCTGTCGAGTCGCCTGCCAACAGATGAGGGAGCCAACAGTAACCATCACTGCTCCCTGCCAGAACTGAGTAGTCAACTGAGCGCTCAGCCACGTTGCGGCGAATGCTGATGAGAGCACTGGAGAAAAGTAGGACGCGGTGGCCAGTAGCGTGAGGTTTCCACGCAAAATACCGATGTTCCAGAGGGCATAACCACCCGCCATTGATGCACTGGCGGCGACGAGCTCCAAGCTACTGCTCAAGGTGAACTCAGGAATTACCTCATGGCTGAAAGAGTATTTCACCCACAGAGCGCCGGCCGTGAGAATGAAAAAAAGCACAATTAGATTTTGTCCGCCGGCATAGCGTCGCGTGACGTTACAGTACAACGCGAAGATGACCGCGCCGCCTAATGCCAAGCTGTAACTCAAGGGATTGGATTCAGCATTGGCCACAACGCTTGATAAGGATAGTCCTTCGGTGCTCACCACCCAGAGAATTCCGAAGATCGCCAAAGCTGTGCCTGGCGCAATAATCCAGCGCGCCTTTTGTCCGTTCATCAACATGGCAAGTAGTACGGTCATGCAAGGCCAGAGGTTATTCACCACCCCGAGCTGAATGGCCTGGTGGCGGTTGGTGGCAATGAGTCCGCGCGTTTCCCCCTGATCTAGAAGAGCTGCTGCGCGAAGTAGCAGTTTAGCCCCGCGTGCTGTGACTTCTTTCGACAATCCTGAGGGTCATCCTCGATGGGGAGGTCGACCAGATCACTCAGGCGTCATGAGCACAGCAAGCGTTATGTCGATGAATTCTTCGTTCCTGCTGATTGTGTCCAAAGCACCACGAACGTTGCCGGCGACCTCCGCTGATCCGCGTTGCTCGACCCAGAGTGTCAGCTCCATGATCGCGGCTTCGAGGGCGAGTTGGTTTTGATTGATCTTGAAGAGTAGAGAAGGGAGCAGGTCTGAATTTGGCATCGCGATTCCTCCGTGAAAGAGGGTAGCGTAGCAGGCGGACGTTATTCCCGTTCCAGCTACCTGGTGTCTAAGATCACCGGTTCAATAGTAACCAGATCTCCGATCAGCACCGGATGGTAACGAGAGAGATACCGTACCTGCTCAGTAGGTAATGCTCGGTGCAGGATCACGCATTCCTAACTGCTTCGGATATTGAGCATTTAATGTCGAACAAACAGCCTCTGCCTCCGTCCTGACTTTGAATACGCCATGCCTGCTGGCTGACCCTCCCTCTACAAGATCGACGACTCTGTATCGCTTGCTGCCATCGTCCAGCGTGGTGGTTTCAATGACTCTGAATCTTGCGTGCATGGTTGCTTTCCGTGCATGACATTGGTGGCTTACAAGTACCGGCAAAACGAGACGTTTTCAAGAACGGAACGGGCTTAAGCTGAGACAATTTATGACGGTACACCGTGCCTCTCATCGCGGGAAGGACGGTTTAGTAGTAGGTGCCGTGTTGAGCCATTTCCCCTAAAGTCGCTACTTCGGGCCAACTGGGCCCGGCTGAACTTTTGGTGTGCCTGATAGAGGTGCATATGAAGTCCTTCTGAACGAACATCAGTGGTACGGCCTGCCCATCCGAAGTGACCCTGGCGATTAAGCGCAGCTCGAATAGAGCCTTCACTCAATGCTCATGGGCATGTGAATGGATTGTCAGGGCACCAGGTACATTGGTGCGTTCGAGCCCCCCATGTTCCAGCCACCGAAGGGTCTGCTCATATGCGCGCTGCAGCAAAGACTCGGTCTGGTCAAAGTTGAACACCGAGACATCCACAGGGCACAAAGGCGGGACGATGTGCAGGCTGGTGAGAGTGCGGAAGTGTTCGATGTCACTTACCAACTGGCGCATGCTCATCAGGTTGACGGTATGTAGGGCTAAGTGTTGGTGCTGACGCCGAATTGACCCAGTGGCCGAGATGTCACTGCCCCAGTCTTATTCCTCGCGAACCATTGCCTATGCTGGATTTCTGCCTACCAAGGGTAGGGCAGCCTTGCGTCGGCACGTGGGTCAATTCGGCGTCAGCGTCTACAGCTCATGAGGACGCATTGGGCATGATGCTCGAGGGTACGCAATCCGAAATATCCATCTGATTAGTAGCGTATTTTTTACTCTCAAGAAACCGGCTCTATTAGGGCGAAGACTGATCCAGGTCAACATGTCTGGATTCTTATTGTGCTCATCATGCAAGAGACTTATGTACTCGTGCCTTGGTCAGGATTTTCTTGGATGGTTATATGAGTGGTGCTGTTGCGCGACTGCAATCTTTCATGGGGACGTTTTTCTCCAACCTGGCCGCTAAACGTGGCCTGCTGATATTCGTGCTGCTGGTTCAGGGCGCCTGTGCGGGGGGGTACCTGTACCTGGAGCACAACTGGATCGAAGCAGGGGTGGTGCAGAGCCTGAAAAACGTGTCGTCGATGCATCGGCGCAGCTTTGACCTGCTCGAAACCACGCTGAACTACCAGCTCTCGTCGGTCGGTGAGGCCGTGCAGGCCGTGGGTGACCGCTGGAATGCCCCACTCCTGCATGCGCTGTTGGCAAAGGAAGTAAAAAGTGAATGGTTGGATGCTGTAGTCATCCTCGACGCAGCTGGCAATATCGTTGCCCTTGACGCTGACGTGCCACTGGAGTCGGTCTTGTTGCCGGGTGTGTTGGCGAAGCGCTCCTTCAAGGACTTGCCCAATTATCAGGCGGCCCTGGCGGGTGGGGCCGAGTTCGCCACCTTTTTTGCTCCGCGTCCGAATGCCCTCGAACTGGGTGGCGGGGGGATTACGCTGTTCCGGATGATCAGGTCGGCGGACGGGCAGTTGCTCGGCACTGTTGTCGGCTTTACCAGTCTGCACAGCATGTCGGCTTTGCTGAATATCGATGCCGCACGGGGGTTCGATCTGGGCCAGGACGGCATCCTAGGGTTTATTGATCAACGCACGCATGAATGGCTGTATCGCTATGCACATGCAGGGACTTCAGTCGTCCAGGGGCATAAGGTCATCAGCCCCCCATTGTTCGAGGACACCCGGTACGGGGTGGAGGTGAAGTTTTACCGATCCCCCATCGACGGCCTGGAGCGAATTGCCGTGTTAGCCCCGCAGCGCGACCATCAATGGCTGCAAATGGTCGCGGCGAGTAAGGACGAGTACCTGTTTAACTGGCGCCTCCAGGTGGCTTTCTCGGTGCTGGCATTTGCCGGCATGGCTGTCCTGCAGTGGCTGCTACTGGGGTTTTTCCGTCGGAATCACCAGCAGCGTAGGTTACTGGATCTGGTTCTCGACAGCATTGATGCCAATGTTTATTTCAAGACCCTCGAGGGGCGCCTCCTCTACATCAACGCCAAGGCTGCTGCCTACTTTGCCATGCCCGCTGACCAGCTCATCGGTCGTCTGGAGCGCGAATTCCTGCCGAAGGAAACCGCCGATAGATTTCATGAGATGGATCGCGAGGTGATCACCTCGGGCAAAAAGCACATCGGCATGGAAGTCGTCACGATGCCCAATGGCCAAACCGTTCACTTATCCTCGATCAAGGTGCCGATGCAGTTGCCGGGCCAACCGCCCACCCTGATCGGCGTTTCGACCGATGTGACCGAGTTGCATAAGCAATCCGTTGCCCGTGAAGCCGCCGAAAAGGCACTGGCGGCACACAACCACGCCCTGTGGTTGAACAACCAGGTGCTGGAGCAATTGGGCCAGAATGCCTCGTTGCCTGAGGTGCTGAACACCATGCTGCGCATCATCGATGACTATCGTCCCGGTGTACTGGGCTCCGTGTCACTGGTGGCTGACAATGGCAGGGAGCTGGTCGGCTGTGCCGCACCCAATTTGCCTGAGGCGTGGTTGAGAGCCACGGCGCGGTTACTGATCGAGGATAGGAGCGGGTCTGGTGCGACGGCTGTTCACCGTGGGGAGACCGTCATTGTTGAGGATATTGCTACCCATCCCTATTGGGCCGCGCCTCATGTTGCCGTTCTTCGTGACATGATCCTCGGTCTCGGGCTGCGTGCGGTTTGGTCACAGCCGATCAAAAGCAATGAGGGCAAGGTGCTCGGTGTCTTCAATATGTATCAGCGTGAACCCGCCGCCCCGGATGCCGAGGATCTCGTTTTGCTGGCGGACTATGCCCGACTCGCGCAGATGGTCATCGAGCGCGCGCGCCTAGCCGAGGCCTTGCAGGAAAGCCAGGCCCTGTATCGCTTGATGGCAGAAAACAGCAACGATGCGATCTGGGTGATGCAATTTCCGGACTTGACCTATAGCTATATGAGTCCCTCGATTGTATGGCTGTACGGCTGGACGCCGGAAGAATTCGCCGGCCAGCCACCCGAGGAGCTGATGTCTGCGCAGGAGTTACGCAGGTGGAGCGATACGGTCAAGGAGCATGTCCGACGTATTGGCGAAGGCGACCTGACGGCCTGTTTGATCGAACATGAGCTGGAAGTCCGAAATAAGGATGGCCATCTTGTCCAAGTCGAGACGGTCGCCAATATCATGCTGGACAGCGCCTCCCGACCGACTCACATTGTCGGCAGTTCCCGGGACATCACCCGGCGTAAGGCCGCCGAGGACTCCATCCGGAAAATGGCGTTCTTCGACCAACTGACCGGTTTGCCCAACCGCCGCATGCTGGAAGACCGGCTGGCTCAGCTGCTCGCTCTGGCGCAACGGGAACAACGTAAACTGTCACTGCTCTTTGTGGATCTGGACAAGTTCAAGGCGGTCAATGATCAGCACGGGCATGCCGCCGGCGACTGGCTATTGAAGCAGGTCGCCTCACGTATGGGTTCGGTACTGCGCACCTCCGATACCGCCGCACGTGTCGGCGGCGATGAGTTTGTCATCCTCCTGCCTGATGCCCGCACGACAGAAGAGGCCGTGCTGGTCGCGGAGAAAATCCGTTGCGTCCTTGAGCTGCCCTTTGTCATGGATGACGGCGTAGAACTGGATATTTCGTCGAGTATCGGCGTGGTGATGTACCCCGACCAGGCGGACAATATGCGCGACCTGCTGCACTTTGGCGACGAAGCCATGTACCGCGCCAAGAAGGGCGGCAGGAACGCGGTGGCGGTGTTTGCCGCGCCGGCACAGCCATCCCCTGTTGACGTCCAGGTCTGAAAACAGAACGCCTGTTGAGGAACACCAGCCATTTCTAATGGCTGGTGTTGGGCAAGCGTGCAGTCGAGGAGAAAAACTTCTCACATGTCGCAAAAATCCTGAGTTATGCGACGACTGACTCGGGATTGGCGGTAAAGGCATTGCGATGTCGCGTGAGTCTGTCGCTGGTGCTCAATGATCTGCGACATGAAATGCGATAAATGTCCATCGCCTCAACACAGTGCTTTGATTAAGTCAGAAAGGCCCGAATGGAAGTTTCCAGGTGATTGAGCAGAGTTTCAAAATTAGATTTTCAGAGATCGAAATCACAGTGCCACCGGCACCCGGTCTCTATGAGATCGTGACTGCTGAAGGCGGGCTGCTGAAGGTAGGTATCAGTGGCAATCTGCGCAAGCGGCTTGTACAGCACAGGCAATCCAAGCAGTCTCGACTCAAGCTCAAGGAAGGAGGAGATTGGAGCAACCCGAATGACGTCATGAGCAAGCAGTCGATACTCGCGAAGCACTTGTTTTTCCATTCCCCAACTCCTGGCTACGATTTGAAAACTGAAGCTGGTAGGCAGTCCTTCCTGGAGCAGCGGTGCCATGTGTTGGTAACCGTAACCACGACTCGGAAGGAGGCTCGCGAGATGGAAAGGCTCAAGGAGCAAAGTGGCGCATATCAATTCGTGGGAGTTACACAGGCTCACAGGCCAGGATGATTAGCTCCCCATCGATATCACGTCTTCCCGTGGCTAATAGACCTACGCAGCGGGCAATGGAGATGTCGCTGGTTCGGGCCCATTGGCCCGGCTTAGCCTTAGGTTTTTCAGGGAGGTGAACATGCTGTTCTCAATCAATGAAAACCAACCAAGCCCGCCCATCCTTGGAGATATTTGGACAGACTTGGGATTGCCTTCACGAGGCACGATGACTTCATGACATCGTTCGGCATGGACTACCTTTTGCGTTCCTTGATCAGATAGCGCCCCGTCTTCAGGTTGATGGTGAAGTTATCGCCTAGGCTATTTGCGTGTCGCCCACAACGTTGGCACACAGGTCGAAAGCAGGGCGGTTCAACACGGTAAAAATCGACCGTTTGATCGCATTGGTAGCTGACTTTGAGGGCGCCCGTTGGTGCTGACGCCGAATTGACCCAGTGGCCGAGATGTCACTGCCCCAGTCTTATTCCTCGCGAACCATTGCCTATGCTGGGTTTCTGCCTACCTGGGTAGGGCAGCCTTGCGTCGGCATGTGGGTCAATTAGGCGTCAGCGTCTACACACTCGGCAATGACCGAGTAAAAACCACGATGGGCGGGTGCAGCCATTGCTGTGCTGGGTTTCGCTGAAGAGCTGCAACGCATTAGGACGCTATTCTGGGTAGAACCGAGGCACGTATAGGCTTGACCGGATACCAAAACCACCCATTGTCCTCAACCGGGACACTGGTGTTTCTCTCAATTGTGAAAATGTGATGGCTTTCGCTACCGTTGGGAAATGAAAGTTCAATCATGTAGGCGCTGAACCAGTTTGCCAGCGCTGGCAGTTGGAGCCCTAGCCAGCCAGGCTTGTGAAATAAATCAAAGGTGTAATTTAACCCTGTGTAGACAGCCCGCGCCCCTTCATTGAATTGAAACAACACGTCGTCCAAAACGAAGTCGTCTTGTTCCATTACATAAATTTTAACTTCACCTTGTGCCCTTATCATCGACTCGCTCCTTGCGCTGGGGATACCCAATAGCAATACCTGCATCCAACCACCATTTCAAGCACTGCCCAAGAGAGACACCAAAGTCTCAAGGAATCCCTATGGTGATGACAGCAAAACAGCTGCGCTTCGTCGATGAGTACCTGATTGACCTGAACTCCACGCAAGCCGCTATCCGTGCGGGGGGCAGCCCGAAGACGGCAAGAGTCATCGCGGCGCATAACTTAGCAAAACTTAACATTCAGCCGGCAGTCGCCGAGAGGATGCAGGGGCGCTCAGGTCGGGGGGGGGATCACCGCGCACCTGCTCGTGGGCTGGCAATCATCGGTGGCAGTAGCTACATTTGGCGAGCGAATGAGAGGCAAGCTAAGCAATATTAGCCAGATGTCAGTCATAAGGCTGAAAGGGGTCTGCAAAATGAATGCTCACCAACGCCGCAGACGTATCGTATTTTGGCGCGGATCGTTCCCCGTGATACTCGGCTTTGTAATTCTAGTCGTGGCTTTGATACTGGCTGACCGAGTAGCACCAGAAAATACCCTGGAGTTCGATGGCGTAAATCTGCACCAGCAGGTTGGCCACTCTCAGAAATTGGAACGTCAGGGATCCGGCCAGACAGTCGGAGCGCAGCGACGCGAGGTTGCATTGTTAGTCTGAAGTCTCTGCCGCCGCTCATTTCGTTGCGCGTCTGCGCATCGATTCGCCCTTCAGTTCGATTTAATACTCGTGCGAACTAAGGCATCAGAATCTCCGTACGTCGTCGCTGAACACTCCGTGAGCTTCAACGTGTTCGTTGTAGGCATTTATTGCTTCGCTGTTCTCTGCCAGCCATTGCTCACACTGCTTCTTCGTCTGGGTCTCCGCCAGCGCCTGCTCTAATATAGTTTCCTCTTGAGTGTGCATGGTATTTCCTCCATTTCAGCCGCATTACCAAGCCAAAGCTTAAGTTAAAACACAATTTTTCAGACGGTCAATCAGACCCAGTACGGCTTGAGTTTCTATCGAAAAGCTGACCCACGAGATTGCGCAGCTCAAGCGCTTCAAGTTTGCCAAGCGCAGCGAGCAATTAAGCCCGGATCAAACCAGTCTGCTCAATGATCTGATCGACACTGACATTGCCGCCATGGGTTTATTTATGCAGTTGTTATCAGTTGTCGTAGTGCCAACGGTACTCATGGTCATTTTCGGCGCTCGGCAAATCCGCAATGCGATTTCTCTGCCAAAATGACAGGGCGACCCGCCAGCATCTGAAGGCAACAAGGAGACTTGCTATGGGTTGGTATTGCCATCCATCCCCCCTGCGGGGCGGGGGGAGTACGTGGCAAGTCTCGATGCTGCAATCCTACTCGCAGAGCTGGGAGACGAACCTGATTTCACCGAGTGCCCGGTGCCAGGCATGGCCAGATTGACCGACAAAAACAAACAACCAATCGAATGACCAGGAGTCGCGCCATGATATTGAAAGTTCTGAGCGTCAGCTTTGCTGCCTTTGCTGCCTTTGCAGCTGTGGCAGCTTCTTCTGTGTTCGCTACCGGTAGTACCGATCCCAAGCCGACGCGTTCGATTGATCCGGGCATCCCAACAAGTGAGTACCGCTTTGCCCTGCTGGAGGTTGACCATAAGCTGGACAATGCAGCAATGCACCAGCTTGGGCGGCAGTTGAGCCTGAAGAGGAAGACGCAATTGGACTCGGTTACGAAAGCCATAGCCGGAAATGGCAAGTTCAAGGTGCAGGGCAATCCCGCCTCTGTATTGGTTGTTGAAGGCGAGCATTTCCCACTGGTGGTGATGGAAGGGGTCGCAAGAGATCAAGCTGTCGCGGCGGGGAAAAGCTTGGAAGCAGTGCCGACTGAAACGAAGGTTGGCTACATCCTGGACGTGGAAGAGACGAAAATCGACGGTGCGCGCCGTAAGATGCACACCACTATTCGATTCCAACAGTCGGTATTGGCTGACACCGGCAGCACGGCAACGACCTCTTTCGTTGAGCAGGACACGATGGGCGTGGGTGATGTGCGCATCATGTCCTGGGAGCTGGCCGGCAAGCAGTACGCAATGGCCATCCGTGCGGAACATTTCTAAGGGGAGACAAAGGCAAGGGTGGCTGTTGGCGCCGACGCCGAATTGAACCAGTCGCCGAGATGTCACTGATCCAGTCTGACTCCTCGCGAACCATTGTCTGTGCGGGATTTGTGCCGACTTGGGGCGGGGCAGTCTTGCGTCAGTACGTGGGTCAGTTCTGTGTTGGCGGCTACAGGGGGGGATTGGGAAGGGCGAAATCAAGAAGTAAAAACCCCGCATGTGCGGGCAAAACTATTCGCTGATCCTTCAGCCGTCTTATAGTCAGTGTAGATCCAGTGAGTAAAGGTGCAAGGCAGGAACGAAAGCCACACGCTGAGGCATTCCCACCATGCTGCTTTGGGGGGGATTGACGCCGGTCATTCAAGGGGGGGCAACGGCGTCATTCCGCTTTAGTCTATCGCGTGTGCCGCAGTGATTTCCGTACAATGAGGGCGAGAGATTGACTGATGCCATCTCACGTTTGTGACGCCAAGCTGCTCTGCATACTCAACAATAGTTGAATAGCTTCCCTCCCAATTTGACGGTCGCGCCCGTCGAACAGCGGGCGAATCAAACAGCGCGTAACACACGGCATCATGCGAAGTAAGACAATTAGCGGGATGCTCAAGCACCCTTCTTTGACCTTGGAAGCTGTAGCGCGGGCGTGAAAACGGTAACGGCTGCACAGGTCGAGCAGTGGGCAATAGACGCCGGGCGCAGTCTGTTTTTGTGCGACGTGCGCACCGTCGAAGAGTTTGCCGCCGCAAGCTTGCCGGGCGCGCAACACACACCGGGCGGCCAGTTGATTCAATCTACTGACCTGTATGTGGGCGTGCGCAAGGCGCGGCTGGTACTGATCGACAGCGATGGTGTGCGTGCGCCAATTGTCGCGAGTTGGCTACGCCAGTTGGGGCATGAGGTGTATGTGCTGGAGGGTGGCGTGAGCAGCGGTCTGGCGTTACCTGCAGGCGAGGTGATCGGCCACGAGGCGCTGCCATCGATCACGGCGCAGGCACTGTCTGATGCACTCAAAGATGAGGCCGTCGCGCTGATCGATCTGCGTCCGAGCATGACCTATCGCAAGGGCCATATTGCGGGTTCGCGCTGGTCGATCCGCTCGTTGCTCGCGCAACACGTGGCGGGTGAGCAGCGACCGCTGGTGTTGTTGGCCGATGATGCGCAACTGGCCACGTTCGCCACACAGGAGTTGCCCGAAGACCAGCGCGCTCAGGTGCGGCTGTTGGGCGGCGGGCTCGGTGCCTGGCGTGCAGCGGGTTTCGCCGTGCAGGAAAGCCCGGACACTCCATCCAACGATCAATGCATTGATTTTCTGTTCTTTACCCATGACCGCCACTCCGGCAACAAGAATGCGGCGCGTCAATACCTTGCATGGGAAATCGGTTTGCTGGCGCAAATGAGCGACGACGAAATCGCAAGTCTCAACCCATTGCGACCTCAAGCGCGTCCGGATACGAGGGTGCGTACGCGTCTGGTGCATTCGGCGCGGGCTCAGGGGGCCGGCGGCCGCTTAGTCAATGTGCCGGTCACTCGCTTAAGCACCGTGCTGTTCGACAACCTGGCGCAAATGCGTGACGCTCGCGCCCGGCGTGATCATTAGCGTGTGCTCAGTTATGGTGCCCGCGGCAACCCGACGGCGTTCGCCCTCGAAGACTTGGTCACCGAGCTGGAAGGTGGTTATCGCACTCGCTTGTTCGGTACCGGGTTGGCAGCGATCGCGCAGACGTTTCTCGCTTACCTGCGGCCGGGCGATCATGTGTTGATCACCGACGCGGTATACGCGCCTGTGCGGCGCCTGGCCCGGGATTTTCTTCAGCCCTTCGGTATTCAGGTCAGCTATTTCGCCCCGGACGGGCGTGACTTGGAGGCTCGACTGCAAGCCAACAGCAAAATGGTCTACACAGAAGTGCCAGGCTCATTGTTGTATGAACTGTGCGACTTGCCGGCCATTGCTGCCCTGTGCAAACCGCTAGGTATCCTGCTGGCCGTCGACAACACCTGGGGCTCGGGTTACCTGTGCCGACCGCTGACGCTCGGCGCAGACATCTCGATCATGGCGCTGACCAAGTACCTGAGCGGCCACAGCGATGTGGTCATGGGCAGTGTCTGCACCCGCGAAGAAGTGTGGCCGGCACTCGCGGCCATGAGCGACAACTTTGGAGCAACCGTCAGCCCCGACGACGCCTATCTGGTACTGCGCGGCGCTCGAACGCTGGCGCCTCGACTGGAGGTGCATGAACGTCAGGCTCTGGAAATCGCACATTGGTTGCAAGCGCAACCGCAGGTGAAACGGGTGTTCCATCCGGCCTTACCCGATCATCCCGATCATGCCTTATGGAGGCGGGATTTCACTGGCAGCAATGGCTTGCTGTCCTTTGAGTTGAACGAGACGGACACCGTGTATATCGAGCGTTTCATTGATGCGCTGCAGCTGTTCGGGTTAGGCGCTTCCTGGGGCGGTTTTGAAAGTCTGATTACCGTGGCCGATACCCAAGACCGTAACAGTGCGGCTGATCGCTCATTAAACCCGGTGTTGCGTTTGCACATCGGGCTGGAAGATGTCGCCGCGTTGATTGAAGATCTGCAGCACGGATTTCGGGCTTTAGGGTAACCGACGAAGGAAAGCTGCTGAAAGTAGATATCAGCGGCAATCTACGTAGACGGTTTATCCATAGGCTGCGTCCGGGGCATTGTGGAGCGGCGCCCAGCCACGGCTGGGCGCCATTTGACTCAGCCAGTGTGGTGACTCTCGGCAAGTGCGTAGACGGAGGTGTCGATGCCTTCGAAGCGCGCTTTCAACTGCAGCGCCAGATACAGCGAATAATGCCGTGACTGATGCAGGTTGCCACCGTGGAACCAGAGGTTTTCCTGCTGTGTTGGCTTCCACATGTTCCGCAGTTCGCCTTCGTACGGGCCAGGATCATTCGTGGTTCCAGAACCCAAGCCCCAGCAGCGGCCGACCTTGTCAGCTACTTCCTGGGAAATCAGCTTCGCCGCCCAACCATTCATTGAGCCATAGCCCGTGGCGTAGACGATCAGGTCTGCCGGTAGTCGGCTGCCATCGTTGAGTACGAGGGCATCGGCTTCGATACGCTCAACGCCAAGGCCAGGTGCGCTCTTGAGCTTGATCGTGCCGTTAGCGATCAGTTCGGAGGCGCCGACGTCGATGTAGTAACCAGAACCACGGCGTACATACTTCATGAAAAGGCCAGACTCGTCGTCACCGAAATCGAGCATGAAGCCGGCCTTGGCCAAGCGCTCGTAAAAGTCCTTATCACGCTCCTTGATCGCGTCAAAGATGGGTTGATGAAAGCTTGGCATAACCTTGTAGGGGATCGAGGCGAACAGCATGTCTGCCTTGTCTGTGGTCAAACCCGTCTCCAGGGCGTCTTCAGAGTAGAGCCCACCGAAGACGAGATCCATTAAACTGTCGGAACGCACGATGTGGGTGCTGGAGCGTTGCACCATGGTCACCTCGGCGCCGTTCTCCACCAAGTCGGCACAGATATCGTGAGCCGAATTGTTCGCACCGATGACCACCGCGCGCTTGCCGCTCCAGGCGTCTCCGCCGGGATGGCGGCTGGAATGGTGCTGCTGACCATTGAAAACCTCGGCACCCGGATAACTAGGAACATTGGGTACGCCAGACATGCCGGTGGCAAGGATCAACTGGGTAGGCTGTAAAGTCACACGCTCGCCATCGCGCCGTACTTCAACCTTCCAAGTGCCACTTTGCTCGTCAAAGCTGGCGCTCACGCATTCTGTACGCGGCCAATAATTGAGTTCCATGACTTTGGTGTACATTTCTAGCCAGTCGCCAATCTGGTCTTTTGGGGTGAAGACTGGCCAGTGATCGGGGAAGGGTAGGTAAGGCATATGGTCGTACCAGACAGGGTCGTGCAGGCACAGCGACTTGTAGCGACCGCGCCACTGATCGCCAGGACGCTCAGCCTTGTCGACGATCAGGGTTGGCACGCCCATTCGCTTGAGCCGCGCAGCGAGCCCCAGCCCACCCTGGCCGCCGCCCACGATCAGGCAGTAAGGTTGGGTGGTAATGCCTAGCGAAGCTTCTTCGTCACGACGGCGTTCCAGCCAGTTGCGTTTATCGGCATGGGCGTGGCCATGATTGGCACCCATTGGACGACGCCGGCCCTTGGGTTCTTCAAAGCCTTTGAGCTCGCGCATGGTCGTCAGCAGCGTCCAGCACAGGCCTTCCTTCAGACGCACGTAGCCTTTACCTCGCGACGCACCGGTTTCCAGACTGATCCAACCTTCGAGTACACCGTTACTCAGCGTCGCCTCACCTTCCAGTTTCCATCGCTCAGGACGAGTATGGTCGAGGCGTGTTTCGAGCATGTCTCGGATGGCAGGCTTGCCTTCCAAGGTCACTATGTTCCAGCTGAAAAGTAGCAGGTCACGCCAGTGACACTCTTCGGTAAACAATTCCAGCGCACCGTCCAAATCACGCTGGACGAGACACTCGTTGAGGTTTTCGACCCAGGCCGCGAGCTGAGCAGTTGGCGTTTGCAGAGGTGTTTCGATAGCGATGTTCATGGAGCCTCTCCCGATCTTGTTGTTTTTGTAACAATTTGCCTTAGAGCAAGGCCCGGGCCATCTTCATGAAAGCCCCGTTGCAGAGCGGCTGCCGCAGTACTGCTCAGGCTTTGACTCGGATCTATGTCACGATTCTGAGAATGGCGGATGACAGAGTGTCACGCGGCGCAAAGAGCGCTCGTTGCAGTCTTTTCATATAAGCTGCGAACAGACCCGTGTCCTGACCGTAGCGGAGAACAAGAATAATGAAGCCGGCCTTGATCAACGCCCATGCACAACAAGTGCTGCAAGCCGTGCAGGGCACTATTGCCAGCCACAGCCCTACTGCTGACCTGGCCATCACACGATCCTGGCGCCGGTGCCTGGATCAGTATCAGCTCGATCCCGCCAGCCGCCGCGCGCCTAATGTGGTTGAACAACCACGCTTGCAGGATCACCGCGCGCCACTGGAACACATCATTGCCGTGGCGCACTGGCAGATGAGCAGTTTGCACCAACAGCTCGGGCGTGACGGCCACGTGGTGCTTCTCACCGATGCTCGCGGTGTGGCGATCGACAGTGTGTTTAACGAATCCGAGCGAGCCGAGTTCCAGCGTTCCGGGCTGTGGCTAGGCTCGGTATGGAGCGAGGATTACGAGGGCACCAATGGTGTCGGCACGTGCTTGGTCGAGCGCCAGCACGTAACCATCCGTCGTGATGAGCATTTCCGTGGCAAGCACGTCGGCTTGACCTGTTCAGCGAGCCCGATATTTGATGCGAGCGGAGAGTTGCTTGCCGTGCTCAACTTCTCTTCTATGCGAGAGGAACAGAGTCTTCAGCAAAACTTCCAGGCCATGGCGCTGACCAACCTGTCAGCCAAGTTGATCGAGAGTTGTTTTTTCCTGGGGCATGATCCGCAGCGATACTTACTGCGCTTCCACCCTGAGGCTGGCTTCGTTGGGCTGCTGGGTGAAGGTCTGCTCAGTTTCGACGAGAGTGCCCGTATCTGTTCAGTCAATGATGCTGCGCTGGATCTGCTGGGCCTGAGCCGTGACCAGGTGGTTGGGCAATCTCTGACGATGCTGCTGGAAACACCTATCGATCAGGTGATGAGTCAGGCCAGTTCTCAGCCGAGTGTCTGTTGGCCAATGCGGCTGGTGGACGGGCGTCTGCTCTACGGACAGTTGCGAGAACCCTTACGCCAGGTGCCTTTAGTCACTCCTACAATCCCCAAAATTAACGACGTGCACGTGTGTCTGGAAGACCCGCGCCTTCAACGCGGCTTTGCTCGCGCATTGCGTGTTTTGGAGCGTGACGTTCCGGTGTTTTTACAGGGCGAAACCGGTACCGGCAAAGAAGCTTTTGCAGCAGCGCTGCATCGCGCCAGCTCCAGAGCGAGCCAGCCATTTGTGGCGATCAATTGCGCGGCTATTCCAGAAACGCTGATCGAGAGCGAGCTGTTCGGTTATCGCGGCGGCAGCTTCACCGGCGCACGCAAGGACGGGATGATCGGTAAGCTGGAGCAGGCCCATGGCGGCATTCTATTTCTCGATGAGATCGCCGATATGCCACTGGCGTTACAGACTCGCCTGCTGCGTGTGCTGGAGGAACGTCAGGTGGTGCCGCTAGGCGGCGCGACGGCACGTCCGCTCGACGTACGCCTCATCAGTGCCAGCCACCAGGATCTGCACGCCTGTGTAGCCGAAGGGCGTTTTCGCGAGGATCTGTTTTATCGCATTGCCGGGTTCGCCGTGCAGCTCCCGCCGCTGCGCGAACGATCAGACAAGGGCAGTTTGCTCGACCTTCTGCTACGCGAAGAGACAAAAGGTACAAGGATTCGGCTGGAGGCGGGCGTCAGAGAGCGCTTGCTGACGCAGCCTTGGCCGGGCAACGTCCGGCAGCTGCGTACGTGTCTGCGCACACTGGTAGCGTTGGCGTTGGAGGGGCGTGTCACTCTGGACGACTTGGCGGAGTTGCTGCCAGCAGCGCCAGCGACAGCCGCGCTGGTCGAAAATCCGCTTGGCGTATCCGAACGGCAGACGCTGCTAACGTTGATTGAGGCGGAACACTGGCATATCGCCCATGTTGCCGCCCGCCTGGGGATCAGCCGCAATACGCTCTATCGCAAACTGCGTCATCACGGAATTTCACGACCCGGGTGAATGCAGAATGATATCGTCGCGTTTCCTGCCTCTGCGGACTTGGATTGAGGCGATAGAGGTCGGGCAGGAGAGGGCGCTAATGCTAGAAGCAACCATGTGTTCGTGTACGACACGATGCCAGCTCCGTATGACACATATGTGGCCTTCATATGGGATTTAGCGAAGGCAATCTTGTCTCGCTGGTAGCTGATAAAGCGCCCCGCCAGTTTCCTAAAGTCGCTACTTCGGGCCAACTGGGCCCGGCTAAGCTTTAGGTGTTCCTGATGGAGGTACCGATGACGTCCTTCTGGACGGACATCAGTGGTACGGCCTGCCCATCCGAAGTGCCCCTGGCGATTAAGCGCCGCACGCATTGAGCCATCACTCAATGCTCATGGGCATGTGAATGGATGGTCAGGGTTCCGGGTACCTTGGTGCGTTCGAGCCCCCCACGCTCCAGCCACCGGAGGGTCTGCGTATAGGCGCGCTGCAGCAAAGACTCGGTCTGGTCAAAGTTGAACACCGAGACTTCCACAGGGCACAAGTGCGGGACGATGTGCAGACTGATGAGATTGCGGAAGTGTTCGATGTCACTTACCAACTGGCGCATGCTCATCAGGTTGACGGTATGTAGGGCTAGGCGATCAAGCCTCGGGGCGGTTGTGGTAGGGCGCAACTCACTCCTGTAGGAACCACCACTACGTTGGTGGCGCCGAGGGCTACGGCAGTTGAAATAGGTGTATTGCTTGCCACGCTACCGTCAATCAGGAATTGATCGGAAATTTTTACGCAGGGGAACACCAACGGGATGGCCGCGCTGGCCAGCAATGCCTGTCGGAGTTCGCCACTGGACGGAACGGTCTTGGCACCGCTCAGCAGGTCGGTGGTGACGATGTGCAGGGGTAACGTCGCATCCTCAATGCGGTGGATAGGTAGAGCTTGTCCTAGCAGTCTGTTCAAAGCCGCCGGCTGCAACAGAAACCCACGTCCTTTGATCAGTCCTCTACAGGTATCGAGCCAGGACAATGGAAAGATGTCCGTTTTACGCAGACCACACCAAAAACTGGCTAGCGCCTCGACACCTTCCAAATCGGGCCTTGCGGCAAAGTAGGCACCATTGATGGCGCCCACCGAAGCACCCACCACCACGTCGAATCGAACATTAGCCTCGACCAAGGCTCGCAACATGCCTACCTGGACAGCACCCAAGCTGCCACCGCCAGCGAATACGATTGCGGTCTTGGTCGCCATGCGCGAAGTCTCGGTGCAGAAATGTATCGAATCAGTGTAGCTGGCGGGTCGGCGTTACTTCCGGATGTCAAACTGCAAGATGGTGGAAGTGCCTGATCCGACCCCCGGCGTTTGTGAGGTTTTAATCCAAATAGCTGCATGCGGAGTAGGATATGTAGACGCACTGGAGTCTCTCGGGCGCTACCAAGTTAAGCCGTTATTACCACACGTCCCCGGCCAAGAAACCAGCGGCAAGATTGCAGCTATTGGTGATGGTGTGGTTGGCCTTGCAGTGGGTGATCGAGTAATCACCCAAATACATGGCGGATTTGCGGAGAAAACCGTGGTAGTGGATACCGCCGTTGTCAAAATACCAGATGGGATGGAATACGCTCAAGCTGCGGGATTCAAAGTTAATTATGTCACGGCATTGCACGCATTGCGCGATCGAGGAAACTTGCAACCGGGTGAAACACTTCTCGTTATTGGAGCCGCAGGTGGGGTAGGTTCAGCCGCAATCCAAGTTGGAAAATGTCTTGGAGCGAAGGTCATAGCAGTAGCGTCTTCGCCTGAAAAGCGTGCATTCGCGCAGCAGCTGGGAGCAGATCAAGTACTCGATTCAGGTGCTGTAGACTTTCGTGAATTGGTGAAAGAACTGTGTGGGCAAAAGGGGCCAAACGTGGTGTTTGACCCAGTCTGCGGCCCCCTATTTGAGCCGGCTTTTCGATCACTCACTTGGGGGGGCAGACACCTAGTGGTAGGGTTCACCGGCGGGCCAATCCCTTCACTGCGTGCAAATTTACCGCTGCTAAAGGGGGCCTCCCTTGTCGGCGTGGATGTCCGCCAATTTACTCTCTACGAAGTGGAAAAAGCTGAAGGACATCTGCAGGAACTCTTGAGCTGGGTTGCAGAAGGCCGCCTTTCCCCGCCTATTGGTAAGCAATTTGAATTTGACGAGTTTATCCCAGCGCTTGAGTACGCGTTAACGGGAAAAGGTCTTGGTAAAACTGTCATCAAAATTAATGATGTCTGATGTGGATGGCACTTACTTAATATATTCAAGGGTTCTCCGAACAAGGCTGCAGACGTGCTGAAATGCGCCTGACTACTTGATCCGAGCCGCGATGGGCCAGATGAGTTCCAGATGCTCACACCATGGATAAGATCAGTTTTCACCACACCGCAGTTATTGGTGCAGAGTTTCTACGCCCTCCGTCGTACTGCCAGACTTCGAGTGTCCCGACTCTACCATCAGGCGACCTGCAGTACTCGCAGTAGTCCAGGGTGTCACAGTCGTTGAAGAGTGTGAGCTGCCATCCATCAATCTCAACGGGCATGAGGCCGTGGTAGATCTCATTCCATGACTGGATGGAGCTTCGCTTCATGATGCGTTTACCGGCATCGATCCAAGAGGGGGGAAAGATGTCAGTTTTACAAAGCCGGCGCCAGAATCCGGCGAGCGCTTCGACGCCATCGGAATCGGGCCTTGCGGCAAAGGGCTACGTTGATAGCGTCTACCGAAGCGCCAACCACCATGTCGGATTGAACATTGGCCTCGACCAAGGCCCGCAACCACAAGGTTGATTGAGGAGGAGGTCTGAATTTCAGTAAAAACTGATAGCGTCTGGTGGATGAATTTTAGGAATAACAGAGTGGCTTTAAATAACTTAACTTCGTTTAGATCAATTATTTCTTTCGGTTATTTATAAAGATTTTGTACGAATATCCATGACGATGATTTTTATGTGATGGCATTTTATTTGACGGCTATAGCATCTATTCTGCTGCTTTAGCGTTTAGCAGTGCAATGATCGGTGCGCAATTGCGGTTATGGCATTGGTTTTCGCTGTTTGATGGACACCTTGTACCAAGTACTTCAGCCCTTAGAATCAGGCCCCATCAGCCTCATCCAATTCTTCAATCCTTCAGGGAATCAAACGATGATGAACCCCATGCAATCGCAAATGCCAATGAGCTCCAACATGCCGATGATGTCGATGATGGGCATGCCGATGATGATGGCGACCATGACCTGCGACATGATGGATGACGGCATGATGTGCAAAATGATGCCGGCCGCTGGCATGGACATGGCCATGTTCAAGAACAGCGCTGAAATGATGCAGATGATGATGAACTGCGGCATGCCGATGATGATGCATTGCGGCAACATGAGCATGATGTGCATGTCCCAGGCTGCCATGGCCATGCCGATGATGAACATGATGATGCCAATGCCGATGATGGGCATGCCGATGCCATCGATGAAGTGCGTGATGGAATGCACTATGATGGCGGACTGCATGATGTGCAAAATCATGCCGATGGCCGGCATGAACATGGACATGATGAAAAACTGCTGCGCCTTGATGATGAAGATGATGAACGACTGCAGCATGCCGATGATGATGAGCTGCAACAACATGCCGTTGATGTGCTGCACCTGCTGATCCATCGACATTAAAAAAGCCCGGCAAAGGGTTAATCCTGCCGGGCTTTTTAATGCCTGTTTTCAGTCCAGGCGTTCCGGATACGTCACCACCAGATACGCTACGGCTTCGCTGTTAGCCGGATTGCGATAGCGGTGGGGCTGGTCGGCATAGAACAGGATCGAGTCGCCGGTGGAAAGCAGGTAGCGTTCATCGTTGACGCTGATTTCCAGCACACCTTGAGACACCACCAGGTTCTCCTGCACACCGGGGCCATGGCCTTCGCTGACGTCCTCACTCAGCGGGCTCAAGCGCAATTCGTAAAACTCCGATTGCCGGGCCATGTCGAACGGAAACAACGCCCGACTGACAAAATCGCCGCTGGCACTGACTAGGCGTTTGCTTTTGCTTGCCGACAGCACCGCCACTCCTTCAAGGGCCCGATGCTCAAGAAACGCGGCCACCGATACCTTCAAGCCTTTGGCTATTTTGCACAGCACCTTGATGGAGGGCACACTGCGTCCAGATTCGATTTGCGCCAACATCGCCCGGCTCACGCCGCACTGGCGGGCCAGCGCATCCAGGGACAGATGCCGCTTGCCGCGCAAGCGTTGCAGGTTTTGTGCAACCCGCCCACATATCGGATCTTCATCGAGTGAGTCCAGGTTATTGAAATCCACTTCGGGTTCGTCGGCGCTCGCCAGAAACCGCGAGGGTTGCTGCACGCTCACGCGTGACGCGTCTCGGAAGCGTTGGTCGCTTGCATCCATGGGTATGCCTGTAAACTGGCGTTGTGAGCATACATTTCCCACATGGCACGCGCCCGCTGCTGAGCCTGTTTACGTTTGCGGTAACTGACGAAATCGATAAGGTTGGCAGGCGTATTCATAAGGCTCTTCACTGTCGAGATAAATGACGGTATGAGGCGAGACTACCTGAGTACGTTTATAACAATAAATACTATTTATTTATGTGCTAATTCTTTTTTGTTATTTTCGAGAGGGTTGATCGCGGGGTTTGCAGGTGGTGTCTTCACTACGCGGTAGAGCCTGACGTTGATTGTTGTTGTCGCTCATTCGGGCAAAGCCCGGCTTGGCGTAGCGCACGTGCAGGATGGCAACCTTGCGACTGTTACCATGCGTAAAATCGCGCTACACCAAGCTTTCTGGCACGCTGCCGGAATGTGATATCTGACGAAGTTTGAGCGCTGCTTGACTGAAACCGAGGCCTAATGGAAAGCTGGTATGGAACATCTCGACTAAAGGACGCGACATTATATGGAAATCCACTTTTCTCAAATCAGCGAGCGTTTGAACAATCGTCGATTTACGGTAGCTAATAACGCCCATGGGCTATCTGGTGCAGGCACAGTATTTCATTACCATGTCGAGGAAAATGCCATTTCGAGTACTTACCAAGGTGGCCGGATTCGCATGGGCAATCAAGTCGGACGCGCGACAGGCCCCAATACCATTGAGCTCCTTTTTCACTGTTTAACTTTGGATGGTGAGATCCTTGCCGGCTGGTCTCGTGGCACGGTCGGCGTTGATCACGCAGGACGCACCACTCTGAGCTTCGTTTGGGGTTGGTTGTCGGGGGCAACTGGGGGAGGGGAGTCTAGATACATCGAGCTTGCCGCGTAGCGTTTAGTCGAGAACGTTATCTTGTGCAGAAATCGTCGATAAATTTCTCTTGGCCAGATGAGTCGATTTGGTATTCAACTGTCCATCTACCGTCGTCAAACACAAGATGGTAACCCCAGCAGTTTCTAAGCGGTTCCCGAACATCGATGGCCCGAAACTCGCGCATCAGATCGTGTGAGCCAGCATGGTCTCCATGCTTGATCCGCCAAGCAGCAGCCCTGATGAATTGTCCATGACTGAAGACTAGGATGTCCTTCGCATCGTGATCCACAAGCTTGGCCAGCATCGCATCTACGCGCCCGAGCAGACTATCGAACGACTCAGCGCCTGGCCCATCAATCATCGCCGCGTCACCGTTCTCCCAGTAGCTTTGTGCGTGTGGCTGTCGGTCAGTCTGAGTAGTGCCAGCAAAGCGGTTTGGGCTCAAATACGTAAATTCTTCGACGGGCCACAGTTCGAATGGAACGTGGGGGAAGTGCGCTGCTGTTGGTAGTGCCGTTGCGATGGCGCGTTCGAAGGGGGAGGAGATGATCAGGTCGGGTGCGGACTTGAAGGATTCAGCAAGCGTCCGAGCTTGAAGCTGGCCTTTTTCGGTCAACGGTATTGAGTCCGGCGCTGTAGTGGCAAGGCCCGCGTTCGCGGCGCTCTCAGCGTGGCGTATCAACCTTGCGATTTTCATCACAGACCTTCTGTTTGATTTGGCTAAACACCTCACTTGTCCTTGGCGGTGCCGCGCTGTTCGTCATTCCAAAATTCAGTGAGCTCATCTATTCGATCCGCGATTTGAGGCGTCGTTGATAAGACTAGGCAGCGCGCATTGCCGACAAATTCTTCTATCAGGTACACCGCGTCGCCGACATCCAGCTCGAGCTCCTGCAGCGCCTCATCGGGAATTCGGATTGCACCGTCACCATCCCATTCTTCGATGGTGATTTTCGTAGGTGACTTTTTCACGTGTGGTCTCCGTTGCTTTGAACCGGCAAGTCGCTCCTGCCTGTAGATTCTCAGTGGTAAGTTTTACAGATCCGGATAATCGTCAAGCCTAAGGCTAGGAGCGCTCGCGTCTTGCGGCTCGCTCTGGGGCGTATGTATCACTCCGGCTTCAGCATCTGCACGCATCTGTTCAATCTCCTTCTGAAATGCCTTGTCCTGAACCGTGGGTTTGCTGCTGTACGGCTTACGCTCTGGTTCAGGTTTGGCTGCATAAGTCGTTACCGCGTCTGGGTCGTGCTGCAGTTTTTCCTGGACTTGCGATTCCAGCATTGCACGGAGGGCGTCTTTGTCGGGACGGTTCAGCAATTTGTTACTCCTAGTTGGCAGTCAGCGATTGGCTCATTGGCTCATTGGCTTGGTAGTGTGAGATGGGGCATCCAAGCCTTAGCATCAATCGCCTGCGGTGAATGATGTGATCAGGTATGAAAATAGCAAATGCCGGACGGGTGTCTCAGCCTAATGTTCGGCATCGGCATCGGCATCGGCATCGGCATCGGCATCGGTTTTGCGAGACCAGCTTTCAACAAGCAGCAACTACTTGCAGTTGCCTGCCTTTCGATATCCTGCCGCTTGGGCCTCAGATTCTGACGTGAAGGAGACCTGGTTTTTTTCAGACACCTGACCATAGCCAGGACATCCCATTGAGAGGTGGTACACCTGGCTCTGTCGGTTACCAATGACCACACCTGTCCCTGTCCCTGTCGCGAGGGTATCTGTATGCCAACAGCTGCGCCAATCGTATGAAAGTGTTGGTGCACGATGGGCTGCGTAGCTGGGTGCCGTCGCCTGCATCAGGGGAAGTTTATCTGGCTCGGTTCTCAACACGGTTGCAAATAGAATTAGCCATGCAGCTTGGAAGGTAGACTTATACAGTGCTTAAAATCACCCGATAAGAAAAATCGATACCTGCTTAAAGATTTCCCGGAGGTGCAGCAGATACCTGCGGCATATAGTCATGCCCAGCGTTCGGCTATCGGCGCGTTCTCTGGTCTGCATCGATGTTCAAACCTACCGGTGTTTTTAACAAAAATAAGAAGGTGAAAGCATGAGTAACGAAATAGACTTCAGCATGAGCGGTAACAACGTTAACACGGGTTCGGCCTTGAGCTCAGAAAGGGAGAATCTGAGAACGTTAATTCGCGCCGGTGTTATTGGCGGTCTGACCGGCGCGGTAATCATCTGGATTTACGAGGCCCTGATTTGGGTTGGGGTGCAGCATCTGATGCCGCTCACCGGCATTCCGCGCAACGCGACAGGTCTCGTGTTCGGCAAGGAGGTGCAAGAGGCGCTCGGCCCTTGGGCTTATCTTCTCGGCACCGCGATTCATTTCTTCTTCGCAATCGGCTGGGGCGTCCTGTTTGCTCTCGTCTGGCCGTATTTCCGTCGTCGTGGATACGAAGCGACTTTCATCGCGCTGTTCTACGCCGTCATCGCATGGATCGTGATGCACGTGGCCATCGCCATCGCTTCGGACAATCATCCGAATTACTACGACCCCGTCGTCGTCATCGGTGGCTTTATGTCGCACTTCTTCTTCACGGTATCGCTCGCACTGACCGTTAAGAGACAGCTGGCATCATGCCCGGCTGCGTAGTTCGGAGCTAACGTTAAGAGTGGTGTATGGGCAGCTTAAAAGCATTCGACTTCAGGCGGCGAGTTTCTGCTGAATCGGGTGTTCGCCTTGCACCGGTTCCACGAACGTTACCGGCGATCTCCGCTGAGCCCCGCTGTTCGACCCACAACGTCAATTCCATGATCGCGGCTTCGAGGGCGAGCTGGTTCTGATTGATCTTGAAAAGTAGGGAAGGGAGTAGATCTGCGTTCGACATTGGGATTCCTCCGTGAAAGAGGCCAGCGTAGCAATAAGCCTAGAAAGTCGGGCTCGACTCCACCAGGGTAAGTACGAGCTAACCAAGTGGTCTTGGGTTGAGTACAAAAGGGCCCTTCACAGGCTGTGTAAAAACACCCTAGCGAAGGCGCCAACAAACGTCCCGATATGTTCGGGGCGTTTGTTTTGTGCTGAAACAAGACCTTTCAGCCCATTAATACCATCAACTGTTGCAGACTTATACGAACTGCTCCGCTTCTGTTCCACGGTTTTGTTTGTGTGCCTCATGGCCTTTTGGCCTGAGTACGTGTCGATTAATCTGAAACGCTATTTGTAGAACGGAAAACTCGGACTGACTTCCCGCAGCACCGACCAGAAAAACCTCCACCAACCATTTTACCAGTGGTGGAGGGGACGGGTTTGATGACTCGATGCATTGAAGTCCGCGGAGGTAGACGAAACCTGACTTCGTCAAAGGACATCAACCTCCACTACTCCAGTCGTAACCACAAGCAAGAAAGTAGAACACCGCTAGCTGTGGATCAACCCAGCGCGATTGGGCATTCGTTAACGCGCAATTTTGTTATCTGACCCACATGCACCCTCAACTCAAGCGATTCCTGCCCTGCGTTTACAATCCTCTCGCTTCTCCTTGATACCCATCCAAGTGTCTTCAGTCCGAGAGGAGATAAATCTAATCCGCTCCATGGATCCCACTCGGCGACAGAGCAATTCTGCGCAGCGTGTAGCTGTTTTTACCCAAGCCCAGCTACCTCCCCAGCTTCCGTCGGGCACATCTATGTAGTCTCGGTGTTCATCATCGTCTTGGCACCTCACATATCTGGTATGCAGGACTTGCTATTAGGCGAGCTTAGATTTCCTCGCATAATCAAGTCACGGCGTGCGCTTCAACCTGCGTCGTTCCATATACCTAAAACAAAAGCGCAGCAGCGCGACGGAGATCGGTATGCAGTCTTGGTACAGCAGTATGGCGCCCAACCAGCGTAAAACATTTTGGGCATGCTTCATGGGCTGGGCATTAGACGCAATGGATGTTCAATTATTCGCGTTTGTAATCCCGACTTTATTGGCAGTATGGGGAATGACGAAAGCTGAGGCGGGCGTGATTGGGACAGCCGCACTGGTTTCATCAGCTGTTGGTGGTGTTATCGCGGGTGTCTTGGCTGATCGCATTGGACGGGTCAGAGTACTTAAGCTAGCCATCCTTTGGTTCTCGCTTTTTACAGGTTTGTCAGCTCTGACTGATTCTTTTCACCAGCTTTTGCTGACTCGCAGTTTGCAGGGACTTGGGTTCGGTGGTGAGTGGGCAGCAGGCGCTGTGTTGATCGGTGAAGTCGTCGACAAGCGTATTCGTGGACGTGCCGTAGGCTCGGTACAAGCTGGTTGGCCCGTCGGCTATGCCTTGGCGGCGCTAGCTTACTGGATGACTTTCAGTCTCCTACCAGATCACACGGCTTGGCGTGTGCTGTTCGTGATTGGTCTGCTGCCAGGTTTCATGGTGTTGTGGATGCGTCGCAATATTCACGAGTCTGAGGCCTTCGAGGCAGCAGCCGAATATCGTGAAAAGACATCCCTGTGGACTACGTTTGCTTTGATATTTTCTCCCAAAATTCTACCGCGCACTGCAATGGCCTCGATGATGGCCGCAGGTGCCTTGGGCGGAAACTACACCATCCTCACCTGGCTAGTGACGTACTTGCGTGAGACGCAAGGCCTGACGATCAGCATGACCACCTTATATCTGGCGGTGAACATTTTCGGTTCGTTTTGCGGATATATCTGCATGGCCCATCTCAGTGATGCCTTGGGGCGTCGGAAGACTTTCGCGCTATCGGCCGCTGGCGCAATGGTGACTGTCTTGGCCTACACGCAGCTGCAATTACCCATGTGGGGCTTATTGCTGTTGGGATTCCCGTTAGGGTTTTTCCAGTCCGGAATCGTCTCTGGGATGGGGGCGTGCTTCACCGAGCTTTTCCCCGCACAGATTCGTGCCAGCGCAGGTGGCTTTTCCTACAACTTCGGTCGAGGAATAGGCGCTCTGGTGCCTGCCGGAGTGGGCCTGACCAGTGCTTCATTTGGACTCGCTGCCTCCATCGGTGTTTGGGCTGCCTGCTCTTACGTTGTGGTGTTTGCCGTCGCGCTCTTCCTACCGGAAACTCGTAACCAGGAACTCTTAATCCATGTCTGATTCCATCCAACCGCGTAATGGCGGCCAGATCCTCGTTGAAGCTTTGCTGCGCAATGCCGTCGATACCCTTTACTGCGTACCTGGTGAAAGCTACCTACCAGTACTCGATGCACTGTGCGATACGCCATCGATTCGCACAATTGTCACACGGCATGAAGGCGCCGCCTCGAACATGGCCGACGCTTACGGAAAGTTAACCGGACGTCCTGGCATCTGCTTTGTCACGCGGGGCCCTGGTGCCACACATGCCAGCAACGGAGTGCACACGGCGAAGCAAGACTCAACACCTATGATTTTGTTCGTCGGGCAGATCGAAAGCCGCTTTAAGGGGCGCGAAGCGTTTCAGGAAGTTGACTACGCGCAGATGTTTGGCGGCTTGGCAAAATGGGCTACCGAAATCGACAGCATCGAACGCATACCCGAGATTGTGAGCAAGGCATTCAGCATCGCCATGTCTGGCCGTCCCGGCCCAGTAGTAATTGGGTTGCCGGAAGAGGTCTTGTTTGGTGCCGCGCAAATTGTTGATGCACCAGCTGTTCGTATTGCGCAGGGTGCTCCGGATCCATCATCAATGCCCATGCTACACACGCTCCTGGCTGCATCAAAGAGACCGCTGGTGATCGTCGGCGGCACTGGGTGGGATCTAGAAGCGACTCTATCTTTCCAGCGTTTCGTTGAAGCAAACGACCTGCCAGTAGCTGCATCATTCCGACGTCAGGATCTGTTGGACAACCGGGATCCGCACTATGTCGGTCAGCTTGGACTCGGCACTTCGCCGAAATTGCTGGAGCGAGTAAAAAACGCTGACCTGTTATTGGTGGTTGGCTCCCGTTTGAGTGAAACGGTGTCTCAAGGCTATGCGCTGATCGAGAGCCCGATGCCTCATCAGTTGCTAATACATGTTCACCCCGACCCAGAAGAGCTGAACCGCGTATATCAGGCGGAGTTGCCGATCCTGTCATCGATGCGCGGTTTCACTGCGGCCACTGAAAAGCTTCAGCCAGTTGATGGTAGGGCGTGGCAAGAATGGCGCGCTGCCGCTCGCGCTGATTACATTGATCATTCCACACCGCCGCAGCCGCATCCGCAATTAGCGGGCGTCGACATGGGGGCGGTGATGGCTCACCTCAATAAGGTGCTGCCGGACAATTCAATCATCACTAACGGCGCCGGTAATTACACGGTATGGGTGCACCGCTTTTACCGTTATCGTCAGCCCGCAACAGAACTTGCTCCAACCAACGGCGCAATGGGCTACGGGTTACCTGCCGCTATCGCCGCGAAGTTGCACGCTCCCGAACGTACCGTGGTGTGCTTTGCGGGTGACGGCTGCTTCATGATGTATCCGCAAGAGCTGGCGACGGCGATGCAGTTCAAAGCGCCAATCATCGTGATCGTGGTGAACAACGGCATGCTGGCGACAATCCGCATGCATCAGGAACGCGAGTACCCTGGTCGTGTCTCGGCCACGGAGTTGACGAACCCTGATTTCATTGCCTTCGCCAAGTCGTTTGGCGCACATGCTGAGCTTGTCGAACGTACAGAGGACTTCGCTGCAGCTTTTCAGCGTGCACAGCAAGCGGGTGTCGCTTCATTGATAGAGCTGCGGGTCGACCCGAAGCAAATCACTCCTCAATCCCGATTGGATTGAAGTGCGCCCCTGCCAGTTGGTCTCGCAGGAAAGTTCACCGGTGAATTTTGCCCGGGTAAGGAATCAGTTATGACAATATTGCTAGGACACAACTATATCGGCAGTCTGCGTAGCGCTGAGGGTACAGTGCTACTGCAAAGCTTCGACGCCACCACCGGAGAGCCGCTGCCGGTAAAGTTTTCGCAAGCTGTAGAATCAGAAGTCGACGCCGCTGCCAAATCTGCAGCCGCAGCTTTCCCAATCTTTCGCAACCTCAGCGCTGAAAAGCGCGCGCAATTTCTCGATGCCATTGCCGATGAGATCGATGCGTTAGGCGAAGATTTTATAAACACCGTGTGCCGCGAAACTGCACTGCCACCTGGACGCATCCAAGGTGAGCGCGGACGTACCAGCGGCCAGATGCGATTGTTCGCCAAAGTGTTGCGGCGAGGTGATTTTTACGGAGCAAGGATCGACCGTGCGTTGCCGCATCGCCAGCCGACACCGCGCCCAGATATCCGACAGTGTAGGATCGGTCTGGGGCCAGTAGCTGTATTTGGCGCGAGTAACTTCCCATTGGCCTTCTCCACGGCCGGTGGTGACACCGCTTCGGCACTGGCTGCTGGGTGCCCTGTGGTTTTCAAAGCGCATAGCGGGCACATGGCGACTGCTGAGTGGGTGGCGGACGCTATCATCCGCGCCGCGCTACGCACCGGAATGCCAGAGGGTGTATTCAATATGATTTATGGCGGCGGGGTAGGAGAGTGGCTGGTGAAGCACCCTGCGATTCGAGCTGTAGGTTTTACCGGATCGCTCAAGGGAGGCAATGCACTCAGCCACATGGCTGCAAGCAGGCCGCAACCTATACCGGTATTTGCCGAAATGTCGAGTATCAATCCAGTGTTTCTACTGCCTGATGCCTTAAATGTGCGCGGCGAACAAATCGCGGCTCAACTGGCGGGTTCGGTGACGATGGGCTGTGGTCAGTTTTGCACTAACCCAGGCTTGGTGATTGGCCTTCGATCTCCGCAGTTCACGGCGTTCATCCAAATGTTGGTTGCCAACATGCAGGCTCAACCGGCTCAAACCATGCTCAATACAGGTGCTTTGGCCAGTTACATCCAAGGCATCAACGAGCTGCACGAACATCCAGGGTTGACGCACTTGGCGGGCAAATCGCAGGTGGGGGATCAGGCTCAACCGCAACTGTTCATGGCTGAAGTCGGCTTGCTGCTCAAAGACGATGCATTACTCCAAGAAGAGGTGTTTGGGCCGACGACTGTCGTAATCGAAGTCGAAGACAATACTCAGCTTGAGGCAGCTCTGCAGGGCCTGCGCGGGCAATTGACGGCGACCCTAATAGCCGAAGCCGACGAGTTACTTGAGTACCGCTGGCTCGCCGATTCACTGCAGCAAAAGGTTGGTCGAATTCTCGTCAATGGGTATCCGACAGGTGTTGAAGTCTGCGAAGCGATGGTGCATGGAGGGCCGTATCCAGCGACTTCTGACCCACGCAGCACCTCGGTAGGCAGCTTATCTATCGACCGCTTTCTGAGACCAATTTGTTTCCAGAACTACCCGGATTCGTTGCTTCCTGAGGCATTACAGAACAGCAATCCGTTGGGAATACTACGACTGGTGGACGGGGATGTGAGCAGGACTGCGTTACCCGTTGACGCTATACAAACCCGTTAGAAGAGAAAGCGAGGGGTGCCAGTCAAGGACTGACTGGTACCGAAACCAGAGATGCCCCCGGCCACATCCCTTGCTCAACCATCGCAGCAGCATGCTGGCGGATGATCTGGGTAACCTCCCAAAGCCCGTCGGCAGTCGTCCTGTTTTTGGGCCACACGATTGCTACGGTTCGACTGACATCCGGCTCTTCCAATCGATAGCTCTTCAGTCGCCCTATTTTAATCTCCTCCATCACTGCAGCAGCCGGTAAAACCGTGCAACCACATTTTTCGAGCACTAACTGTTTGGTGATTGAAATCGATCCGTCGCATTCCAAAGCGATGTTTGTCGTAAAGCCGTATCGCCCAGCGAGAGACTCCACAAGCAGACGCAAGCCGTGGTGCGTACTCGGAAGTATCAAGGGAATTTCCCCCAGATCACGTACGGCGATGGAGTCGCCCTCCAGTGGATAGTCTCCAGGGGTGATCAACTGCACGCCTTCACTCAACAGTGGGTCGAACTGCAGCGCGCCTGGATGTTCCGGCAAGTACAAAAGGGCGATGTCCACTGAACCTTCGCTCAGGCGATTCAAGATGTCAGCTGCTAGTCCTTCGACAAAATGCAACTGTGTCAGTGGATAGCGTGCCTTCAACGCGTGACCAATCCGGCCAAATAATATGCGCGCGATGGTGGGCTGGGCAGCGATGCATAATTTGACTGGGCCATGCTCGACACTTTCTCGCATTACTCTTTCTGCCTCGGCCAGCGTTTCGTTCATTTGGGTAGCAAAACCCAACAATTGCTGGCCACGGTCGGTAAGCGTAACGCCACGCCCGCTGCGATGGAAAAGACGAACCCCAAGATCTGCCTCCAATAGACCGATACGCCGGCTTATCGTCGATTGGTCGGCACCTAAAGCCAACGCCGCACGGGAAATACTTGCGCTTTTGACCACTTGCGCAAAAAGGGCAAGATCATCTGAGTTCATACGGTCTCCAAATGCAGTGAGAGGTCTTGGTCACGTTGAAGGTCATTCTGAACGATCTGCTACATCCCCAGAGCGCATATCAGGTATGAACGAGCCCCATGAAAGACAGGACACCGTTTCCCCCTTACGATAAGGGATAGGCAAACGGTTATGTTTATGACTAACAGCAACGATAAGAGTG